>DAITMB010000007.1:30388-59541 GCA_036835375.1 Bacteroidota bacterium
TCGTCTTCAAGGTAGTGCCCCCATCCATAACGATCGAGCAGCGCAAGGACTTCTTGATGATTCACAATAAAGGAATCGAGGCTTTTCGGGGTCACTTTCTTGAGAGCGGTCTCCGGTGGCTCTACTGTCACACCCAGAAACTGGGACACTCGCTTGAGGGTCTGCCCGTGGGCTGACTGGGTTTCGAGGTCGGCTTCATAGCTCAGTGAGAGGTGAGGAATGTCTCGAAGCAATTCGAGCTCCCAATGAGCCTGCTCTTCGATGTCGCGAATCCATCGCTCCAACTCGGCTAATTGAACCACCATTTTTTGATCGGTCTTTTTGCCAACCGTGGAGTTCGAGTGAAACTGGCCCCTGTGCCGGGCATACACATTGGAAAGGGCTTGGCGAACGACGTTGTGGCGACGAAGGTGAATGATCTGGTAACCGTCGTCCACGAGGCTTTGGAGGTAGTCACCAAATTTTTCATTTGGAATCCCGAGCTTGAGGCTGATGTGGTACATCAATAGCTTGAAGCCATAGACCTCCTTGTTAGCGAGCTTAGCACGAGCTTCCCGATACGTCTTGGGGAACATCACTTTCCGGTGGTAGATCTCATTGTCGCAAAAGATGTGCGAGTTGGAATCCATGAGACTCACCAAGAGGGTGGAGCCACTGCGACCCGTACCGAAAATGATGAATTTTTTTGCGGGTGTCCGCTTGGGCCGAATCAGAAACTGAAGGTAAGTCTGTAGCTCGAAGACGTAGCCCATCCGCTCATTGAGCCACGGGCTTTTTTTGATAAAGGCTTCGAGTCGTTGTTTGATACCCATGTGATATGAAAAGGAGAAGTGATTAGTCGTGGGAGAATGGCAGAAACCAAAAGGACTCGGGGGCAAAAGAGTCGGTTGGGCCTTGCCTTATGCCCTCACAGTCTCGGTCAGGGAGAGTATGTTGCGCTTGATATTGTCTAGCTGGTAGGCCCAGGAAAACTGCTCTCGTGTGATGTTGCGGGACTCAGTACGCATTCTCTCCCACGTCACCTGATTCGTCAACAGGTCGTCGATGTACTTGACAAACTCTCCCATGTCTTGTGTGTGGTAGAGATGAACGCCATTTTCTACAGGCATGCCTTCCGAGCCAATGGGCGTCGTGACCACAGGCAGACCCCGGAACATAGAGTTCATGACCTTAAGCTTTACACCGGACCCAAATCGCAGCGGCGTGATGAAAACCCGGCATTTACCATAGTAATCCTCTAAATCTTCCACAAATCCCGTCATAACTACGCCTTCCAGCTTCTCCGCCAGCTCCACGATGCGGGGGTCGGGCTGCTTTCCGACAATATAAAATTTCAAATCAGGATGAAGCTTCCTGGTGGCTTCCCAGCCTTCTTCGAGGTACCACAGCAGACCATCCACATTGGCTTCCCATCCAAGAGAACCCACATAGAGGATCGATTTCTCGGTGTTGTGCCACGACAAATCTGGCCATTCTAGCATAAAGTCTTCGCCGCAAGGAATGATTTGCTCAATCCTTCCTTCATGGTTGATTAGCTCGGACAAAATCTCCTGATCGTTCGGATTGGCCAGCACCATGTCTGCTTTACGGCAGTAGGCGGCCTCCATCTTCTTGATGCGCTTGGATTCCATAGAGGTCACCAGCTTCTTCATCGGATTGGTGCTCACCTCGGAGTAGCGCTGCCACATGACGAACTCTGCATTGTGCTCGTGCATGATGGTTTTCGACTGAATGTTATCCGGGATGTATTGGAACATCTCGTAATGATCCACAAATACGAAGTCGAATTTGAACTTCTCCAACCACTCCAGAATCTTCGCCTCCAGCACCATGTCATAGTTCCGCACGAGGTTGATAGGCACCCCTTTCATGTAGCTCTTGGCTACCGTACCAGCCGAGCGGTCCACATTCAGCTCATAGCTGTAGTAATTATCGAGGTCCACTTTGCTGAGAAATTCTTGCTCATACTCAGGATCATCCCATTTGAGAATGGTGATCATCGAGGTACGGAAGTGCTTGGACAGGTAATTGATGAAATTCCAAGACGTGCTGACTCCACCTTTGAAAGGAGGGTAAGGGAGCTGGGAGGTGATGAAAAGAAGCGATTTATCCTTCATGGTCTCAAATAGAGAGGTGGGTGATTGGGAATGGAGAGGGCTTTGGTAGTCAAAAATGAAGTTCCGATCTAGGAAAAGAACCTGAAAAGTCACATGGGATTGCTTGCTATTCGCCCTGATTAAGATTCTGGTTCTTTAACGCGTGTGGGCAACTGGCTCAGCAACACTGGTTTTGCCTTTGAGCGACGAAGTGACCATATCGAAATAGGGCTTCATCCACAAAAGAAACCACAAGAGTCCGCCGTGTCTCCGCACATAAAAAAACCAGTCCTTTTTGATGTAGCCCTTCACCGAGTGAAAATCTTTGATTCGATCCTTGAAGGACAAGCTGGTGTCTCGCCAGCGCTCCGCCGTGGGATTTGTCTCACAAGCTGCGACAAAGCCCGAGGCGAGCCATATTTTACAGCCCTTTTTTCCGGCCCTCAGCCCATAGTCCGGGTCTCCCCATCGGTGGGTATAATAAGGCTCAATGTTGCCGACCTTGGCAGCTACGCTACGAGGAATCAGCACACAGTTGCCCGTGTTGGATGTACACTCTTTGGGCTCCTCTCCCGGCACCACATCAATCATTTTGAGGGTCCATCGACTTACTCGCTGAAATCCGCCATAGGAAAATTCGCCAGTGCGCGGATCCAGACAACCCCCGAGAATTATACTATCAGGCATGCCGCGCTCGGCGCGGTCGCGATGCGTAGCGAGGAGTCGAGCCAAGGCATCGTCAAAGAGGAAAGTATCGTCATTCATCCAAAGATAATAGTCCAGATCGTGCTTCAGCGCTTCGCCAAAAGCGAGGTGCATGCCCCCGTTCCAAAACAGAGAACCACTCCCGTGAAGAATCTTCGTGTCTGGAAACGCTTTAGCCACTGCCTCTGCTGTTCCGTCCTTGGACCCATCGTCTGTGAGAAAAATGCGAAGCTTGACTCCCTCCTGGAGGGCAGTTTGCTGATACAAATGCCGAAGGCATTTCAAGGTATATTCCCGCCGATTGAAGCAGGTCATGACGACTCCGATGGAGATACTCCTCATGGAGAAAAAGTTAAGTGAATGAAGTGGAAGAGGACGAAGGAACGGGGAAAGTCGATACTTGGCGGGCAAAATCTGGCAACCCATCTACCCGCAGGTCCACCAAGTCTTCTGTTGGAGGTGTTATCGTTTCGGGTGACACCCAGACGGTAGCCATTCCGACATTTCGCCCAAACTTCATGTCGGAGAGCGAATCCCCGATCACGAGACTTTTGGCAAAATCAATCTCAGGAAAATCAGCCTGCGCCTGCCAAGCCATACCGGGGAGAGGCTTTCGCCAGCCGCGGTGGTCTTGGTCGCTGAGGTCTGGTGCGTGGTAAATCCGATCAATTCGGCCCCCTTCTGCGTGAATCATGGAGATCATGCGCGCGTGAATGTCGGCAAGGTCTGCCTCCGTCATGAGCCCACGACCTATCCCACGCTGGTTGGTCACCACGATCAGTCGTCCGAAATACTGAGAAAGAACGGCGAGCGCTTCCAGTACACCCGGAATAAAGGTAAATTCTGCCCAAGCCTTCACATAGTCATCGTCCCGCTTTTGGTTGATAACACCGTCTCGGTCGATGAAGAGGCTCCATGAACGGTCAGGCCCGGAGGGCGGCAAAATCGTGCTGAGATCGCTCATAGTCGCTGGGAATTCCGATGTCGATAAAGTAAGTGTCTGAAACCATGCCGCTGAAGAGGCGGCTTTGGCACAGGCCTTCGAGGATTTCTTTTTCAAAGGAAAATTTCGCTGGCAAATCCAATCCTTCCCAGATGCTGGTCTTGAAAAGATATACTCCACCATTGATCAGCCCTTCTTTTCGCTGCTGCTTCTCTTCAAAGCCCAGCACCCGACAGCTACCTGAGTCGATTTTTACTGTTCCGTATCGGTCAAAATCGGTCATTGGCTTCAGCGCCAGGGCCATTTCGCAGTCATGCGCTTCGAAAAAGGCGTCGTAGGCTGCAAGATTCACCCGAAAATAAGTGTCCCCATTGAGCACAAACACCCGGTCGCCTTCCACCAGATCGCTGGCCAGCTTGATGCCTCCTCCTGTCCCGAGAGCCTCTTCTTCCACAGAATAGACCAACTCCATGTTCAGATAGCGGCTGCCGAATGTCTCCATGATCACTTCTCGCTTGTAGCCTACAGCGAGAATCACGCGCTCAATTCCCTGAGCATTCAGGTCATCAAGCAGATAAGCAAGGAAGGGACGGCCATTGACAGGGGCCATAGGCTTGGGCACATCGGAAACAACTGTGCGCAACCTGGTTCCCATGCCGCCTGCCAATACGATGGCTTCTTTGGTCATAAGTGGGGTGTTAGTAAAAGGAACGTGGGGTATGGGGTAAAAAAAGGAAGGGAATCGAGCCGAGGTCCCATATGGGATATGAGAACTTTCTGCGAAGTGCCAGTTCCTCAGCTCGATCCTGTTTGTCAGGGGGTTATCCCTCTACTTCTTCCACAGCCACGGGTGCTGGGGTGAAGAGGGCAGCCTCTACCAATTCACACACGGCATGACCCAGCAACATGTGGCACTCCTGAATCCGCGGGGTATCGGTAGAAGGCATGTTGAGGAGAAAATCACAGTGATGGCGCATCTCGCCGCCAGTCTCACCTGTCATGGCCACGACGATCAGTCCCTGAAGCTTCGCCTGCTTGAAGGCCTCCACCACGTTTTTGCTGTTGCCAGAGGTGGACATTCCGATCAACACATCGCCGGGGCGACCTTTGGCCTTGATGAGTCGGCTATAGATTTGGTCGTAGGAATAGTCGTTTGCCACAGCCGTGACATAGGAAGTATTCACATGCAATGCCTCCGAAAACAGCGGGTCGCGGTCAAAGTAGAAGCGGCCAGAAAATTCTGCGGCCAAGTGCTGGGCATCGGCAGCGCTACCGCCATTTCCACACCAGAACACAGCCTTGCCTTGACGGAAAGCTTCGGTGATGACTGCTGCAACCTCAGCTGTGAGTTGGAGGAGCGATTCGTTTTCGAGGAGAGCTTGCTTCGTGTCGATCGACGAAGCCACGATGGATTGGATCTTGTTCATTTGATTGTCCATGAAGTAACACCAAGGGGAGAAAATTTGACGTCGTGTACCTCGCCACCAAAGCTTTTGAGCTTATCAATCACTTTGTAGCGCGTGTTGCCTGGGCAGTAGAAGGTCATGAATCCTCCACCTCCTGCTCCGGAAAGTTTGCCACCAGTAGCACCCATTTTGCGGGCTTCAGTGTAGATTTCGTCGATCACGGGATTAGAAATCCCAGCTGCCAAGTCCTTTTTGAACTTCCAGCCATAATCCAGGAGATCTCCGATTCGGTCGATCTCCCCGCGCAAGAGCGCTTCTTTCATCAGAAATGCCTGATTTTTCAGCTCGTGCATCGCATCCACCGACTTGCCGTTGCCCATAGACACTGAGGCCTGCTGGGCTTCGATGATCTTGGAGCTGAGGCGAGAAGTGCCGGTGTAGTACGTGATGATGTTGAACTCCATTTCGAGGAGCGAGCGATTGCGGATTCGGAGTGGGTTCACAATGACTTTGTCATCTTTGTAAAACTCCATGAAATTGAATCCGCCAAAAGTTGCGGCATACTGGTCCTGTTTGCCTCCGGCAAAGTTCAAGTCGATTCGTTCGATGTCGTGGGCGAGGTGTGCGATGTCGTACTCTCCCAGCGGCAGGCGGAGCCATTCGGTGAAGGCGCCTACGATCGCTACGACCAGGGTAGAGGAAGAGCCGAGGCCGGAGCCAGCGGGGGCATCCACCCAGGTATTCATCTCAAAGGAAAGAGGCGCATTGTGGTTGAAATCCTTCACCACGCGATTGTACACGCCTTTGAGCAGATCCAGATCGCCATCGATGGGAAGGCGGGCCACACTGTCGTATTCAAACCGCTCGTTTCGATCGACGGCATGAAGCACGATTTTACCGTCTTGCCGAGGAATGATGGTAGCGTATGCATATTTCTCGATGGTGCAATTGAGAATCATGCCGCCGTATTCGTCGGAGTAGGGAGACACATCGGTGCCGCCACCGGCTAGTCCGATACGTAGGGGAGCTTTGCTTCTGATGATCATGGTGACAAATAGCAGGTTCCTTGGCTAAGTGCGAAAACGCTTTAAGGAAGATTCTTAGCCGTTCATTTTCAGGGGAATTCGAAGGAAAAGAGAGACTGACGAAAAGGGAAATATTCGCCCAAGAGAAAAGAACGTACAGAGCCAGGAACAGTCGCAGCGGGGCTTTCAGGCCCAAGGATTCTGGTAACGTCCAAATCGCTGCTTGAGGATCAACATGAAATAAGGCATGTCGTCGATCATGTATCGCTTAAACATTCTTTTAGGCTCCTGAGCCATTCTGAATGCCCACTCCATACCAATGTTAGTGATCCACTTCGGGGATCTTTGCACATTTCCTGCCAAGAAGTCGATCGTCGCCCCGATGGCAAAGAAAATCTGGATCCCAGGCATCCGGTGCTTATTGCGGATGATCCACTTCTCTTGCTTGGGCGCACCTACGCCCACAGCCAGTACGGTGGCCCCAGAATCGTTGATCATGTCGATGATCTGCTGCTCCTCTTCGGCATCACGCTCAAACCCAAAAGGAGGCGAATAGCCTCCAATGACGATATCAGCGTCGCAGCGCTCATTGATGTTTTGCCAGGCGTTGTAGGTGCTTTCTTCGGTGGTGCCACCGAGCAGGAATACCTTCACCCGATGGGTGTTGTCCTTGTGAAATTCACAAAAAGCAGGAAAAAGATCCGATCCTGCGATCTGTTCCTTGATTTTGCCCTGCTTTAACCAGCCTGAACTCGCCTTCACGATCTGGCTATCACACACCAAGTGATCTGCTTGGGTATAGACTTCATAGAACTCCTTGTCCTTTTGAAGTTTCATGATATGGTCCACGTTCGGTGTGAACACAACCCCTTCCTCGAGATTTTGAAGAAACTCCTGAAAGGTATAATTATCAATGTTCAGATTCAGGATTTGGATTTTTTCGGTAGCCATAGCGCTTTGTGTTCCAGGTTCGTTGTGTGGCAGGTCGATTTGCTGAGCTTTTGTTTCATTTTCACTGATTCTACTCTCATCGAATGACCGAAGTATGATGTTTCTCAATAAGCGTTTTCCTCCCCACGTACAGCATTCCACACCGTCAGGAAAATGATCTTGATGTCTAGAAACAGGCTCCAGTTTTCCACATACCAAGCATCGTGCTCCACACGCTTGCGCATCTGCTCCGGATCGGTGGTCTCACCGCGGTAGCCATTGACCTGGGCATAGCCCGTGATTCCCGGTGTGATGAAATGGCGGAAAAGATACTTATTGATGATGCGAGAGTACTCGTCGGTATGTTTGAGCATGTGAGGCCGTGGACCCACCACCGACATGTCTCCTTGCAGCACATTGATGAATTGCGGAAACTCATCCAGGCTCGTTTTGCGAAGAATCGCTCCAATTCGCGTGATGCGCTTGTCATTTTTGGTGGCTTGCACGGCGTCGGAGTCCTTGTTGACAGTCATTGTGCGAAACTTGTAGCACAAGAAATCGCGCCCATTTTTACCTGTACGAAGCTGGCGGAAGAAAATCGGCCCCTTGGACTCTAGCTTGATGAGCAACCCTACGACCGGAATCAAAATTGGAAACACGGTCAAAATCACAAATCCCGAGAACGCTATGTCAAATCCTCGCTTGAGGGTCTTGTTGAACACTGTGCTCAGTGGTTCTTTGCGCAGACTCAAAATCGGTGTATGACCAAAAAAATCGACGTTGACCGATCGTGGTCCCAGCTTTTTGAAATCTGTCACCATGCGAAAATAGACGAAGTTGTCATCGGCGAAGTCGGACAATTCTTCAATCAAATCGTCGTCAAGAAGGTTGAGTGACATGTAGATTTCATTCACTCTTTCCTCCTTGCAAAAGGTTTTCAATGCATCAATCTCGTCGCGAATCAGTTGCTTACGCTCCTCCTCGGTCATGCGTGGGTCGATGATGCGAAGGAAGCGGTAAATGGTTGTGTTTTTGGCGTCAAAATGCTCGTATAATTCTTGAATTCCTTCATCGTCACCCACAAGGGCAATTTTCCGGATGGTATAGGTCATGCTGTTGTAGTAGCGATAGGCCAGCAGCATGATGGCGCGGAAGGCAAAAATCGCCACCGAAGAGGAGACGTAGGTGTAGAGAAGATACTCGCGGGAAAGGATGTGCATTTTGGTCGAGACGATGAAGAGCGTCACGATGAAAATGTGCACGAAAAGCGTAGCGCCGAAGCTTTGAAGAAACAAATTGAGATTGAGCAGCTTACGTTGCTCATAGGCACTGGTAAACAGCGCTGCCAACACCCAGGCGAGGGTGAAGGTGATAAAAAAGAAAAGATATGAGTCGGAAGGATCGCCATACTCGCCAAAGCGGAGATAATAGGCGAGCTTACAACTCAGGTTGATGATGATAAACTCAATGACAAGGACAAATGCCTTGAAGATTTTCCGATTGCTATTCATAATTGGCAATCCTTCAACGAAGGCGTTCGAGGTGAAAACGGAGGAAAAAGTGAGGCCCCAGGATAGGACGTTTGGCTGAGAGATTTACACGGACCAAAGAACATGTGAAGCCGATCCCGATTTGGTACTTTTTTCTTCACGGAACCAAAGATAGGCGCATAAGCTGGCCCTTTGCGTGGATCTCCGCTCAGTCGCAGGGTTCGTTCGTTGAATGGTTACAGAAGCTCCCCAAATGGGAACTTTCTTACATTCGTATGGTCCAAGCAAGCGATACAGACCCTGATTTGGTAACATTTGGCTCATTCTCGCCTATTCCTGCACAAAAAAGGACGTTGGGAAGGCCCGAGAAAATCCTTACTTTTGTTCCGGGAATTTGTGAGAACATTTTACCGCAACGATCATTCGTCAATGTTCCAATCTCCTCAAATCTACCGAGCGCGGTGGGCTCACATCTGCTCTTTTTCAGATATTCTTACTTCCCAACAGGAATGCTGATTTCCTGATTTACACGAAGTTCCAATCGCCGGACGGCTTCAAATCGTTTCGAATACAACATGGCAGACAACACGGTATTTGAATTTTCGCAGGCAGAGTTGGCAGAGATCCAGCGTCACATTGCCAAGTATCCCGAGAGCCGCTCTGCGGTGATGCCTGCCTTGTGGATGGCCCAGGAGAAGTTTGGCTGGTTGTCTCCTGAAGCGCTCAAGTTGGTCGCAGACACCCTCGAACTGCCCTACTCTCACGTGTATGGCGTGGCATCCTTCTACACGATGTACTTCCTGGAGCCTGTACCCAAGCATTTGATCGAGGTCTGTACCTGCTTCACTTGCAGCGTCACGGGTGGTGAAGAGATGCTGGCCTATGTGCGGGAAAAAATTCAGGCCGATGAAAAAGGCTTCGGGAAAGATGGACGGATCTGGTGCCGCGCGGCGGAGTGCCTGGGTGCTTGCGATACGGCCCCAGTAGCCCAAGTCACCAATCGCCGCTATGTTCATAATCTCACCAAAGACTCCGTGGACGAACTCATTGATCAGCTACACCGGGACGAAGAAATTCCGTTTAGCTCCATTCCAATCCAGGATCAGACAAGCTTTCAATAGCTTGTCGCTACGTGTTCCAGCGCGGAACATTCCCCCAAAACAAGTCTGTAAGCACCATATTCCACCGTTTCTCCAAGAAACTCTCCCACAAGCAACATGAAATATCTCCAGAAAAAGCCCGCCTATCTTCTGCTGGAAGATGGGCTTTTTTTCGAAGGAATGGCCGTCGGAAAAGAAGGAAGCACCACCGGTGAACTTTGCTTCAACACCAGTATGACTGGCTATCAGGAAGTCTTCACCGACCCTTCTTACTACGGGCAGATTCTCATTGAGACACACACCCACATTGGCAACTATGGCGTCCACAACTTGGAGTATGAGTCTTCCTCTGCCAAAATTGCCGGGTTGATTGTGCGAAATTTTACCACCCTCTATTCACGTGCCGACGCGGAGCAGTCCCTTGACTCTTTCCTCAAGCACAACAACATTGTCGGGATTGCCGACGTGGACACGCGTGCGCTGGTGACACACATCCGGGACAAGGGCGCCATGAATGCCGTTATTTCCAGCGAAATCGGCTCCCGCAAGGACCTTCAAAAAATACTCAAGGATTGTCCGCCGATGAAGGGCCTGGAGCTCTCTTCGAAGGTAAGCACAGTCACGCCTTACTTTCATGGTGATCCGGGATCGCCTTACCGCGTAGCAGTGCTGGATGTCGGAGTCAAAAAGAATATCTTGGAAAATCTCGCCAAGCGAGGCTGCTACCTGAAGGTGTTTCCTGCCAAAGCGAACTACCGCGAGCTCAAATCTTTCGCTCCTCACGGATACTTCATCTCCAATGGTCCCGGCGACCCAGCGGCGATGCCTTATGCCATCGACACGTTGCGCGACATTCTCCGCGCAGACGAGCCTCTCTTTGGGATCTGCCTGGGCCACCAACTCCTCGCACTTGCAAGCGGAGTGGACACCTACAAGTTGCACACGGGCCATCGGGGAGCCAACCACCCTGTGAAAAATCTCATGACGGGCAAAAGCCAGATCACTTCTCAAAATCACGGATTTGGAGTGAGCAGGACCGCCATTGAGACCAATCCCAATGTGGTCATTACTCACCTCAACCTGAATGATCAGACCATCGAAGGCATTCGTATTCGGAACAAGCGCGCCTTCTCAGTCCAGTTTCACCCCGAAGCCTCACCTGGTCCACATGATAATTTTTATCTCTTCGATGATTTCATCGAACTGATGGAGGACGTCAAAGCGCTGGCCTGAGAGGGAGAAGGATCGCAGGTCTCATGAGGCACATCGCTTTGTGGTATCTTCCAAGTAACAAGTAATATAGGGCAAGGCGGAATATGACTAAATGAATTTCCGCCTTGTCCATAGCAGTATCCTCTTTTTCCAAGTTCCCGTCTATATTTGCTTCTAGTCGCGTCCAAAGTCAGGAATCTGGGTATCCCCAAAGCCATCGTCTCCTCATGAAAGTCCTTAAATTCGGTGGCTCCTCTGTGGCCAATGCCGAGCGAATCGACCGCGTCGCCCGGATCGTCCAATCCTATGTAAATCGTGGAGAGAAAGTAGCCGTAGTGGTCTCTGCGATGGGAGGGGTCACAGACACCCTCATTCAGATGAGCCGTGTGGCTGCTAGTGGAAATTCCGATTACCAGACCATTCTAGAGGCATTTTCTGCTCGACACAGAGAAGTGGTCATGGCCTTGGTCACCCGGCCGGACCTTCACAAACCCGTGTATGAAGAGATTCTTGAAGGACAACAAGAACTGGGCAACCTGCTCCAGGGACTGTTTCTTACACGCGACCTCACCCCACGTACCCTCGACTACATTCAAAGCTTTGGGGAAAGATCCTGCGCATTCATGCTGGCCCAAGTGCTGAACAACTATGGCACAGCAGCCCGGTACGTCAATGCCCGCCAGCTCATTATCACCAATGACAATTATGGCTCGGCCAAGATCTTTGCCGAAGAGACCACCCGAAATATCACTGAGCATTTTCGCACCTACCCCGACGAGGTGTCGGTCGTAACAGGCTTTATCGCATCGACGCGCGATGGCATCACCACGACCTTGGGCCGCGGCGGCTCAGATTACACGGCTTCCCTCATCGGGTCTGCGCTCGGGGCAGAAGAAATTCAGATTTGGACCGATGTAAATGGCGTGATGACGGCGGACCCCCGCCGCGTGAGCCAAGCCTTTCCGGTGAGGAGCATGAGCTACGAAGAGGCACTAGAGATGTCGCACTTCGGTGCGCGGGTGATTTATCCTCCGACCATCATTCCTGCGCTCGAAAAAAAGATTCCCATTCGAATCAAAAATACCTTCAACCCGAGCGATGAAGGAACCTTGATCTCCGACCATCCCGATCCCTACACTCACACAGTCAAAGGCATTTCGTCGATCAGCGACATTTCCCTCATTACCCTGGAGGGCTCTGGCCTATTTGGAGCGAGCAGCTTCGCCGCACGGCTTTTCAACACCTTGGCGAACAAAAATATCAATGCCATCCTCATCACGCAAGGCTCCTCGGAGCACTCCATCTCCTTTGCCATCAGGCCAGAAGATGCTGAAATTGCTCGAAGGGGCATCGAGCAAGAGTTTGCCCTTGAGATGAAAGCCAAACTCATCGAACCCGTCCACGTGCTCCCTGGCCTCGCTGTGATCGCAGTCATCGGCGACAACATGAAGTCGCGCCCGGGCATTTCTGGAAAGTTTTTCACAGCGCTAGGCAAGAATGGAATCAACGTCATTGTCACAGCGCAGGGATCTTCCGAGCGGAATATTTCGGTAGTGATCCAACGCGAAGACGAGGCAAAAGCCCTGACTGCCGTCCACGATGTGTTCTTTCTATCAGAATTCTATGTCCTCAATTTATTCGTAGTCGGTGTCGGGTTGATCGGAAGCACCTTATTGGAGCAAATCAGAGCACAACGCGCCTTCTTGCAGGAAGAGCAATTTGTGCAAATTCGCGTGGTAGGCTTATCAAATAGCAAGAAAATGATCTTTGATCCGCAGGGCGTCAATCTGGATCAGTGGCGGCTCAGCCTCGACACATCAGAAAATGTAGCAGATTTGGGCACCTTTGTCGAGCGAATGAAGCAGATGAATCTTCCCAACAGTGTCTTTGTGGACAACACCGCGGAAGAAAGCATTCGGCACTACTATGCAGATATTTTGCGCCACGCCATCAGCATTTCTACCCCCAACAAAGTCGCTGTTTCGGCTGAATTTGAAAACTATCAGTTGCTAAAGCGCCTGGCGGAGGAAAATAGTGTCAAGTTTTTCTATGAGACCAATGTAGGCGCAGGGCTTCCGGTGCTCACCACGCTCACCGACCTGGTGAACTCCGGAGACAAGATCCTCAAGATTGAGGGCGTGCTCTCGGGTTCGCTTTCCTTTATTTTCAATCATTTTGGAGAAGGTACCCGCTTTTCCGACATCGTGAAACAAGCCCGCGAAAAAGGCTACACCGAGCCTGACCCAAGGGTGGATCTTTCTGGTAAAGATGTCGCTAGAAAATTGCTCATCCTTGCTCGTGAGTCGCGCAAAGCCATGGAAATGGATGATATGGAGATCGACAATCTTCTCCCTTTGCCCTGTATGGAAGCGCCCACGGTAGCCGAATTTTTCGATCAGTTGGAGCAACACGATGCCCACTTCGAAGCCATGCGCCTTGCTGCAAGCCAAGATGGTAAAGTCCTGCGATTCATCGCGACTCTTGCAGGTGACCGAGCCTTTATTTCGCTTCAATCTGTAGGACCTGAAAGCCCCTTCTACCAGCTCAGCGGCAGCGATAACATGATTGTATTCACCACCACACGCTACCAAGAGCGGCCCCTGGTCATCAAAGGGCCGGGAGCCGGAGCAGAAGTGACTGCTGCTGGCGTCTTTGCGGAAATTCTGCGAATTGGATATTACCTTTCCTAAGGCGTCGTGCCATTTTTCTTGGGCGCCCTCGCTACGCTGGCACAAGCAATTGATCTCGCTCGTATTGCTGCTGAAGTCGAAGAAACTCATTTTTGAAAGCCAGCATGATCATGAAGCTCATCATCATCACCTCGTTGTAGGAACGATTATGGTTGCCAAAATTACTCTCTAATGCCCCGGAAAGCACGTAGTAGAGTGACATTCCCACAAACACCAGGGCGACCTTAAAGCCCCGTTTATACAGATAAATCGCGCCGTTCATGACTGCGAGGCTGCTAATCATGAACACCAGCACGCCCAGGTAGCCAATATCGAAGAAGACCTGAAAGAAAAAGTTGTGGGTCACGATGAGGTCATAGCCATATTCATACTCGTCCTCGCCGAACCACATGACGTAGTTTTTGGATACTCCGGCGGTGGACTGGCCATGCTCTCCCCACCCGAAGAGGTGTTGCATCTTGAACTTTTCAATTTCCTTGATACATTCGGCCCAGATGTGGGTTCGGCCCGACATGGTCGTCACGTTTTCGGTGTCGCCCGTGCGGCTAAAAGTGGACAAGAAGGAGGCGCTGCTCATGGCTTGCAAGCCCAGCATGAAGGCAAAAGGGAGAAGCGGCACGGACAGAACGAAAATTCGCAAAAAGCCCGTAGCATTGCTAAAATAGGTAATGGCCACCAAGCCAATGCCCGCCACGGCCATCAAGGCTGTGCCTCGAGAGTCGGCAATTAGCATGAAAATGATCGAGAAAAGCAGGATCGCCAGAATCCAAATGTTGTCTTTGATACTTTTCTTGACCACATACCAATAAATCGAAGCCATGATAAATGTCGCTCCCGCCCAGATAGACACCGTATTTGGGTGCATCGAAGCGGTGTAGGGAATCATTTTTTTCATTAGCTGAATGCCAAATAGCTTCAGCAAAACGTTGAGTTCTCCCCCGCGTTGGAGCGGTGTTCGCGGATCTTTGTATCCGACAAAGTACAAGAAGCAGTAAAAGGTCAAAACGACACCGATGATGATCAAAAACCGGAACACGACCCGATTGAAGACGAGCTCGAAATCCTGCCCTTTTCTCACCTCAGCCCCCACCCAAAGATAGCAAACGAGATTGAGGAAGATGATAGAAAAACAGTCGTTGATCGTTCCTACGGCGGTAGCTGTGGGGTAAGCGGTCCGCAACAGACTCACGGCAAAGAGCAACAAGAAAATGAACCAAATGCCCAAATGCGTCGTCGTCTTAACCCGAGGAAAGAAGATCTTTCCATGACCTTTGAGCAAATAATGAAGGGCCCCGAGCAACAACACGGAGTTCGGCAAAAACTTCAGCAACTGCGCACCCATGCCGTCGAGCACGACGGTTCGAAGGTTTTGCAGAAAGAAGTATCCCAAAATATACTCCATGAATCAGTAGATGAAGGTGTGACGCGTGCGAATCAATAGGTGAAAGCGCAGGAAAAAGGGGAATCTTAAGATCAATTTCCCCTTTTTCCTGCTGTTTTAGACAAATATCGGGAAGAACGCGGTGGCTACAAGCCTTCTCCGTAGCCTTTTTTCCGGCCTAGGATACGCGAAATGATGTCCACGAGGAAGATCGCTTTGGTCTGCATGATGAATACTGGCCAAAACTTACGGTGGACCAAGTAGCCCAAATAAGAAGCAACTCCCTGTGAAATCAACGTAGCAATGGCAGCGCCGTAGATCCCGTGCTTAGGAATTAACCAAAAGTTGAGTCCAATGTTGACCACAGCGCCCAACAACGTACGCATCAACTCCATGCGCTGCTGATTTTCGGCCACAAGATGCTTGGAACTGGCTACGCCAAGGAAGATGAAGAGAAGCGTCCAAATGTGAATCACGAGCACGCCCCCGGCATCGGCGTATTCCTTGCCGTAGAGGAAAGGAAGTTCAAGCGCCCAAGGTCCCAGAAGTGCCACCGGAATGGTGATCGCTAGAGATGCCACCACCATGAGGTTGTAATAATTTTGGAGGCG
Source organism: Bacteroidota bacterium (assembly GCA_036835375.1). Taxonomy (GTDB): domain Bacteria; phylum Bacteroidota; class Bacteroidia; order J057; family J057; genus JANQTF01. Next base: position 45,978 of record DAITMB010000007.1, read on the forward strand.
CCGAAGGTAGAGTTCAGGATCTCGCTGCTTGGCATTCATGATCGCTGGAAACAGCGAGGCTGCTACCATTGGCCCCAAGAAGTACCATACTTCCGAAAATCGTAGCGCAGCGGCGTAGCTCCCTACAGCCTCTTCGCCGACCATCGACATCAGCATGATTTTGTCCGTGGACATATAGAGCACTACTACCAAGTCCGAAAAAATTAGTGGCCAAGAATCTTTGAGCAGCTGCCTCATGTAGGTTCTATCCACTTTCATCTTGAACAGGCTACCAAATTTCACCTGATAGACGACCATGAGTCCCGCGCCTATGAAGAGTGTGCTAGCTGTAATGGAAATGGCAAACCAGATCAAGTCTGCTTCAAAATAGATCAGCGCCAATTGCATCGCAGCCATGCCGATGATCGAAAACATCCGCACCTTGACCGTATAGTGAGCTTTGACCTTTGCCTGCGAATAGAAATCAAAGACATCCAGCGTTTGGAACACCGTCCCCAGGATGATGATAATGATCAACCAATTCATCTGCGAATCATGTGGAAGAAACGGCGCTGCAATGAAGTATCCGCCCATTCCTATGACCGATGCCGCCACCCGCATGACCAACGAGGTGCCAATGATGCGGTCCTTGTCGCCATCGTTAGCGACGAGATTGCGCACCACAATGGAGTGCAATCCCAAAGCCATGAACATCGTGAAGAAGGTCCCGATGGATCGGGCATAATTGAGCACCCCAAAATCTGCCTTGCCCAGATACCGAGCTACGTAGGCCGTGACCAAGAATGTCACCGCCATCTGGCCTAGCCGCCCTAGCAGCATCCAGGAGGTGTTGGAGAAGTATTTACGAAAGCCATCAGACTTGACGACTTTTTGAATGTCAGCGACTACGCTCACAAATAGGATGAGTTGGAGGAGCCAGCAGCCTGGCCCCCGATGAGTGAAATAGATCCAGAAAGAACACACCCGTTTTGACGGGAAAAAGGGATCGATATTCGATCAGGAAAAGGTCGCGCTCGGGATATTATCTATCACGTGGATGAATGGACGAGAGGAGGGTGCTAGAGCACGAGCTCTCGCTGAGCCTTGGCCAAGACAGATTCTTGCCACAAAAATGGCGCGAGAGATACCCAGGCTTCTTGTCCGTCGTTGTAGGTCGGTGCAGAACCCATGATCACACTTTCGACCTGCGCTTTGACTTTGCTCGCCTGAATCAAATTTGACTCGTGGAAACGCTGGGAGCTGATCATGTCCATGAGATATTCTTTCCATGGACCACGCATCCACTCCATGAACGGCGTGTTGAATCCAATTTTGCTGCGACGCCAGATCACCTCCTTGGGCACATACGGCTCCATCGCCTGGCGGAGAATGTGCTTGGTGTAACCATCTCTCAACTTAGAATCCCATGGCAGCGAGAAGCAATACTTCACAAGACGGTAGTCCATAAATGGCATCCGAATTTCTACGCTGGCCGCCATCGAATAGCGATCGTAGTTGCGCAGCAGGGTAGGCAGCACTTTGTGGTGAAATTCGTGGTAGAGGTATTGGTTGAAGTAGCCGAGCTGGCCATTGAGCACATCTTCTTTGATGAGCTTTTTATCCCTAAAAATCAAGTCGCGATAGCGCACCAAGACCTGCTTAAATGCCTGCTTTTCGATGCTCGCTGATGGCTTGGCTCCATCTACGGTAAATCCATGCGTGAACGTATCCATCAGCTCCCGAATCTTGCCGAAGCTCAATGGGCTGTCTTTCACTGCGTCGAAAACGTATCCGCCATACCCGGCTATCAGCTCGTCCGCACCGTGGCCGTCGATACTCACCGTGACACCATTTGCCTTGATTTCTTTGTAGATCTCAATCATCGGAATGGGGCTGGTGATGTAGAGCTCTTCGAACAGCCAAAGATATTCCATCAGCTTGTCAAGCCCTTTGGCCGGATCAATTTCCTTGTACACTGCGGAGATCCCTAAGTGATTGACCACTTGCTCGGCGAAGTGGGTCTCGTCCAGGGTCATGCCCGGAAAAATTGCACAGAAAGCATTTTGCCAGTCATCCGATACCCGGTTATCATTACCCTTGTTGATGTTGGCCATCGCACAGATCACCGCGCTGGAATCTACGCCTCCACTAAGCGCCGTGCCGATGCGCACATCAGAGCGCATCCGAAGTTTGATGGAATCCAGAAACAATTCTCTGAATTTCTCTACTTGCTCTTCATAGGTCTTGGGCACTTCCTCAAGATGATCCATCGTGTTCCACCACTGCTTGGGGGTGAGATCACGATCTCCGGGACGAAAAATGGCAAAATGTCCGGGAGGAAAGCGGTGGAGGCCTTCGATGAGACACTTGTCCGTGGTCTCATAGTCAAACATGTTGTCTCGACAGAATTCGAAGTCGTTGGAGACGCGAATGTGAGGCAGAAACTGGTAGAGCGCCTTCATTTCGGAGGCAAAAGCGAAAGTGTCGCCGTTGAAAGCGTAGTAAATGGGCTTGATGCCGAATCTGTCTCTAGACAGGAAGAGCTCCTTTCGGGCGTGATCCCAAATGGCAAAAGCCCACATACCATTGAATTTCAACTGGCAATCGGCTCCCCATTCTTGGTATGCGGCGATGATGACCTCGGTATCGGATTCGGAGTGAAACCGATGCCCCTTGGCCTCCAGCTCTTCCCGGATTTCCATGAAATTGAACACCTCACCATTGAAGGTGATGGTAAATTGCCGATAATGCATCGGCTGCTTACCGTTCTCGGAAAGGTCGAGAATGGAGAGCCTTCTGTGTCCCAGTGTCAGCAAGCCACTCTCCTCATGCCACACCCCGAATCCATCGGGGCCGCGATGATACATGGTGTTGAGAGCAGGAAGGAAAAAGTGGTCGTCTTGACGGGGAAAAGCGCCTAAAATTCCGCACATGTGAGCTTCTGATAGAGATGATCGTCGAAAAAAATGGGTTTGATGCGTAGTAGTTTTGTCCCTTTTATTGACGAAGTGATCTGGCAATTTGCTTGCCAGACAGGAAAGGAAGAACGTAATCAGGGAAGTAGTCTTACTTTGAGGTCGAAAATAGAGGCTCGTCGAAAGAGAAATCTCCAGCTGCTGATGAACCGCTAAAAAATCCACGCGAATGGACAATTCCAATATCTTTAGATCCCACTGACTCCTTATAAATGGCTGATGATCAGCATAGAGCAGCTACTCAACCGTCAATTACGCCCAAACAGGAAATTGTTCGGCTGCTTCATTGGTCGCTGGTAGGATTTCTGGTAACATTGCCGATGAATCTAGCGGCGTCCTCCGAGTGAGAAAGAATCTCGGAATGATTGTTGTCCGGCTCAGCATCAGTTACGATACATTTCCTACAGATCTTCCGCCTTTTTCCCCTGCGGAGTCATTCTCAACCTTTCCAGATGAAGCGCTACGCCCCCATTGCCGTTTTTGTTTACAATCGTCCTGATCATACCCTCCAAACCTTGGAGGCACTGAGCCAAAATCCCGAATCTCAACATACGACTCTCTACATTTTCGCCGATGGCCCGAAGCCTGGCTCGTCTCCTGAGAAGCTGGCAGATATAGAAGCACTCAGGAAGGTGATAAGAAAAAAGCAGTGGTGTGGCGAGGTGATCTTGCGAGAAAGCCAGGAAAACAAAGGCTTGGCTCGATCGATTGCTGAGGGTGTGACTGAGGTCGTAAATAAACATGGGAAAATCATTGTCCTTGAGGACGACATCGTGACTTCTCCCGGCTTTCTGCGATACATGAACGAAGCCTTGGATCTTTACGAAACAGCGGACAAGGTCATGCACATCTCGGGATATCTTCCAGATGTGAAACAAAAAAAACTTCCTGAGACATTTTTCCTCACATTCATGAGTTGCTGGGGCTGGGCTACCTGGGCCAGCGCTTGGCAGGCATACGATCCCAACTCTGCATCTTTGTATGAGAGGTTGCTTAGGGAGCGAAAACTGGAAGATTTTAATTTGGGCGGCGCTATCAAATTTTCCAATTACCTTAAGGGAAACCTCACGGGCAGCCACAACTCTTGGGCCATCAATTGGTTTGCGAGCATCTACTTTTCCAAGGGGCTTTGCCTCTATCCCCGCCAGTCATTGGTCCAGAACATAGGGTTTGATGGGACAGGCTCACATTACAATCAAGCGACTTTCCGCCCGGATCCTATGACGGTGCGTGAGCTGCTGCCGGCAATTACCATCGATCAGGCACAGCCGTTGACCGAGCACTTGATCGCGAGAAAGGCTCTGACTCGCTTTTACAAATACCAAAACGAACATTCCCTCCCTCATCTTCTGAGAGCCAACTTGCGCTGGGCCAAGCAGCGCGCCCTCTTTCTCAAAGAATATCTCCAACCACCCAAAGCATTGTTGCAACATGCGAATTCTTCACGTATCCACGCTTGATTGGGGCGGAGCAGCCAACGCGGCCATTCGTCTCCACAAGGGACTCCTCAAGCAAGGTGTGGACTCCCGCTTCTTGTCCCTGCGCAAGAATGATCCTGCGATTCCGCAAAGCTACGCTTACTACGAGAGCACTTTTTCCTCTCCCTTGCTCCGCAAAGGGATGGACTATGCTGAACGCACTTACAATCGTCTCAACAGCCTAAAGGTGAGAAATCGGCCCGAGCACTTCGAGGTGTTTACCCTCACCAATCAATTTTCCAATATTCTCCGAAATCCTCATTACCAACAAGCAGACATTGTGAATCTGCACTGGGTGGGCCGATTCATGGATTATCCTGGCTTCTTTCGCCGAAACACTAAGCCCGTGGTGTGGACCCTCCACGACATGGAGCCATTCAATGGTGGCAATCACTATGAAGTAGAATTTCCATTTGAAGGTTATCGGGACCTGATCGCGAAGCAGGAAGAAATGAAGATCAAGGCGCTTCGGGGCCAAAACCTCACCATCGTAGGACCTTCCCGATGGCTCATGCAGCGCTCCAAGGAGAGCGAGGTCTTTGGCTCCTTTCCTCATATGAATATCCCCTACGGCATGGACACCTCCGTGTTCACCATGATGAATCGCCAGGAAGCCAAGAAGGCATGGGGGATTCCGCTTGACAAACCTGCCTTCTTGTTTGTGGCAGAAGTCATCACCAATCGCCGCAAGGGATTCCATCTTCTCAAAGAAGCCCTCACACAGTTGAGTGATCTGAATGTGGCCATCTGTGCGGTCGGAAAAGCGGATGAGAGCCTGAAATCAATCCCAAATTTCTTCCACCTCGGCGTGATCAAGGATGAACGGAAAATGGCATTGGCATACGCCGCCGCAGACGCTTTTGTGATTCCTTCGGTTGAAGACAATCTCCCCAATACTGTCCTGGAGAGCATTTGCACGGGAACGCCTGTCATCGGATTTCACATCGGTGGTGTGCCCGACATGGTTCGTCATGGCGAAAATGGGGTCCTTTGCGAAGAAGTCTCCGCCACAGCACTCGCTGAAGGCATTCGTCATTTCCTCGGCCAACGCCATCTTTTCGATCCACACGCAATCTCTCTCGAAGCCCATCGGCGCTACGACGAGTCCGTTCAGGCCAGTCGATATGTGGATCTCTACGAGCGGCTTCTTCAACCTGCGCGCGTGCGGGTGTAGCAAAGTCAGGGAGCCATTCATACTACTGGAAAAGGCAGATCACTTCTTCGTGTGCATGTGATCAGATTTCTTGGCCCATCCAGTGATAAGCCTTTGCAACATCTTGCTCAATGCCTGACTTCCCGAAACATCACAACCCAAAAAAGCCGCCCAATGGGCGGCTTTTTCTTGATGCAACAGGACGGTAATTATTCTAGCACGATGCTCTTGCCGAGAACATCTGTGTGGTAATCGATCATGACGTGATACAGGCCAGGTGGCAAATGGTCAGGTAAGATGACCTCCATTTCCAATTCATTCGTTTGGAGGGAGGTCACGAGGCGACCTGTACCGTCGAGCACTTGAACCTTTTTGGTGACATCAGCGGGCAATCCCGTGGTGACTATCTGGAACTTGTTTTGCGTCACTGGATTGGGATAGATCGTCATACTGCCAGCAGCCTGATAATCATTGAAGTATGTGACGGTGGACAAGAAAGTCTTGGTACCGTTGAAATCAGTCTGGGTGAGTCGGTAGTAAATCAGGCCGAGGTAGGGATCCTTGTCCACGGTCTGGTAGGCAGTGGCGACGCTAGCTGTGCCCATCCCATCTACCTCATCTAGCAGCTCGAAGATGGATCCATCCGAAGAGCGCTCCACGGTGAAGAAATTGTTGTTGCTCTCCGTAGCTGTGACCCAATCGAGCGACACTCCCAGAGTAGCAGGAGAGGCTGTGAAGCTGAGCAACTCTACCGGAAACGGGGTAGTACCAGACTGCACGAAGGTCAATTTGTCATAGACAGACTCCCCGTATTGCGCATTGTCGTGGCTGGTCGCAGCTACTCCGACATAGATCGTTGCTTTCATCGGGATGTGAACGGTGTCCACGAGGTTCCATGCGTTTCCATCGTTGGAGATGAAGGACGAGAAGACATTGCCGGCACGAGTCATTTTGAGCCACACTGGATGTGAGTAAGTAGGTCCCATCCATGAGCCGGACAGCGGAGAGGTGATTCCTCCTTTGGTTCGGCGATACTGGAAGGCCCGGCGGCTTTGGTTGAGCACAAGCATAGCGTGTCGGCTGTTGGCAGAGAGATCTTCCCGCATCATCACACCCGCTTTAGCATAGTCATGGGTATCATCCAGACTTTTGAGTTGGACGGAGACTTCCCCATCAGCGTTCATTGCCTGATAAATGTATCCAAACTCGTCTTCCGTGTTCCAAATGTCATCTCCAGAGGCAGTCATGAGATATTCCCCAGTCGTTTGATTCATACAAGCCTGGCCGGGGAGGCCCACGTTTCCAATGTCGCTGTAAGACCATCCGATGCCGAGCACGCAGGTAGGTGCTGGTGGAGGTGTAGGCGTTGGGGGCGGTGGTGGTGGGGCAATTCCACCAGAAACGGTTACCTCTTCAAACACCGAAGAACCCAGCTTATTATTGTCATGGCTTGTAGCCGCAATCCCCATGTAGATTGTGGAGATCATGTTGATGTGCGCAGTGTCCACCAAGCTCCAAGCCAGCCCATCTTCAGAAATAAAGGAGGTGAAGATATTTCCCTTGCGAGTCAGCTTGAGCCAGACCGGAAAGGAGTAATTCGGTCCAATCCACGAGCCGGATGCAGGCTCTGTTTCTGCAGCTGATGTGCGGCGGTATTGAAAAGCCCGCTTGGTCTGATTCATCACCAGCATCGCATGGCTGCTACCAGCCGTCAAGTCTTCCCGCATCATCACACCCGCTTTCGTAAATGCATGGATGTTTTGAAGGGCGGACAACTTCAAGGAGATCTCGCCGTCGCCGGTCAGTGGTTGGTAGATGTAGCCAAAGCCGTCTGCTTTGTTCCAAATGTCCTCCCCTGAGGCATTCATCGTGTAGGTGCTGGTAGCCGGATCATAACATACTGTTCCTGGCACACCAACTGCCCCTATGTCGCTGTGGAGCCAGCCCGATGGCACGGGATCACAACCTACTGTGCCGCCACCACCACTGGTGCCACCTCCTACGGTCGGACCATTCGTACCGAGACCACCGGTGCCTGAACCGCCTGAGATGGGCGGGTTTGTCACGGAGATGTTGAAGGTTTTGGTGCTCTTCAGCCCATCGTTGTCAGTGACAGTGAGTTTTGCCTGAAAAATTCCAGCAGCAGTATATGTGTGTGAAGTCTGAGCTCCTGTTGCGGCTCCGCCATCACCAAAGTCCCAGTTGTAAGAAACAATGCTGCCGTCAGGATCAAAGGAATCGCTCCCATTGAAAGAAACTTGGTATGGCGCCTGGCCTGATGTGCCAGAAACTTTTGCGGCAGCGACGGGAGATTGCTGTGCGCTGCTTCCATTCATGAGGTTCGCAGGCGGTGTCAGCGACATGACCCAATCATCCATGTACACATAAGAGTCGGTACCGGGAGCCCAGCCTGGACCATTGCCACCAAAGAAATAGATCATTTGATTGATGTGCCAGCCCCAAGTGGCACCTTTGGATCGGAACAAATAGTCGTCGCGATACATGGCAGTCTGCCCGTCCAGCCACACTTGAATTTTGCCATTCGGCACGTTCATATCATTCATTTCGAGGCGAATGACCACGCTGTACCACTTGTCACGAACGATGTTTATGCGCTGACCTGAACCGTTAACGAGGTCGTCATGCTGCCCCCACTTGTCGTCTTTGTTTTCGCTGTAAGTATATGTGTGGAGATAGGCATCGTTTCCATTTTTCCGCCACATTAGCGACACACTGGCACCTTTTGAGCCATCTGTGGGCACTCCGGGGCTTGGGTCACTTCCGCCAATGAAGCCATTGAGCTTGCCACCACTTTTGAAATCAAAGTTGCTATCAAACTTAAATCGAAAGCCCCAATAAATGTCATCGTATTTGACCTTTTCTTCCCTGAGCATCCTGCAGCCTTTCCAGTAACAACATTCGCTGGCGCGATTGAGAAGCGAGAGATATTTGTTGCCATTCCCCCCATCTTCGATTCGCCACTGCTTGTTGTCGAAGCCTAGTCGGGGATCCCAACCTTTGGCTTTAAGGGGCGCTTTGTCGAGAAAACCAACGTCGTAACTGTTAAAATTGTCTTCCCAGATCACCTGGGCAGAAGCGGGTAAGAAGGATGTGAAAAAGAACAGCAAGAGCAGGGGTCCCAAGAACCGAGAAACTGCGTGAATACAAGACATACTAGTAAATGATTAACCGATACCTACACCATTAAAATCGAGATGAGACACTTAAATGAGCTTCCGGATCAATGTCAGAAGACATTCCTCAAGATCCGGCATTCAAGATCCTCATGAATGAAGTGCCAGTTTGACTGGCTGAGACGCACAAAGTAGAACCTCATCGGATCAGCGGCGGAAAACTATAAAAGAAATTCTAAACATCGAACAAACCAATGAATAAATATTCCTTTTTTTTAATCTACCAAGTGCTGACCATATCTGAAGCTCTTGCGCTCAAAGAACGGCAAATCCTTTTGGGATCCGTAGCACTCACACAAATTCTTTTCCTCAAATTTGCCATATGTTAGTTATCCCTCGAAGTAGAGTGATCATTTGCGAAGGATCGGGATGCACCGCGCTGCATCTGGCTGCCACGATGGGTGGTAACTTGGTGATTTACTTGCGAGAGGGGCGATTGAGTTTTGCTCAAGATTTCTGATAGAATAAAATACCATCCAGTAACTCTGGATCGAAAAAGGCGAGATCGGGCTGAAAGTTATTCGGTCGATTATTCAATAAATACTAGACAAATTTGACCCACATTCTCAAAATGAGAATTTACCTTTCCAAAAAAAGAATTCCCCTGTACTCCTTCCCTACTCCATTGCTCGGTGAAGCCACGCAAACAGCAGCCATGCTGTGGCATTCCAATTAATCGCCACTTCATTGGTGGTGTAGCTGCACCAATGGTCCACATACCGCAAAGCGGGCAACTGGCTGGGATAGTTATCGCAATCTTGCATTTTGACCACGTGCTGTGGCCCTCCAACCATCAGCCCCGGCACAGGAGCCAATACATTATCGGCTTTCGAAGGACGATGATGAATGTCTTGGGGCGATCGAACGCCCATCCCGGTGATCATACAGAGGTCCAAAGCATTTTTTCCTAATATATAATCCCCTACCGAAGCGGCTTCCCGCTGAAAGTTTTTCGTCGGCACAAAAGTCTCCGACATCAACATCCACAGCCCCATCCGCGCGTGGATCGCGTTGCTGCCCCAGTTGAAATCATTCTCTTTGAAGCCCAATGGCACTTGGTAGGGGGTGGTACGGACATACTCTTGCATCCTGCCTGCTTGCCAGTAGCATTGTTCCCGCCACTGACGCCGCTCCTCTTCACTCAATCGATCGACATGCAAGGCCAAACTGAGCATCGCTTTCCAAGACACGTCGCCATAAAAAGGGCTTCGGGCCTTTACTACTTCCAATAAGTGGTTGGCTTGCAAATACATGTCCTTCTGGGTACTCAGCCACAATTCTGTGGAAGCCCAGGCCCATTCGTCCTCCAAAAAGGTGTCTTTGTATTCGCCTGTGTGGACATCCGAAGGATTGGTAAACAACTCCTCGGGATGATCGACGGCCCAAGCCCAGGCCTGCTCCGCAGCTTGGAGACACTGGCTCGAAAGTCCTGGCAAACTGCTTTCGTAGGTGCGAAGCACACGCGCAGCAGCAGCAGCGGCAGCAGCAAATCGCAGGGTCGCCGATGTCCCCAATCCAATCAAATAGCGCTCGTCTAGCGCGGCTTCGGGCATGACTGTGCCGGGATGTTTCAGCTCCGTGAGCTTGTGTGGCATTGCACCCGATGGATCTTGAAGCGACAAGAGAAAGCGCATGCCGACCAAAGCCTCGTCTAACAAATCGGGGAGCTCATTGCCAGATTCGGGAATGTTCAGTTCTAATTCTGTCCAGGAGCCACCCATTTCCAAGAGGTGAAAAAGGCTCCAGGACACAAAAGAAGTCGGTCCTGTGTATTTGCCGTAATCACCTGCGTCGTACCATCCGCCAGGAAATGGCAAGCGCTCACCGGCAGGGCGTGCCTCGGTCGCCGCCGATGGATGAACGACCACCGACGTGTCCGGATGTCCCAAGCTACGGGTCCATTCGCCAGCGAAGGCAGCAGGGAGGGCTTCGGAATTACGCTGAAAATACATGGAGCGAATCAGGCTTCTGGTGACCTCGAGATAGACACCTTCTCGTATCGTCAAGCTATCTGAAAGCGACATCGACGGGACCTCGAGTCGATAATTGCCGGGAGCTTGAAGCGCAGAAAAATCAGCCGTTGCAGCCCATTCCTCAGAGGCATCCCACAGCTGAGAAGGACCTAGTGAGCCTCTGAAGACGGTATCGCCAGCTCCATCAAGCAGAAAAAAGGGGGCGGAAGCCCCTCCCACGATCACAGCAACCTTGTCTTGATTTGGAGAAAATGCGACCTGATTCAGCCGAATCGCATCTACAGGGGCCTGTATAGCCAATCCACCTTGGACGTTTTGGCAAGAAAAATGCCCGGTCCAAAAGAGCATCAGCAAGGGGAGAAATATCCGGTTATTTTTCATAGCCGAAAATAGCAGTTTATCAACTAGCAGTTCAAATCTGGCGTCCAGACGGCAGGAATTTGAGCACGACCGATCGCCTGTATGCAAAAGGGCTGATTACATCCATCGGAAGCGTTGAAGAAATGCTACTTTTGATCACTCAGGGTCTCTTCTTTCTATGACGATCTATTCCTCTGTCTCTTACTTGCAAAAAAATCGGTTTTTGCCCCGGCAAATCACGCGTCCACCAGCCACTCAGCTATCTCTGGTTGTGGTGATTCCTTGTCGAGGCGAGACTTCCTTGCTTCAGACGCTTGACGCAATCGAAGCTTGCGATTCACCCAAAGGAGCTGTAGAAGTGCTCGTGGTACTCAATGCCGAAGCAGCTGCCCCTTCGCAAGTCATCCAGCTCAATCTACACACCCTGCGTGCTTTTACAGAGTGGAATCGAGCCAAGCGATGGACCTATCACCTGATTGTCGCCGATAATCTGAGTGAGAAACACGCTGGAATAGGATTAGCGAGAAAAATCGGGTTGGATGAAGCCGTGGACCGATTGGCGCAAGCGGGTGCGGAAGATGGCATCCTTCTGTGCTTGGATGCCGATACCCTCGTCGCACCCAGCTACCTCCGCGCGACTGAAGCGCTGTTGCAAGATCGAAAAGGCCAGGCATGGTGCATTGATTTTCGGCATCCTACCAGCGCGGAAGAAGACAGCGGCCCAGCTTTGCCACTTGCAGCGTATGAGGGAATCATTCGCTATGAATTGGCGCAACGCTATTATGTGGAAGGGCTGCGCTGGGCAGGCTATCCCATGGCTTACCACACCCTCGGCACAGCCATGGCCATTCGCTCCTCGGCCTATCAGGCGCAGGGCGGCATGAACAGGCGCAGGGCTGGCGAAGACTTTTATTTTCTGCACAAATTTTCTTTGCTGGGCACCCTTCGCGAATGCCACACCACAGAGGTGTTTCCTTCGCCGCGTGCCTCGGAAGGCATTCCCTTTGGAACAGGCAAGGCAATCACTCAATGGCTCGAACAGCCTACGACGTCATGGCCCGTGGCCGCGCCAGATGTTTTTGTGCAGATCAAGGCGCTGATCCAGCGCCGCGAAGCGTTCCGCTACGAATGGCCGGAGGATCTTTCCCCTGTGGTGGATCAATTTCTTCGAAAAGAAGGGTTGCCAGAAGCACTGGTGGACATGCGCCTGCACGGGCGAAGCAAGGAGACTTTCCTAAAACGATGGTACGCTTGGCTTCACCCGCTCAAAATGCTTCAATTGTATCGTGCGTTAGAAGAAGCCGTAGATCGCGCGGCACTCTTCCAGGCCGCAAGCGATTTGCTTCACGCGATGGGCTTAGAGGGCCAGCTTTCAGGTCCAGCGCTCTTGGACAAGTATCGCCAGCGCCAGTCGGCTCATTGGCCCACCCCAGCTCCAAAAATTTTACCTTCTTCCCTTTCCGATGCACCTTGAGCCTTTCAACTGATCATGGTCATTCGCTTGCTGACGATAAAAAAAACTCCCTCCCGATCAACGGAAAGGAGCTTTACAGTGAGTGGGCCCAGCCGGACTTGAACCAGCGACCACCTGATTATGAGTCAGGCGCTCTAACCACTGAGCTATAGGCCCTAAAATACTTTGCAAATATAGACGCCTGGTTCGACTTCGACAACAGCCATTTCAGTCGAAACAGCGATTTCGGATTGGGCGTCCGCTTGAGTTTTGCCTTGACAGGTACTGCTTTATTGAATGCCCAGCAACTCAATGTCGAAGTACAATACACTATTTTCAGGGATGTTGCCTGTGCCCGTTCGTCCGTAGGCCATATGGGAAGGAATAATCAGGTAACCCTCTGATCCAACGTCGAAGAAGGGGATCCCTACCCGCCAACCTGAGATCACCTGATTGAGACCAAATGTGACGGGGAAGCCTTGTGAGGAATCGAAGACAGTTCCATCGAGCATCTTGCCGGTGTAAACTACCTCCACTCTGGAACTCTGGGTCGGAAATGTCCCGTTGCCTTCTTTAGTAATGCTATAGAATAACCCGTCAGATGTGTACTCGCCAGTCAAATTATTGGCGGCAACATAATCGGCGATAATCCCTTTATCGATTTCCAATTGTTCGTCAAAGGACAACGTATCGTCGCATGAGCTGAAGATCAGGACAAAGAGGGACAAGAGAGAGATGCGAAAAATAGACATAACAGGAATTTTCTTCGAAATGATACTTGGAAAGGATTTCAGTGCAAAACTGCACCTTTTCGACAGAGACGAAAAACAGGGGTTGAACGTGGCCAGGATAGGAAAAATTGGTCTGCGTGAATTCAGAAGACAAATTTCACCAAAGCAAATATGATGATTGCTGCAAACATGAAGACATACAGAAAAAAATCCACTCGAATATATTCCTGATAGGCCTTCCAGAACTCATTCCACTTTTTCATGTTGT
>DAITMB010000007.1:59641-70170 GCA_036835375.1 Bacteroidota bacterium
ACTCGAATATATTCCTGATAGGCCTTCCAGAACTCATTCCACTTTTTCATGTTGTTGTCTGTTCTGGGTTGGATTTGAATGAGTGGATTTTGCGGCCAAAGACCAGCTCTGTATCTTACTTCCGATGTACTTCACTTGGCAACTGTAAGCGAGCCTTCTTTTGCCATTGGGCCCCACGACTCGATCACCTCACAAATTTACCATCATCTCATGAATCTTCGTGCAAGAATATTTTCGTCTGTCAGCTTGCTGATTGGTCTCCTCCTGCCGGAGCTTCTCCCCGCGCAGGACAGGGTAACAGGACTTCCCTTTGCGACGCGTTCAGAGGTGATCGCGCAGCATGGCATAGCGGCGACGAGCCACCCATTGGCGACTCAGATTGCGCTGCGAGTTCTCCAGAAGGGTGGCAGTGCTGTGGACGCCGCGATTGCCGCCAATGCCGCTTTGGGACTCATGGAGCCTACCGGGTCGGGCATCGGAGGAGATCTTTTTGCCATCGTGTGGGACACCAAGACCAAGCAGCTTCACGGGCTCAATGCCTCTGGTCGCTCCCCCCAATCGCTTTCCCTTGCTTACTTTCGCGAGCAAGGGATTAGCACCATTCCTCCCCATGGTCCGCTGCCCGTGTCGGTTCCGGGTGCGGTAGATGGCTGGTTTGAGTTGCATAAAAAATTTGGGAAGCTGCCGATGGCTGAGCTGCTCGCGCCAGCCATCGCCTATGCACGCGAAGGGTTTCCTGTGACAGAGCTCATTTCGTTTTACCTCCAGGCTTCTGCCCGTCGCTTCCAGACATGGCCCAACTTCGCAGAAACCTACATGCCAGGTGGCCAAGCGCCAGGAAAGGGAGATATTTTCAGAAATCCGCGCCTCGCCGATACCTATCAATTGCTCGCCACTCAGGGAAGAGAAGCTTTTTATCAAGGGGTGATCGCCGATAAAATCGATACGCACATGCGCAGCATTGGCGGATTTCTCAGCAAAGCCGATCTCGCAGCGCATCGCTCCGAATGGGTGGACCCGGTGTCCATCAACTATCGTGGCTACGACATCTGGGAGCTCCCTCCGAATGGACAAGGCATTGCTGCCCTACAGATTTTGCAGATTCTGGAAGGCTACGACATTGCCGCTATGGGATTTGGCAGCGCAGCGTATATACACACCTTCACCGAAGCCAAAAAACTAGCTTTTGCGGATCGCCAACGCTTCTATGCCGATATGGACTTCGCAGAAGTGCCCCTAGAATGGCTGCTATCAGACGACTACGCTGCGGAGCGCCGTGCCATGATCCAGCCTCGCAAGGCAGCCCGAAGTGTAGAAGCTGGTGTGCTCAAGGAAGGAGACACGATATACCTGACTGTGGCGGACGAAGATGGCAACATGGTCTCCCTCATTCAGTCCAATTATCGGGGAATGGGTTCGGGCGTGGTACCGGGAGATTTGGGCTTTATGCTTCAGGATCGCGGAGAAATGTTTTCGCTCGAAGATGGTCATGCCAATATCTATGCTCCTGGCAAACGCCCCTTTCATACCATCATTCCAGCCTTCATTACCAAGGATGGCAACCCCTTCATGAGCTTCGGTGTCATGGGAGGCGGGATGCAGCCGCAAGGCCATGCACAGATCGTGGTCAACCTGATTGATTTTGGAATGAATGTCCAAGAGGCAGGAGATGCCCCGCGACTTTACCACGAAGGAGATGATGAATTCAACACCGAAAAAATGACCGACGGTGGCCTCCTGCACCTGGAATCGGGGTTTTCATACGATGTCATCCGGGAATTGCGCATGAGGGGCCACCAGATCGGATACTCCATCGGTGGATATGGAGGCTATCAAGCCATCATGTGGGATCAGGAAAGAAAGGTGTATCTCGGTGCTTCGGAATCTCGGAAGGACGGACAAGCAGCAGGATATTGATCCGAAATTCTCGAATGTCTTTCAGATCGACACGCTCGTACACACATTTCGGCACTTTGTACAAAATGAGGTAAAACAGTCGATGACTTTTTCCAGCTTGCATTCGTCCCTACAGATCTAGACCATGAAATGCCTAATGCGGAACCAGAGGTCAGACAAGAATGAAGGGTTGAATGCCATCGCATGGAAATAAATTTCATTGTCGAGGCTCCCCCCGCCCTTCAGCGCAATCAAAAGCGCGACACGAATTATCTTGTCTGGCCTCCCTCATTACCCGCTCCTATCACCCGCTACGGTCCTGGACATTTTCTTCAGCGACTTCTCCTTTTCTTTTTCTCTTCTTGATCCCTTTTGTCCACTCCTTGTCTTGCCTGAAATAAATCGAGAGATTTGAGGCATGTCACTGAGCTTTTGGGAACAACAACACTGGTTGGTGCCCGCCGACCTCATCGTGGTGGGTGGAGGCCTCACAGGCATACAAGCCGCCATTCACGCCAAGACCCTCTTTCCCCGCTGGCGGATTCTCGTCTTGGAGGCTGGGGCACTCCCCTCGGGGGCTTCCACCAAAAACGCGGGGTTTGCTTGTATCGGAAGCCTTTCCGAGTTGATGGAGGACGTGGCCACGCTGGGCTTGGATCAGACGGTGTCGCTGATGCTGCGCCGCTATCGCGGGCTGATCATGCTGCGCGAACAAGTCGGAGATGCTGCGCTAAACTATCGCCACACAGGCGGCCACGAATTATTTCGCTTCGGAGAAGAGGCGCGCCTAGATGCTTCTCTCGAGATCATGGATGCCGTAAACGAAGCTTTCGGCCAGGCCAGCGGTGAACAAGCTATTTTTACACAGATGAACCATACGCTGCTGGGATTCCGCGACATACTTGGTTGCATCAGCACAAGGATAGAAGGTCAGCTGGATCCCGGCGCGATGATCAAAGCGCTCACTGTGCAAGCACATGCCCTAGGGATAGACATTCACACGGGCTGGAAAGTCGCTAGCCTTCTACCAAATGGTTCCCACATCAGCGTGGAATTGGCTGAGCTGGGCAGCCTCCGCGCGGAGCATGTGCTCGTGGCCACCAATGGATTTGCCCGCCATTTGGTCCCACATTTGCCGCTGAGACCCGTGCGCAATCAGGTGATACTCACCGACGACATTCCTTCCCTCGCCTGGGAAGGCAATTTTCACTATGATCGGGGCTACGTGTATGCGCGTAACGTCGGTCGAAGGGTGTTGATCGGCGGATTTCGTCACTTCGGAGGTCCCGAAGAAGAGACTGAGGAATTTGGGCTGAGCGACACCATCCAGGAGCATCTGGAGCGCTTTCTGAAAGAAGTCATTCTTCCTGATCAAGCATTTCGCATCAGTCATCGATGGAGCGGAATCCTCGGAGTGGGCGACAAGCGTGATCCTATCATAGAAGAAGTTGCGCCTCAACTCTGGGTGGCGGTGCGTTTTGGCGGAATGGGTGTTGCCCTTTCCACTTTGGTCGCCCGAAGTGCGATTGAGCAAATGACAGCTCGCAATCCCCGGCCCGAATAATTCTTTCGTTCGCAAAATGTAGAGTGAGCATTACGGGGAAAAATCAAGGAAAACCAACGTATGTCATTTTCTCCCTCTCCTGATATGCCAGGCATGAAGACCGAACGCTGAGCGAGATTGCTCTGGATTCTATTCATTTAACACCTAGATACTGGCTCGCAGCAACTTCTTTTTATCAGATCTTGATTTCCTTTTTCTAATTCATCTCCTACCTTTTTCCTCGTGACCAGACAAGACATAGACACACACAGAAACAACTGTCCGGGCATTCCTCAGACCATTCACTTTAACAACGCTGGCTCAAGTCTGCCACCTCGCTCCGTGTTGCAAGCAAGTATCGACTATCTGGAGGAAGAAGCGCGGGTAGGCGGATATGAATTGATGGTGGATCGGGCAGCAGATTTGCAGCAGGTTTACGCCTCGGTAGCTACTATGATTGGGGCAAAACCGAGCGAGATCGCCCTCTGCGAAAGTGCGACTGATGGCTGGTATCGCGCCCTGCACAGCATCGATTGGGAGCTTGGAGATGAAATCCTCATTTCGAGGGCAGAGTATGGTCCCAATGTGCTGGCCTATTTGGCTTTGAAGGAGCAACGTGGGGTGACTTTTCGGCTAATCCCTGACGACGCGACTGGCGCTATTGATCTGGAAGCGCTGGAATCTGCTATTGGCCCACAAACCAAACTCATCGCCCTGAGCCACATGCCCACGCATGGCGGCTTGGTGAATCCTGCCGCAGCGGTGGGCACCATCGCCCAGAGGCACGGGGTGCTATACTTGCTGGACGCTTGCCAAGCGGTCGGTCAAATTCCCCTTTCGGTGGAGGAACTATCCTGCGATTTTTTGGCAGCGACAGGCAGAAAATTTCTCCGAGGACCGCGTGGAACGGGTTTTTTGTATGTAAGGACCAAGGCTCTGCCCCTCTTGAGACCACCTCGACCCGACCTTTGGTCGGCACATTGGACGGGTCCAGAGAGCTATGAATGGGAAGTAGGCGCACGCCGCTTTGAGAATTTCGAGTTCAGTCGTGCGCTCCGGCTGGGCTTGGGCGCTGCAGCGCAATATTACCTTGACGCAGGCCCAGAAGCCATCTGGCTTCGCATTCAGTCATTGGCAGAACGTCTTCGAAGAGGCCTGGCCGCTATTCCACAAGTGACCCTGGAAGACAAAGGTCATGTGTTGAGTGGGATTGTGACGTTTACCGTGGCGGGGCAGGATCCTGACGACCTACATCGTCAACTCTTACACAGAAAGCTACAGCTCTCAGTGAGTCGCGCACAGGGAGCATGGCTCGACATGCCCAGTCGTGGGTTAGACAAGTTGCTCCGCGCATCGGTTCACTATTTTTTGCTAGAAGAGGAAGTAGATTTCCTCATCGAAAGCATTGGAGAACTAGCGAAAGAAAAATAGAGGAGGCAATGGATTAACCCGGTGGAAAAGCCCGCACAAGCGAAGTATTGATAGCGTAGAGGATCACTTCTGAGGCGGTCTTGACACCCAGCTTGCGCATGATATTTTTTCTATGGGTATAGACCGTATGGACGCTCAGGCTAAGATGATCGGCAATGTCATTGGTGGAAGACCCTTCGGCCATGAGGCGAACAATCTCGGTCTCGCGCTGGGTAAGATTCGCAGGTTCGCAGGCGCCGTCCTCTTCTTTGCTGTCGTGGTGTCGCTCCAGGATGATGTCAAGGACTTTTCCGCAAAAAAACTTTTCGTCTTTGCTGATGGCATGGATGGCACCCAGGATTTCCGTCTCGTCGCACTCTTTGAGCAGGAAGCCTTTGGCACCATAGCCGAGGACCTGCATGACTTTGTGTTTGTCGAGGTTGGAGGAAATGATTAGCATACTCGCCTTGGGGGCCAGCATCGCAATTGCTTTTACATCTTCAATGGAGAAGGCGTGGTTGGGGGCAAAGTAGTCGAAAATGACGATGTCGGGCTGTACAAGTGGCAGCATGTGGAACAGCTCTTGCCTGTGAGCAGCTTCTCCAGCCACTCGAAAGTTGGCATGTCCCATGAGAACAGCTTTGAGCCCTTCCCTCACCAAAAACGCAGAATCAGCTACTAGTATATTGAGCATGTGTCATTTTTCCAATACAAATTAACCCATTCGCAGGCTGTCTGCCAAATGAATCTTTGGCGAGCGCAAGCGGAGAAGGCTGTCAGTCACCATCCATGAGCGCTGTGGAAGCAAAGTAATTTTCCTTGAGAAGCGCAAGCAGCATTGCCGCTCAACACAAGATCTTGCCGAAGCCATTGACTTTTTTGTAAGTTCTGTTGAAGATGACCAGCAAACATTTGCAGAATTTGCCAGAATCTTCGCTAGAAATTTGCGACTAGAAGTGCTTTTTTACATTGAGGAATCTGCTCAACCACCGGCTCCCAAATTCATTCTTCCCTTTTGCCTGAGAGAGGTTTTTGCCTGTAACTTTAGAATTGATCCTATATAACTCAAATCTGAACCCCTTTGTTCATCCACCGCATCTGATCCTTCATTTCCTGTTTACCTTCTATTCATCTCCCCTTTCGTCCATCAATTTGCCCCTATGTCATCTGTGCTTGTAGCCCCTTCGATCCTCGCTGCTGACTTTTCCCGCCTTCACGAAGCGATCTCGATCATTGACAGTTCATCTGCGGACTGGGTGCATATTGATGTAATGGATGGCCAATTTGTACCAAATATTTCCTTTGGAATGCCGATCATCCATGCCATACGGCCCTTGACCAAGAAGGCATTCGACGTACACTTGATGATCGCGGATCCACACCGTTATCTCCAGGCATTTCAAATGGCGGGTGCCGATCGGATCACAGTGCACTACGAAGCCTGCCTGCACCTCGACCGGACCCTCTCGGCCATTCGTGAATTAGGCCTCCAAAATGGTGTGGCAATGAATCCTCACACACCCGTTTCCTTGTTGCGCCACCTTCTGCCTTCGATCGACTTGGTCCTCATTATGTCGGTGAACCCAGGCTATGGCGGCCAGTCTTTTTTGCCCTATTCACTCGACAAAGTAGCTGAGCTTCGCGCTGAAATCGATCGTCAAGGACTTCCTACCCTCATTGAGGTGGATGGCGGGGTGAATGAAGACACCGGAAAACGGCTCGTGGCTGCTGGTGTGGATGTGCTCGTGGCAGGGAGCCACGTATTTGGCAGCACCGATCCTGAAGAAACGATTCGGCACTTGAAAAGACTACACCGCGCTTAGTAAAAATGAGCAGTTTGAGCGTCTATCCTATTGTTACACATTCATTTTGCCATTGCGGAGGAAAAAGTATCATCACAGATCACAACAAATTGAAAGATTCACCGGTTGGAATAACAAGTGTTAGAACTTTCCTATATTTAAAGACATCTATTTCAGCACTCAGCGCGTTATTGTAGCTGAATGATTGTTGAATCAAAAAGGAACAGCACGCAAAGGCCTCTCAACAATCGAGTCACTCCCCCTAGAACTACTAAGCCCGACCCCAGATGGATCCCTTACTGCTACTTCTTAGTTCCCTGATCCTGCTACACGGGGGTCTCCTGATCGTGGGACTCACCCACTTGCATCAGGCCCAAAAAAATCTGCCTGCCATCTTTGCTGCGGGTCTGCTGATCAGCATGATGGTGCTTGCCATGATGTTTGGTCGCTGGGACATTCTTCTCCTCTCTTTTGTGGTGTATCGGGCGTGGATCATGCTGGAGTCGCTGTTGCTTCAAGGCAAAATCACCAGCTCTGCGCTGGCGCTTGCTCCCATCAACCTCATCTCTATCAGTGGTGCACTTGTGGCATATTTCTCTGGAATCTGGATGATTTTTGGGTTCACGTATCTTTTTCATTGGACAATGACCTTGATCATGGGCAGAAGATTATTCGCTCGATTTTCTTCCTGACGATATTGGCAGCACTTCCCCTCAACTTAGGATCATTTTGGAAACCTAAGCTGGATCAACCTCGCTCATACCTATGATCCTTGTCAAAAAAGAATGTGAGTGATTCCCACTCAGCGTTGTTTTTTCTCAAAAAATTTAAAATTTACTCGATTCACTTTCAGGGAAATAGCCGCTTGTGCCGCCGACGGGCGGATTTTTTTTTACTTTTTTTTGCTCCTCTCTGAATCATTCCTCACCTTTGTGTCCGCTCTTAAGCGAGAGTAGCTCAGTTGGTAGAGCACGACCTTGCCAAGGTCGGGGTCGCGGGTTCGAATCCCGTCTCTCGCTCACACATAAGGAAGTCCTCGGACTTCCTTATTTTTTTAAGTGAACATCAGCATCCGGGTCCACTGGTTGAGTCCTACTGCCAAAATCCATCTCGCTTCCCCATGATCTACCTGGGTATCGGTTCCAATCTGGGCGATCGCCTGGCAACCATGACAGCGGCGGTGGCTTCCCTTGAGAAGCATGGCGTGGAGTTACTCGCAGCTTCTCCCCTTTTTGAGACACCAGCCTGGGGAGGCAGCGCGGAAGGACCTTTTCTGAACGCGGTGTTGGAAGTGGGATTTTTGGGAAGCGCGCCAGCATTGCTGGATCTATTGCTGGAAGTAGAGGACGCCTTGGGCCGAGTACGCGAAAAACACTGGGGAAACCGCAACATCGACCTGGACCTGCTCGAATTTCACCGCGAAGTGTGGGACCATCCACGACTTCGCCTGCCGCATCCGGACTATCCTCAACGCGCATTTGTGGTGGCACCTTTTGCGGCATTTCGTCCAAGCTTTATTCCCACTGGGCTAGACCGCACCTTGGAGGAATGCCTTCAGGGACTTTCTCTGGAAGGAATAACCCTTCTCGGGTCTTGGGACTCCCTTGGCCAGCGGGACAGCGTAACCCCTGCGTAATCCTGCGCTATCAATTTCAACTTTGTTATGACGCTTCTGCTCCGATTCTACCGATGGATCCAATGGCTGAGTCTCGACGTGGTGATCGGAGCGGTGGCTTCAGGAGCAATGGTGGCACGCTGGCTTGAGGTCGCCATGCCGATGAGTTGGTGGGTGGCGTTGCCGATGAGCGTGTGGGTGTTGTACACGGCCGACCATCTGCTGGATGCCTACCGACTGGGTGACCGGGCCACAACGGATCGGCATCGGTTTCACACGAAATATTTTTATCCTCTCGCCTTTGCGTGGGTCGTCAGCTTTCTCTTTTGCGCTGGGGTTCTGCCGTTTTGGGTGCCGATGTCGCTTGTGTGGCTAGGCGTGGGGGTAGGACTCCTTGCGATGGCGCATCTCGGCTTAGTGTGGTGGATTCGCGACCGAATTGCTCCCTGGCATGCCAAGGAGCTTGGCGTGGCGATCGTATATACCACTGGCGTGTGGGGCGGACCGCTGGTGATTGCGCAGCCTGGGTGGAGTCCATGGATCCTCCTCCCTTTGGTTCAGTTTGCTTGCCTAGCTTTGATCAATTTGCTGATATTTGCTTGGTACGAACAGGAAATTGACGGAAAAGACGGTGCGACTTCCTGGGTGCGGGGACTCGGTCCTGAGAGAAGTCGGTTGTTCATGAAGTGCTTAATTATTGGCAACGTTCTGTTATCTGGCATAGCCATTTGGGGCCACAGTAAGCCGCTAGACATAGCCCTTCAGGCCACGTTGATGCCCATGCTTCTTTTGTTGGCTTGGATATTATTTGACCAAACAAGATTTGGACCTCACGACCGCTATCGACTATTTGCAGATGCGGCGTTCATCCTTCCGATCTGGGCTTTGCTGTGAAAATTTGACCTTAACGCCAAAGTATCCATCAACCTACATTCAGTTCATCCTTGATGTCGCATAGGAGCTCTACGGCATACGTCGCCCGCTTGACTTGCTCCTGATCGTTGAGAAATCCGGAGAATACAAAGGCGAGTTCCTCGTCTTCGATGTAGCAAACCCCTGCAGGGATTCCCTTGAAGGCTTTGTGAATGCTAATTTTGACGTTTTCAGAAAGAATAATTCCAGAAAACAACAGGTCATTGCTCTGAATGTGCATCCATGATGCCAAGTCATGAGCCACAGCATCTGCACGGCCTACCTGCACAAGTGCTTCCAGCGCTGAATGGCTTGGATCTTTGCGGCTGATGCGAATCATTTTGCGCAGCGGATTCACCATTGGAATGTGAATCTTAGTGTGCCAGGCAGGAACTTTGGCTCCAGGAAAAGCGAGATTCACGGGTTCAACTCTCAGGGAATATCCTCTATGCAAACCAAAAATTGCGTAATCTTTGGGGTCAGCGAAGGCGATTTCCAGACCCAATTGCTTGGCCAGCTGTTGATGGGTATGTTCCAAATCCCGAAATCGTCGATTGCGAGTGACCCCAATGGCAATACTTCCGAGGGCGATGATTGAAAACAAGAGAATAAACCAAATTGTATCCATTCGGGTCAGATGATTGCGGCTCAAAAGTAGATCAGAAGTGATGGATTCCAAACACCTTCTTCCAGCAACAGGTTTATTTGCCATCTCCGGATTGGGGGTAGATGGCCGCGTCTTTGATCGGCTGGCTCGTATGATCCCGATTCGTGTGCTGGCTTGGGCGCTACCATTGGAAGGAGAGACGATGAGCGCCTATGCCGCACGACGCCTGAAAGAACTCCCCGCCGAAGGCCCTATCGGCCTGATAGGCTACTCTTTTGGCGGCATAGTGGCCCAAGAGATGGCAAGGCTCCGCCCCGAAATTCGATTGGTGATTGTGAGCAGCCTGTGTAGCCCAACGGAGCGGCCCTTTTGGATGCGCTTCCAGGTGCTTTTGCCATTCTATCGCCTGGTTCCTACGAGCCTTCGCGTGAATCTTTTTCCATATTTCAGCCAAAATTTTGGGATCAGTGATCCTGGGGAGATTCGATTGCTGCAAGCGATGTTTCGCGAGGCGGACAAGCGAATGCGCGTCTGGTCTTTTGGCCAAATCCTGTTTTGGAAAGCGGGCCCTCCTGTGCCCGTACTTCTCAGAATCCACGGGGACCAAGACCGGGTTTTTCCCCCGCGCGCACTCCTTGGCGACTATGAGTTGGTGAGCGGTGGTCACTTTTTGATTTGGCAAGCAGCGGAAACCATCGCTGAGCTGATTCTGAAGCACACAGAGGGGCAATGATCTGCTTGTGA
>DAITMB010000008.1:0-2397 GCA_036835375.1 Bacteroidota bacterium
AGGCAAAGAGGCCCATTTGAATCATGCCAAACAAAAAACCGAAGTACCCGCCCGATCGCTCAATGAATTTGAATTCTTCCCGACCGACATCGAGAAAGATTTGGTTGAGGAGTTCGCGATCTCCTTCGAGTGTTTCCACGACCATCCGTCGCAGGTCAAACAGCTCTGTGATCCGCTCTTTCACGTCTTGCATGAGTTCTTCCACTACCTGGGGGGTTTCCTCCGCAGCGCGCAGATATATGCCCTCTTTGATGCCCTTCGGAACATTTTCCCACAACTCAGGGGCTTCTTCCGCCATGACTTCATCCACGATCTGATTCGTCATCCGATTCAGCGCAGGCTCCATTTCTTCTGCGATTCGCTCGGGGTCCAATTGCTCGAAGCGCTCTTCTATTGTGATCAATTTGGAGGTGAGCAAATCCACTGATTTGCCAGCCATGACCCCTGCCCTGGAAGGTATGATTCCCTGCCAGCCCAGCTTCCCGATCCCAACAAAGTTCAGCGGGTAAAAGGTCATTTTGAGGGCCAAGACATTGGTACTCCACCCGATCAAGGCGCTGAGGACCGGAATGGAAGCGTACTTCCAAAACATTGGGTCTCCTAGCAGTACTGAGAGGGAATCGAGCATAGCAAAGCAAAGTTGACAAACCCCAACTCGCCGGGATGATGCGTGCATGGAACCGATGGCAACAGGAATTTTTCTGGTTCCGGTGCATCCTGACAAACATAGCAAGTCAGCGGGAAATGCGCGCGATCTACTTTTGAGCTGGGCTATGAGAGCGAAGCTGGTTGCGAAGGAGCATAAGATCTGCGCCGCGCTCATTCCAGTGACGCACCACCGACTCGGGCGTTGAAGCAGGGGTGTGAGTAAAGGATCCTAACAAGAGATCCAGATCGCCATCGCCGTCAAAATCTCCCGCTTCGGCTACGATCCAGCGACCATCTATGGCTTGAGGGAAGGTGTGAGTCACAAAGGCCAACGTAGCGCTACTGCGATTTTCGAAGTACACAAAGGCCTCTTCCGGCGTTTTGTCGAATGCTGGAAAATACGCGCACACAGCCAGATCAATGTCCCCGTCTTGGTCGAAATCCCTGGCGATGACTCGCGTCGCGCCATGAAGGGGATAAAAATAGCTCTCCTCAAATTGATTGGACCCATCGTTCGTGTAAATCCGAACCCCATGATACGGCTTGAGTCCAGCCGAATAATCTGCGTTGTCGCCTTGAACCAAAATCAGATCCTGGTCTCCATCGCCGTCGATGTCCACCATTTCCATCCAACTCGTGCCCCATACCGGACTGAGCCGAATCACCTGCTCGATTCGAAAATCCATGTTCGGCTCTTGATAGAGTATGTACACCCCCTCGTTTCCTTGGGCGCAGAGCACCACCAGATCCATCAAGCCATCGCCGTTCATGTCCTGGGTCAACACCCGGAGCGTACCGGGAAGGTCCAGAAGCGTGCGCCCAACATAAGGAGGCTTTCCATCTAAAACAAAATGAGACAGCCTGCCTGTATGATGTCCGTATTCACAGACAAAGAGATCTTCCTGGCCGTTTTGATCTAGGTCTGTCTGGAGGGCATACACGGGTCGGTGGAGATCCTTCGCAAAAAGCGTGTATTTCCCCTCTTGATTCACCATTCTAATGCCTCCACCAGACCGCTCCGATGGCGGCAAT
Source organism: Bacteroidota bacterium (assembly GCA_036835375.1). Lineage (GTDB taxonomy): Bacteria > Bacteroidota > Bacteroidia > J057 > J057 > JANQTF01. The sequence goes on from DAITMB010000008.1 coordinate 1,681, forward strand.
ATGCCTATGTCAACGACTATGCCGCCTCCCGGAAACGCTTGCCAGTCCACAATCGGAGAATTAGCCCGAGCCAACGTATCCCGACGTTCATCGCCCAAGGCTATGAGCTCGCCCGAGATGTTGCCTACCAGAAAGGTTTGTCTTGACTCACTGAAGCCGATATAAGATGTGTGTCCACCGTCTCGACGGTCTAGCTGAATCGGCTCCGCTTGAAATAGGCTCAAAGATGAATGCGGATGTTCGCGTGCGGGAATGGAAGCCAAGGTGTCTGGAGCGCGCTCCATGATGTATGCCGTGATGGCTACCCAGTCTTTGGGACTGATGGTGGGCGTTTCGGGATAGACACCGCTTTGTTGCACTAAGCTTTTTTCCATCCAAGACAGCTCACCATAGGGATCGTATCCTTCTGTAGCGATCCCCATGCGTGCGCCCATATCGGGCAAGATCCGCTCCGACCAGATCGACTTCCACAACTCTTCGGGGGCAGGGGCAGCATGACAGCCGCCACATCGACCCTCATACAGCGCTACTTCACGCTCCGCCGGACTCTTGCAAGCCCAGCATAGACACAGTAGCCCCGCTACCAAAACCAAACCTATTCTCCGTTCATTCTTCATGTGTGCTGCGTTTTTCCATTACCCGCAAGATGCATCCATGTGGCCCAGAAGGTAAAAAATCCAAGCCGAATATAGGCATTTCCGTATTTTCGGAACGAGC
>DAITMB010000008.1:2497-69117 GCA_036835375.1 Bacteroidota bacterium
GTCATTTTTTGCAATACTTCCGGCAATGGATTGCTCTCCGAAACCCAGCGCAATCATTTCGAGGCCTACATTCGGCAAGGAGGCGGCTTTGTGGGCATTCACGCAGCCACCGATACATACCGCGACCGCTCATGGCCCTGGTACAATGACCTCGTAGGAGCCATCGTGCAATCCAATCCCAACCATACGTCCAACAACCACGAGAATGTCCTGGAAATCAGCAATGCCCGGCATCCAGCCGTGAAGCACCTCAGCGGGACATGGGAAAAGGCAGAAGAATATTACTACTGGGATCAAAACGGAGGCTGGCTCTACGATCAAAATGACATCCTCCTCACCGTGCGGCAAACCAAGGGTCCCAATGGCCAAGTGAATGCCTACGATCGCAAACGGGAGATGGCTTGGTACAAAGAGTTTGATGGCGGCAGGTCTTTCTACACCGCCTTGGGCCACAATGGCAAAGATTATCGCGAGGATTCCCTCTTCATCAAGCACGTGGAGGGAGGTATTCTGTGGGCAGCCGGCTGGGAGTAGGGACTTTTCAGGGAGAGTTTCTGAACGAGGATGGCTCCTCGAGAAAACTGCGATAAGCCGCTGCTACTGCTTCCGACGACATTGTGCCATCGTGCACGAGGAGCCGGTGGCGAAATACGAGGGGCTTTACTTTTGAAAGGAAAATCGGGACGCGGCCCGGGAAAGCGGGATTCTGCATGCTGGCTGATTTGCGCAAGATCCAACCTTGGAAAGCTGGTAGTTGAGCTGGCTCACACATGAGCACCACCGCCGCCTGTGCGCCTGGCGTCGAAGAATAGCTACCTCGAAATTCCACCCAGCCGCCCGCATCCACGGGCGTAGTTTGCGGTTCTACAGGCCTCTCTCCCTTGATTTCAATATCCGCTGGCAGGACCAATCGCGCCGAAAATCCCCCATATCCCTTGTCATCTTCCGACCCACCAATTTCAACGCGATCCACCAGCGCCCGCAGCGCAACTTCCACCTCCACATGATACTGTCTGGTATCGCCACGGAGATAAGTCAACTTCACTGCTTCCTCCACAATGCGTTCTCCATATTCGCCCAAGGAGTCAATAAGAACCCAACCCAACAGCGCATGGACCTCTGCTCTATCACGCTGAATGTCAGTTTGCAACGACTCTAACACCCAAGCCATGCCTTTGCAAAGCCAAGGATCTGCCACGCGCTTGCCATCGACATTCACCTGATGCCACGTCCAGAAGATGCCACGCTGATGAAGATGGTCAGCGGGAAAGTCTTCGGTAAGGACTTCGCCGTGGAGACCGTAAAGCGGATGCAGATAATTTGCCCGGGCATATCCCTCGTCCACCGACTTTGTCTCGAATTGGTACACAAACCTCGGATCACCGTCATCGAACACCACGAGGGTGCCACCCACTTTCTCCGCAGTTATGATAGCGCCAGGAGCTGTGCAGGAGCTAGTGAACATCCAAAGCAGGAGAAATGAGTAGAGGATCCAGCAGGGAGCACGCATTATCTCGAAGATCAGGCGGGTGAATGAAAAGGAAGAGCCCCAAAAAATTAGTCTTGTATGATCCATGCGACAGGAGTTCCACTCCCATTTTGTCTCAAAAATACCTCCCTCATATATGAGTCTCACAACTCGCCATCGCGGGCACTCACTGCGCCTTCTGTCCCGAGCTTTTGGTTGATTTGCTTGCGCATTTCACTCAGGTAGATAAAGGTGCTCATGAGTCGGTCAGAGGCTTCTTCATCTTGGGCGACTTGCGCGGTCTTGATCTGCTCCTGACACTCTCGGATCAGTTTCTTTAGTTTTTGAGCCTTGTAGTGGAGCAAGGCCCCGTCTGCGACCTTGCGCAGGTCTCCATCAAAGTGCAGGTCTGGACGAATTTTGGACCACAGAGGACTGGTGTCGAGGGTGATCAGTAGCTCTGCCACGAGACTACTCACGACTGGCTCAGGATGGTTGAGGTAGCGGTTTAAATCGACCTTGGCATAGGTATCGAATTCTTGAAATAGCTCTTGCCGGAGGGACTCAAAGTCGGGGGTCTCGAAACGCAGGCCTTCCAGCTCAGCCATGAGATAATCCATAAGAAACATTTCCTCGATCACGATGGGTTTTCCATCGGCATCTTCGAGGGGTTGCCCTTCCTGCTCTGGGATGCTTTTATCGAAATGGTTGACCATGATCCTCAAAAGCTCCTTTTCCTGCGCTTTCAGCCCCAATTTCTCAAACGGGACCAGGATTGCCGGTGCTTGCTGCGCAACCGGCTGCGTAGTGCTGGGGGCTTCGCCCGTGCGCTGTAGCAAAGAATTCTGGCGAAATTCCTCTCGCTGCGCCTCTTTGCGCGCTTGCTTGCCCAGCTCTCTCCGTGCCTCTTCCACCGCGTGGGTCATGAGCGACTCCGTGATATCGAGCCGCTGGGCGAGATGCTTGATGTACATTTGCCGCTGAACCAAGTCGGAGAGCAAGGCGAGGGTATCAGCCAAAGCCCGCACGATCTCGGCTTGCACGATCGGATCCGCCGCATTTTTCCCTTCGGAGAGCACCCGCATCTTGAAGTCCACAAAGGACATCGCTTGCTCCTTCGCGTAGCGCAGAAAATCTGCCGCTCCCACCAAGCGCACATAAGAATCAGGATCGTGGTTGTCTGGCAAAATCAGCACTTCGGCCTGCATTCCCTCCTGAATCAGCAGATCAATGCCCCGCAGTGCGGCCTTGACGCCCGCTGAATCCCCATCGTAGATCATCAGCACGCGCTGCGTAAAGCGCCGAATGAGCCGTATCTGATCGATCGTCAGTGCTGTTCCCGAGGAGGCCACGACATGATTGATCCCACTTTGGGCCAGCAGAATCACATCCATGTATCCTTCGGTGAGAATACAGAGGTCTTGGTTGCGAATTGCTTGCCGCGCTTGGTACAGGCCGTAAAGCACCTGCCCTTTATGATAGATTGAGGACTCCGAGGAGTTGATGTACTTCGCTACGTCCTTCTGACTGCCCAGGATCCGCCCTCCAAACCCGACCACCTTTCCAGAAGCATTGGTGATGGGAAACATCACCCGCCCGCGAAATCGGTCAAATAGCTTACCGTTTTTTTCTGATCGGCTCACGAGGCTCAGCTCCTCAAGGTAGGCTTCTTGGTATTGCCTCGCGGTGGCGGCATCGGCCAGAGCTTGCCAAGCATCGGGTGCATAGCCCAATTGAAAGGCTTCGATGGTCGCCTCGAGAATGCCGCGCTCCTTGAAGTAGCTCAACCCGATCCGCCGCCCCTCGTCGCTCTCCATGAGCTGTTCATGAAACCACCTGGCCGCAAATTCATTGACGATGTAGAGGCTTTCCCGCTGGTCGCGCGACACGCGCTGTTCTTCCGACTCTTCCTCTTCCTCCAGCTCAATGTTGTACTTTTTGGCAAGGTGCCGCAGGGCTTCCACATAGCTGAAGCCTTCCATTTCCATGAGGAAGTTCACTGCATTGCCTCCCTTGCCCGATGAAAAATCCTTGTAAATCCCTTTCTGCGAATTCACAGAAAAGGAAGGGCTTTTTTCATTGACAAAGGGGGAGAGTGCCCAATAATTTGCCCCGCGTTTCTTCAACTGCAAGTAGTCCCCTACCACGTCGACGATGTCGGTAGAGTTGTAAATTTGGTCAACAATGTGGGCCGGAATTCTTGCCATAACCCAAAGTTACGACCTCCGCTGCCAAGCCCCAAATAGACCGCGTCTTGAAATCTGGCAGGATGAATCCCGGATGTGATCGGGCCTAGCTGCTACGATTCGTGCTGTCTCGCACCCTCTCCTTTGGGCGTCCATCCGACTCCATTCACTTCTTCCATTCGGACAAGCTCCGTATCTTAACGGTTGATTTCTCACCCGCTCTGATGCAATTGGAACAGGATTTTGTGTCGAACAGGCCGATTGTTTTCGTACTTCCAAGCTTTTTCCTCGATATGATTCTCAAAAATGGCGTCCAAACGTTTCACGCGAAGTCGAGGGCCGAATGGCGAGAATGGTTGTCCCACCACCATCAATCAGAACAATCCGTTTGGCTGATCATCTACAAAAAGGATTGCGATATCCCCAGTGTTTATTATCCTGAGGCAGTCGATGAAGCCTTGTGCTTCGGGTGGATTGACAGCAAACCCAATAAGCGAGATACGCAAAGCTATTTCCAGTTTTTTTCGAAGCGCAATCCAAAAAGCAACTGGAGTCAGGTGAATAAGGAAAAGGTCGCTAAGCTTTTGGATCAAGGCCTCATGGCGCCCGCAGGGCTCGAGATGATCGAAATAGCCAAGCAAAGCGGTACCTGGACTGCCTTGGATGAGGTAGAGAACATGACAATTCCAGCGGATTTGCGGGCGTTATTTGACCAAAACGCTACGGCATGGAAAAACTGGGAAAGCTTTCCACGCTCGGCCAAAAGGGGAATTTTGGAGTGGATTCTCAACGCGAAGCGCCCAGAGACCAGAAGGAAACGAATAGAAGAAACGGTGACCCTGGCCAGTGACAACATCAGGGCCAATCAATATCGCCCTTAGAAATTCCGCCACCGGACTAGCGATCAAAAAGTGACACCTGCCTTGAACAACACTTGTCGAGGTGGAAGGAATCTCGCAGGATTATCTGGCAACAGTCCCCGGTCCTGCGGATCAGGATAAGCGGGGTCGCGCCAAGCCAGTGGCGTGGGATCCCCTGGCAGCCATGCGCGTCCTGTGACGCCGTTGATGATTTGAGAAGAGCGATAGTTGGTGACATTCTCCACGCGAACAGAGAGGTCGAGGATGCCTAGCTTGGGAATGTTCCACTTTTTGCCCAGTGACATGTCGAGTTGAAACCAAGGTGAACCCACCTTCGAAAAAGGCTGATTGTCGATCGGCTCATATTCGGGTCGCCCTGACTCTTCGTTGACTTGAACCAGCTGAAAAGGGGTGTACCTGAGACCAGACTGCCAAAGAAGCCAGGTGCTAAATGTGACCCCTTTCAGCGGAATAATGCCGAGTTTGTGACGTTCCTGGCCCGTGAGAATCGCAAATCCCTTGATATCGACTGGTCGATCCCATGCCAAAAACTGTTCTTTGGTCGTGTTTACAAATCCCAGCTGGCGAATCTGGAGGGCAGATTCTGCTGCGGTATTTGACTTTCCCGTCGCAATCTGATACCCACCTGTGACGCTTGCAAAGAGCCATTTCCCAACCCTTCTCGATAGACCCAGCTCTACGCCCCGGATCCGCGCATAGTCTTGGTTAATAAAAAACGTTTTCTCTACAAATCTTCCCGTCGCATCCCGTACCTCGATTCGGCGGCTGACGATGTAGTCGAACTTGTCATTATAAAAGGCTGTAACCGTGAGCGCAAGGTCCTTGGTGAGCTGGGATTTCAGGCCGACCTCGTAGGCTACTGTCACTTCGGGATTGATGTCGGGATTGCCGAGATTAGACAAAAACGAACGATCCTGATACACTGGATCCAATCCGGCATACACAAATCGTGGATGCGGGAGGCGCATCGAATGGCCATAATTGAAATACAGTACGTTGTTTTCCGTCACAGGAAACGATACCCGCAGGCGGGGCAACAGACGTGCTTTCCATCGACGACCGAGGAAAGGAGTGGATTGTGCCAAATATGATTCCCGGACCGCATCCAGCACCGGAGCTGCGGGATTCGCGACCGCATCATCCGCAAATTTTCCAGGAGCCCAGTAGTTCATCCGGAGCCCGAGGCTGGCGATGATTCCTTTGTAACGAATCTCATCCTCCACATACACGCCCCCCGTGGCAGGCTTGGCGTTCCAAAAGTCACTGCTTCTGCCCAGGCTGGTCGAAGGCGTCGTGAGGGTATCGTTGATTCGGATGGGGGCCCCCACCCAGGGCCTTGTCACGTCCAGCCATTGGTATTCTTGCTCCTTATGCTCTTGCCCGACCGAAACGTAATGGACCCGATTGGAAGAGGTGTAGGTGAATTTTGTCTTGAGGGTGTACTCTATCGCATAGTGGTCGTGCCAAAGGGTCGCAATCCCATCATTGTTGATCAGGCCAGGCCCGGGAAACACGAACACCACCGGGTCGTTGGGGTTAAACACTGAAACCGGATTGGTCACAATCGAAGAAGGATCATAAATCTGGTCCACCGTTTCCTCCCGAAAGGGGCGCCCGTTGGCGTCTGCCCGAAGGTTGGTAAAAAGCCTACCCGCCGAAGCATTAAAAGACCACTTTTGCCCAATAACGCCCGTGAGATTGAGGATGCTCAAGTCCGAGTGATGGGTATAAGTATTCGCGTTGTCAAGGTTAAGGCTAAAGGGAAATTGAAAGCCTGGTGTCACAATGGCATCGTTGCCCACGATTTGGAGCGAGCGCGTGCTTTGGTTGATGTTGAGCGAGTGCTGATTGGTGAGCGTGAGCTTGAGTCCTGGCGTGAGATTGAACACCAAGTTCACTGTGCTGGCCCAGCGATTGTCCTGCCGGGGTGCCCAGATTGAATCGTTGCTGAAGAGAGAAGAGCGAAGTTGATTTGCTACGGGACCAAAGTATAGGTCCGACATATTCATACTCCCTAGCGCAAAGAAGCTAATTTTGTCGCGCCAAATTGGCCCTGAAATACCCACTGATGCGTCTTGGGTATTAAAACTATAGGCCGCTGCCCGGTCGAAGCCTAAGTTGTCGCGCATGTAGGAAGCATTCAGAGCGAACTTACTGCCCCCTTCCCGGATGCGAGTGGACACCACACCCGAGGATCCACCTCCGTATTCTACTCCCGCGCCACCGGTGGTAATCTCCACATTTTGCACGGCTTGGGTATTCACATCGACTCCAAATCCAGTGCCTGCCAGCGGATCTTGCGCCGAGATTCCATTGACTAGGTATTCCGTCTCATATACTCTGCCACCGCGAATCTGAATCCCATCGGGCGACTGCGTGACTCCCACTTGCATGGCTGCCACGTCTTGGATATTGACTGCATTCATCTCGGCAAGCAATTCTTGCCCGATTCTCACACTCGACTGGCCTGATTCTAAGTCGATCAAGCCACGATCTCCCACGATTTCTATTTCGCCGAGGGTCTTGTAAGCAGGTTGCAAAAAAACCTCCAGGTTGCGGGTCTCCCCAGCTCGAATGGATATTCCATTGAAAATCTTCTCCGCGTATCCGACATAGCTAACCTTGACCGAGTAGTCTCCGGGCTTGACCGCAGAAAGCCGAAAACGTCCATTCTGATCTGCTAAGGCTCCTTCATAGGTCCCGACCAGCGTGATGGTCGCTCCAATGAGCGGTTCCTTAGTTTCTGAATCGGCGACATTTCCACTCAAAGTGCCTGTTTGGCTGAATCCCAACATGGGGCTCACACACAAGATCCACAACAGAAGGCGCATAGGCTGCATGACAAGATAGTTGAATGCGGCGCTAATATCGGGAGGAAGACTCGGGTAGGCAAGGAGGAAGTGAGATATCCTCTCGGCGATTCCTTCGGGCTTAAAGTGTCCGCAGTTTTTCGTCCATTTCCACAAAAAGCTCGGGCCAATAGCCCTGCAACTTTTGTTCATAGGCCCGGAGCACCCGCAACATATTGGGGTGGTGCAGCGCATCTCCTGTCTTGATTCGGAGATTATCCAGGATTCGCCTCATAATAGACAGAATGTGCCTCCAGTCTCGATAATCATAGAGGTATTGGCGCTCCTGAAATCGCATGAGATAGGCTTGATATCGATGCATCTTGGCCCTACACACCCACTCCGTGAGCTCAAGTTGCTGTAGCGAAGGGATATTGAGCAAGTGTTGATAAAAAGTCGGTAGCACCTCGGGGTGTGCCTCAATGAGCACCTTGTCCAAGAGCAATTCGAGGAGAATGTGCGCGATAAAGTAGCTCCTGGGGAGGGTCTCCTCGTCAAAATATTCGCGAAGCTCTTCCTGAAGGAGTTTGGTCTCCCGATTGAAAAACACACTGGTATGAAACACAGCATCCACCTCGAAGTGGCGCAGCACTCCTTTGTAGAAGGAGAGCTCTCCCATGCTCACGTGGTCAGCCTCTATGGGCGGAAGGCTGTGAGGCTTCAGCTTGATCCTTCGATCAAAGACACCCACCAGATCTGGCGTGATGACCCCGAAAAAAAAATGGCTGCTGGAGGACCGAGCTTGGTCAAGGAAATAGTGAGAGACAAAATTCATGCGCCGGAGTTCTTCCTTCTCTTTTCCGTGCAAATATGAGACTTTTTTTTGGTTACTGTCACTCCCGAATGGTTTTGCCCAAAACAAGTTTGGCGGGAGTTCCGCGAATATTCTGAAAGCATGTTCCAGCTCTCAGCCTATTTCCCTCGATAACATGGCATTTTCCCTTGCTCTTCACAGCACAATGTCCGCAGCGTGGCATGCAGCCCGCTGCGGACATTGATTTTATCACGCGGCCTCATCGCTTCGTCAAGCTCTCAGTCCCGCGTATGTTACCGCACGCCGTGCATGAGTTTGTTGAGTGGCTTGGCTAGCAAGGCGATGAGGATCGCAATACCAATCAAAACAAACCCAAGATTGGAGAACACGGAGGTGTAATTGGCCAATCCTTCAGATACAGATAAAACTTCCTTGCCCTCTTCTGCACCTGTCAATGTAGCGATCGCCCCACCGGCATAGTTGGCAATGGCAAAGCTCAGAAACCATCCCCCCATGGCTGTTCCTGCAATCCGGGTCGGTGCCAATTTGGTCACCATTGATAGACCGATGGGCGACAAGAAAAGCTCGCCAGTAGTGTGGAAGAGATAGAGAAAAACCAGCGTGATCAGCGGTACCAGTGAATCTGTCGCAAACTGTGCGCCGATCAGGGTGATCAGAAACCCGATGCCGAGTTGGAGAATCCCCAGAGAAAACTTCATCGGAATGCTGGGATTGCGCTTGATCTTATCGAGGCGAATCCACATGACCGAGAAAATCGATCCGAATAACATGATGAAAAGCGGATTGAAAAACTGCGTCATAGATGCGGGCATGATCCAGCCAAAAATACTCCGATCCACATTTCTATCTGCAAATAGCGTGAGAGAGGTACCTGCTTGCTCAAAGCATGCCCAGAAAACAACGTTGATTAACATGAAGATAACCAGCGCAACCATTCTGTCCCGCCATACACCGCCTTCTTCTCTCCCAGCTTTGATCATGCTCCAAGCCACATACCCAAACAAGCCACATAGCAAGATCGTCATCAAAGGAAAGCTCGCATCCGCAGGATTTTCATACCATCCAGCCAAGAATGTTCCCGATACATCCATCGGAATCACGTTATTGCTGATCAAAACATAGCACAAGGGAATCAGCAAGAGAGATCCGAGAGAGATCGCCATCGCAACGTTGATCGGACCCAAAAAAGGCTTTAGACCAGCTTCGCGCACTTCCAATCCTTCAGCTGCACTGTATCTTTCCCGGCCAAAGTAGAAGATCAACAACCCAAGAAGCATACCGATTCCAGCCAACCCAAATCCGTATTTAAATCCGATCTCTTCGCCCACATAAGCGACCACAGTCGTGGCTAAGAAAGCACCAATGTTGATCCCTATGTAAAAAATGGTAAATCCTGAGTCCCTTCTTGGATCATTGTCTCCGTACAATTTTCCTACGATAGTAGAAATATTTGCTTTAAAGTATCCATTTCCCACGATGATCGCGCCCATCCCAATCAGCAACCAATCTTCTGTTCCGCCCAGAATCATAAATTCTCCAATCGCCATTAGGATCGCTCCCAGCATGATGGCCCAGCGATACCCCAGAAAATTATCTGCCATGCGCCCGCCTAGTACCGGTGCAGCATAGACCAGAGCGGTATAGGCTCCATAAATCAAACTCGCTTCTGCATCTCCCTTCATTAGGGATTTTACTAAGTACAGGGTAAGGAGAACGCGCATGCCGTAGTAGCAAAAGCGCTCCCACATCTCCGAGAAGAACAGGACATACAGTCCGCGTGGGTGACCAGTGTTAAGTTCGCTCATAGGGTTAATGAATAATTTGAAGAAACACGAGAGGAAACACGCATAAGATCCGGCTGACAAACAGCGCCTGACATCAAGTGATCCCAGCTATCAAATCGACGGCAGCCTTCTCCTGACAAATGGGAGATTTGATTCCTTCACTTGACACAACATCATTTGACTTGCCCCGGAAAAGTTTTTTGCCTGTTCCCAAAACGTGGAAAATGGAAGTGATAAACAAGGCGGATTTACTCAAGTATTCTCACTTTTCGTAATTCTGCATCGGGTAAATATAGAAATGAATTTGATTGTCTGCGTTGCTGGCTTGCCTCCACCTAAGATTATTCGCCGATAGGAGCCCTCCACGGTACTTTTTCTCCTCGGAGTGTATTTGATGAGTCCCTCGCCAGCGCCTTCGATCGAGGAATTTCACATCTCATATTATCCGCTTGAACCCATAGATATAATCACCGTACAAATCCTGAACATTGTTCACAAATCATATTTCCCCTTTATTATGCAAACCATTCTTGGATCCACAGGTGCCATCGGTACAGAGCTTGCCAAGGTGCTCCCTAGCTACACTGACCAAGTGCGGCTCGTGAGCCGTCACCCAAAAGCAGTGTTGGGCAACGAAACGCTTTTTCCCGCCGACTTGCTGAACCCCGCCGATGCCGACCGTGCCGTCGCTGGGTCCGACATCGTTTATCTCACGGTGGGTCTGCCCTACGACATCAAAATCTGGGCACGCGATTGGCCCATATTGATCGGCAATGTGTTGGCAGCTTGCGAAAAACATGGTGCCAAGCTCGTCTTTTTCGATAATGTGTATCCCTATGGAAAAGTCGAAGGCTGGATGACTGAGGAGACACCCATTCGTCCGAGCAGCCGCAAGGGAGAAGCGCGTGCTCAAATTGACCGCATGATCCTTGAAGCTGTCGCAGAGGGTAAGGTAGAAGCCATTCTCGCCCGAGCAGCTGATTTCTACGGGCACACCCCGCTTTCTTTTGCGCAAGTCATGGTGTTTGAGCGCTTGGCCAAAGGCAAGTCTGCTCAATGGTTTGTCAATGCAGACAAACGCCACACATTTACCCACATCGTGGATGCAGCCAAGGGAACTGCCCTGCTGGGCAATACGCCGGATGCCTACAACCAGACTTGGCATTTACCTTCCGACATGAGTGCTCCTACTGGCAGGGCTTTCGTCGAGATGGTCGCCGCCGAATTTGGCGCCAAGCCCGCCGTGTCAATCATGCCCAAGTGGATGGTGCGCCTGTTGGGGGTTTTTGTTCCTTATCTGGGCGAATCAGTAGAAATGCTGTATCAGAACGAAATGGACTATCTTTTTTCCTCCCAAAAGTTCCTCGACAGGTTTGGCTTGCAGGCCATAAGCTACGAAGAGGGAATCCGGCAGACGATTGCTGCCATGCGCCAACCTTCAGCTCCAGCAACTGTTCATTCTTCCAATTGATAGATGCTCTTGAGGTTGCGACCCAGCTGGTCATAATCCAAGCCATAGCCTACTACAAAGTCGTCTGGAATGGAAAAGCCCACATATTCTGGTTGCAACGCTCCCTGAAAAGCGTTGGGCTTAAATAGCAATGTCGCAACCTTTACCGAAGCTGCTCCGCGCTCAATGCAAGCCGCCCGAATCAGGTCAATGGTCCGCCCGGTGTCAACGATGTCTTCTACGAGCAACACATGCTGCCCATCCAAGGAAGCAGGCAAGTCCAGCATCCACTGCACTTGACCGGAACTTTTCATCTCACTGCCGTAGGATGCCACACGAATGAAATACATTTCGTGCAACTGCTTCACTTCCCGCAGTAAGTCCGCCGCAAACAAGAATGAACCTTGTAGAACAGGAATCGCTAAGAACTGGACCCCCTGGTAGGCAAGCGAAATCTGGTGTGCAAGGTCGATCACTCGCACCCGAATAGCGCCCTCGGAGAGGTAAGGCCGGAAGGCCCTCCCGTGGAGAAGGATTGATTCCATGCGCCCAATTTCGCAAATCATTTCTCTTTCGCCCAACTTCGGGCATCGCACAAAGACAACTTCGAAGGAAACCGAATCCGACACAACGGCAACTCTCTCATAATCAATGTCTTAATTTCAAAATCCTTTCGTCTGACACGGGAGAAAATCTTTCTGGGCAGACCATGTTTCGGGGCAACTTCTCCCCCAACTTGCCGTTTTCAGGGTGCAGTTTGGCGAATGGGTAATCCAAGCGACGGATTACTTTCATTACAAAAGAATTCTGATTACATTCTGGTGATCGTATCGTAACTTTGGGCCAGGCTTTACCAACAAATCAATCACGTGAGCGACCAGATCAAACACGAATGCGGAATCGGCATGATTCGGCTTCTGAAGCCCCTAGATCACTTCCAGGACAATTATGGGTCTGCCCTCTGGGGACTCAATAAGATGTACCTCCTCATGGAAAAGCAGCGCAATCGCGGCCAGGATGGGGCGGGTTTGGTCACAGTAAAGCTCAACGTAAGACCAGGGATTCCCTATATCCATCGCATCCGCGACAACCAGCCTGAGCCTTGGACCAATATCTTCAACCAGATCGACGCTCAAGTCAAGACGCTCCAGCAACGCTTTCCCGATCACCACGAAGAAGCTGAGATCATCAAGCAACACTTCGATTTCGCCGGAGAAGTGCTTCTGGGCCACCTTCGCTATGGCACGCATGGCACCTATGGGATAGAGGCGGTACACCCCGTCATTCGAAATTCTGAATATCAAAATAGAAGCCTAGCCCTCGCCGGCAACTTCAACCTGACCAACGTAGATTATCTCTTCGACAAATTAGTAGAACTGGGTCAACACCCTCGCTACCAAACAGATACCGAGACGGTGCTCGAACGAATTGGCCATTTTCTTGACGTCGCCAACGAAGCGCTCTACCGAAAATTCAAAAAAGAAGGCTTTAGCCGCGCAGAGAGAGCGAAGCACATCTCCGAAGAACTGAGCTTGGTGAAGATGATGCGAAATGCAGCCAAGGCATGGGATGGAGGATATGTAATTGGAGGCGTGGTCGGAAACGGGGACGCCTTCGTCGTTCGTGACCCCAATGGAATTCGGCCTTGCTACTATCACGTGTGCGAAGATTACGTCGTCGCGGCCTCGGAGCGAGCAGCCATTTCCGTCATTTTCAACGCGCATCCCAAAGACATTCCAGAATTACCCCCCGGCCACATCCTTGCCATCAAGGCCGACGGTACGGTCCGAGTCAAAGAGTTTACAGATCCCCAACCCAAATTGAGCTGCTCGTTTGAGCGAATCTATTTTTCGCGTGGGAATGACGTGGACATCTACCGGGAAAGAAAGGCTTTAGGAAAATTTGTTGTGCCCAAAGTATTGGATTCTGTGGCACATGACCTTGACAACACCATTTTTGGATACATCCCAAATACCGCTGAGAGCGCGTTTTGGGGGATGGTCAAGGAGTTGGAGCAGTACCTAAACAATCAAAAAATTGAATGGATCCAAGAGTTGGGGCCCAAGCCTAAACTAGAAGACCTAGAGCGTATCATCAACATGCGGCCAAGGGTAGAAAAGATTATCCTGAAAGATGTCAAAATGCGCACATTCATTGCGGATGACTCTACCAGAGACGACCTTGTATCCCATGTTTATGACATCACGAGAGGAATCGTTCGCAATGACATCGATAATCTCGTGCTCATTGATGACTCCATCGTGCGTGGAACCACACTTCGCAAGTCGATTCTTCACATCCTCAGCCGGCTCAAGCCGCGAAAAATCGTGATTGTGTCATCTGCGCCACAGATCCGCTACCCCGATTGCTACGGCATTGATATGTCTCAAATCAGCAAGTTGATCGCCTTCCAAGCTGCCGTGCAGTTGATTCGGGACAGGGGCATGGACAACTTGCTAGAGCGGGTTTATCGCAAGATCGTGGCCATGAAGGAAGAAGGTGCCATGACCGAGAAGAATGTGGTCAAGGAAATTTATGCGCCCTTCACCGAGGACGAAATCTCTGCTAAGATTACTGAGATTCTTCGCCCTAACGACTTCAAGCCTGAGTTGGAGATCATTTTCCAGCCACTGGAAAATCTGGCTAAAGCCATTCCTGAGCACTTGGGAGACTGGTATTTCTCTGGAAACTATCCTACACCAGGAGGGAACAAAGTGGTCAATCAGGCATATTTGAATTTCTGGGAAGGCAAAAACGAGCGTGCCTATCAGATGTCTGCGGTGTAAGGGCTCCGATGAAAGTTGCCTGATTCACGTTTGGACAATCGACTGCGACTGAGCCCATTGACTCAACTCAAAGGGCACGTGATTATGTCTCACGTGCTCGGCTATCATCTTTTCTAAAAAAATGCGAGGCGGTTTATCCGCCATATACTTCCAGCAGCTTCCAGATTCCGCTGATCACAAACAGCAAAAAAGCTAATGGCGTAAGATATTTCCAGGCCAAGGTCATGAGTTGATCCATGCGCACGCGTGGATAGGTCCAGCGAAGATACATTTGCCCCATGACGAGGATCAGCGACTTGAGTAGCATCCAGAACGTGCCCCACAACGTGCCTGCAAGTGTCCCGGGAGTTCCTGAAGTCCATGAAGCCAAGGATAACTGCCAATCACCGATCGTGATATTCGGAAAGGGGGTATTCCACCCTCCCAAAAATACTGTGGCCGCGATGATCGATACCAATAGCATTTTCCCATATTCCGACAGCATGACCAAGGCAAATCGGAATCCGCTATATTCCACGTGATAGCCAGACACCAGCTCTGACTCCGCCTCGGGCAAGTCAAATGGCGCTCGATTGCTCTCTGCGAGTGATGCAATGAAATAGATCACAAAGGCTAGGAGCAAATGGGGATATCGAATGACGGACCAAGCCATGAATCCGCCTACATTATTTACTGGGAGGAAGCCCAGGAAGTACATGCTTTCATCAGAAAAAAGGCCCTGCCGCGCAGAAATATCCTGAAGGCTGAGCGTCCCGAGCATCATGACAGCCGCGAGAAGCGCGATGGCAGCGGGTACTTCATAGGCCACGATTTGGTTGACAGCCCGGGCTGCGCCCATGAGGGCGTATTTGTTGTTGGATCCCCAGCCTGCCATGAGCAAGCCTAAGACATCAATGGCGACGACACCCAGCACAAAAAGTAGTCCTACGCTCAAGTCTTGGCCCAGCACCTGCGGCGCTACTGGCAATGCTCCAAATCCCGCAAACACTGACACAAAAATCACCACAGGCGCAAGGACGAACAGCCCCCGGTCAGCAGCGGCAGGTACGATCGGCTCCTTGAGTAGCAGCTTGATCACATCTGCAAAGGTTTGAAAAATGCCGTAAGGCCCTGTTTCCATCGGCCCCAACCGATCTTGAATAAAGGCGCTCACTTTCCGCTCTGCATATACCCCCACCAGCGCAAAAAAAGATACCCCAACCACCGTACTGGCAACCTGGAGAGCTAATGAGGCTTGGATGGCAAGCAAGCAATGCATGACGCAAGGTAGATATTTTTTGAAGGGGGTTCAGCGCACAAAACCATCAAGGTGCTTTCTGTGTTCAAACCTTCATGAGTACTGACCTCACAGAAGAAGACATCGACCGGATCATCGAAATGGCCTGGGAGGACCGCACGCCGTTTGATGCCATTGAGGCACAATTTGGCTTGAAAGAGCAAGCAGTCATAGAACTCATGCGCAAGCATCTCAAGCCCAAAAGTTGGCAGCGGTGGCGGGCCAGGGTACAAGGACGGATCACCAAGCACCGCGCGAAGTCCGCGACTGACATGACGCGGTTTCGGTCCGACCAACAGCGCCACATCTCAGGCAACCGACCTTCGAAGCCTCGATAACTGTTCCTTCATTCTCCAAACCGAATCAACGAAACTCGCTTTAAAACAAAAATTACCGGTCCCTTCAAGAGCCCGGTAATTCGATTAGAGTGGTTTTGGTAAGGCGGTCGCCTTCAATACACGTGTGAATGAAGTACAGCCACTATTCGATTTACCCTACCTTCCCCATCAAAAATAAAAAAATTGCCTGCATCGCAGTATGAGTGGCTTTCTCTCGTAACTTCCCGACTTGAGATGAATAAACCCAGGACGCCGCTACTTGTCTGAGACCCGAGATTTCCTCTATCATTTTGTCGCAGGGTTGCATTCTACGCTGTTTCACCCGTATCTTTTTCCCCACGTGACGCGACTGGCTTCCATGGAAGAGAACGAAGGCTTTTCTTGGGATAATCCCGACGATTTTCGAAAATTGTTTGACTCCTTGTATGGAGGCTTACGCAAGTTCCTTTACTATAAGTCAGGGAATCTGGAGCAGGCCGAGGACCTCGCTCAAGAAGCTTTTATGATTCTTTGGAAAAAGCGCCAAAGCATAGACCCAGACAAGGTTAAAAGCTATTTATTCACCATCGCAAACAATCTTTTCCTCAACGAGGTGAAGCACCAAAAGGTCGTGCTCAAGTTTCAGAAGCGCCCGCAGAGGGAATCTTCAACCGAAACGCCTCAATACCTCATGGAAGAGGCGGAATTCAAGATCAAACTGGAAAAAGCGATTTCTTCCCTGCCTGAAAAGCACAGGATCGTCTTTCTCATGAATCGGATCGACAAACTCACTTATCGTGAAATCGCCGAGCGACTTGAACTTTCCGTCAAAGCTGTCGAAAAGCGGATGCACAAAGCACTCATCATCCTCCGCGACTTGAACCCCAATATTTAGCATCCATGTTGTAAAGCGGAGGAGGAAAACCCTCGAAAGCAGAGGCTTATTGACCTAATTGCTTCCCTGGATTTCCGAATACGGTAGCGTTCTCTGGAACATCCTTGAGCACTACAGCGCCAGCACCAATCAGGGACTCCCTACCGACAGTCACCCCAGGCTGAACGATGGCTCCTGCCCCGATGAAGCACTCATCGCCAATTACTGCACCGTTGCCGATCTGCGCGCCTTGGCTGACTGTCACATATTCGCCAAGATCTACGTCGGCACCGATATTTGCCCCGGCCATGATCAAGGTAAATGAGCCAATGAGGCTATTGGCCAGTATCGTCACATAGGGATAAATGAGGCAACCTTCTCCCAGTTTGGCGTAGGGAGAAATAAGTGCGGTAGGGTGGGCCAGCGTGACCATGTCAGCTACCTTGCTCGAGAGCTCTTCGACCAACTCCGTCCGTTTGGAGATTTCGCGCACGGCAAGCACCAGTTTGGTATGCTCATCCTGAAACAGTTTCTCAGCGTCGGCGCCCCCTAGTTCGCTGACTATGAGGATGTCGTTAAGCTCTTGGTGGACTTCTTCCGGCTCTTCAGTCAAAAAACCATAGACCACTACATCCAAAGCATTGGCAATGTCTAGCGCAATGCGGGCTTCTGCCCCTGTACCGATGATGAGAATGGGGGTGCGAGCGTATTCCATAATTTAAAAAGCAGCAAAGAAAAACCGGACCAATAAATAAGGAAGCAGCAAAGGCTTCTGTAAGCTGCGAAGGTACGACGCAGGGACGGAATTGTTGGTACCAAGGAGGCAAGCTCAGCGCACCCTCGCAACCTCATTGATCCAGCAAGTAATCGGAATGCGATCACCTATCCGCAATCCTAAAAAGGCGAGCTCCTCTGGTGGTGGGATGCGATTTTCCAAGAACCGAAGACGCGCGGATGCCTCCGGATAAAGAGCGGGATTGCGCTGTGCCGCTTCTGTAGTGTAGTCAATTGCAAGGTAAGTGAGGGCCAACCGCTCTAAACGACTGTCGGCACACATGGCTCCAGAGGACTCGATGAGGTCTGCCAGAAATATCAAGGGCTGTCCCCAAGCAGGATAAAGCTCATCCGCCTGCCGCGCATGGAGCCTGGCTGAACGAAAACTTCTTCGAATCGCGTAGAGACCTGCCATCCGAAGCTCCATGGCAGCCTTCATGCGCGGATCCTTTTCCGCATCTACTGCCAGCATCAAGAGCCGCTGGGTTTCCCAAAAAACCTCTTGTTCCAGGTAGCTCTCCGCAGCACGCAGCAAAATATAAGGGGAAATGCCAAGCTGAGCCGCCCGCCTGCGAATGGTATCTTCACTTGCCGTCCAACCACAAGCTTTGGTCTCCATGAGAATAAACAGCCTGGCATACTCCGCCGGGGTGGCAAACCCCAATCTTACGCGTGAATCTTCACGCGCATACACTGCTTCGCAGTCCTCTCCATACACATTAAGGAACGCACGAAGTTCTTTTCTTCTCTGATCTGCCTGCCCCAAAAGTTCAGGCGAAATGACTGGCATCTGAATCAGGACATAATCCAGGACTTGGTACGTATCCAGCCATTCGTTCCATGACTTTTGGTCATTGGGGATGCGCTCCAGCATGGCGCGAGCCAGCTCTTGCCACACGATAGGACGAAGTTCGTAAACACGACCTTTCAAGCTCCTTGTCAAAACGGGCAGAATCGAATCCGCCAGGCTGCTCTGGTAGAACAAGACGGTCTCAGCTGATTGAGCATGCCACTCGATCGTTTGTTCAGGACGCAAGTAGGCGAGCAATGCTTGGGCCCGGAGTAGCCCAGCTTGCGCAGGGGGACTCAATGGCACCCGACTTTTTTGGATAAGTTCTAAGCGAAATGCCTCCTCCCGGGCCAGCCACGTTTCTAGCTGAAGCACACTATCAGGCTGCCGGGAGAGATATCGAAGCGCTTCGTCGTAGTCTTCTCGGAGACTTGCCTGCAAAAACACCTGAAAGTCACTCGGTTGCCCTACGATCAGCCACGGAGACACAAAGAGCCATCCGGTCAGCACACACCGAAACAGGGCTTGCATACATTCAGTTTATTGGATTCTCGCTTGCGAGATCGTTTGAAGGCCATTTTAGGAGCATCCGCTCAGTCTACCACCCGTTGAATAAACCAGCGGTCATTGATCGTGGCACCTATGCGGATTCTGGCATAGAGTTCTTCCAAGGGAAATCCTCCCCCAATGCTTCCTCTTTGGCCCAGTTCTGCTGAGATATTGATTCGAGACACGGCCCTGCCGCGATTAAAGCGCGAATTGCCTTTCGCATCTGCTGGCAGTCCCAGCCCAAAAGTCACGCCATAGTCCGGTACTGGCTTGCCGTTAAAGAGCAAATAGGTCTGGTGATAATAGCCGCCAAATCGATAGTCGATGCGCTGATAGTACTTTGGAGACTCAATGTTCGGAATGATTTCTGCGCCAGCAGCTACCCGGATTTCGCGGCCTAAATTGCTTGGCGTATTAAAATATTGAAACCGAGACCAGTCTTGATACATCACATCCGCACCTACAGACCAATGGGCAAAGCGACTCAGCATCAGACCAAAACCGAATCTGGGAGGCACCACTACCGAACCAAATTCTGTAGCCAAAGTATCGGTGATCAAGCCATTGCTGACTTGTGTGAATCGATCGCCATCCATCCCCAACGTATAATCAGCGAAAGCGCCGAGGCGAAAGGTGGTCCGCTTTTGAGCGTTGAGGGTGTCCTCGAACATGATTCCAGCAGTGCCGATCCAGCCGTTGACAAACACATCCTGCAAAGTAGATATAGGAAAAAAGTTTGTGGCTGGCACCGAATCGGACCGATACACGATCGTGTTCCAGTTGTATTGTGTATTCCCAAAGTTGTATTGGCCATTGACCCCTAGCTTGAGTCGCCCTTTAAACAATCTCAAGCCCAAGCCAATAAATCCTTGATTCAACCCGCCACTCCCCGTGTAAGTCGTTTCCTCAATCAGGGCTGAGTCTGCCACCACAATGGGCCTGCGACCCGTGATCTCATATCCCACCGAGCTGTAGGGAGAAAATCCCATGACCAGCACCAGGTTTTTATTGGAAGGAAATGCAAAAGCAGCGTTTTGAATTCCTGCATTATACCTCACGCCTGTTCCCTCCTCCGTGTTGATCTGGCTAGCTTGAAAAAAGCCCGAAACATCCATCGTGGTGAAATACAGGTCTGCATAGCTAGCAGGATTGACCCGATTAATCGAAAAAAAATTGTCTGAGGCGACTGACATTCCCCCCATCGCCGCATTTCGGGTCGTGGTAGAACTCAGAATATCACCAATCGCGTAGCGGGAGTAAGGACTGACAGTCAGCTCTTGGGCAAGGAGCGTGGCAGCGCTTGTTCCCAAAAGGGCCATCGTAAGAACAATCCGAATGATCATGTGGAAGCTATGTGCTTGAGTATGAAATAAATCCCGCGGAGTACGAGTGAGTTGTCGGCAAAATTGATGTTTTTCAGTTGCTTTTCAAAGGATTCGGCATCTCCCCCGGTGAGGAATACCTGAAGCTGATCCCCAACCTGCGCTCGATAAGATTGAATCATCCCATTCATCTCTTGAATCGCAGCTCCTTCTACTCCAGCACGCAAACTCTCCGTGGTAGAATCACCGATGAGGGGCGGCTTACCGTTGGGTGACAAACGCGGCAGCCTTGCTGTGAAATGGTGCAACGCATCATATCGCATCTGTATGCCTGGAGAAATGGCTCCCCCCAAGTACATTGGTTCGCTCGTTGCGACATCGTAGGTGATCGCCGTTCCAGCATCGACCACCAAGACGGGCTTTCCGGGAGAGAGGTTGCACGCCGCTACGATCCCTGCAAATCGGTCCGCACCTAGGGTTTCGGGCGTTTGATATCGATGGGGAAAAGGCCACTTAATGCCGGGATGAATCTGATAGATATGCGCCGTAGCCAATTCTGTTAAAGGTTCCCAGGCCTCAGGAGACCAAGATTTCGCGGTGCTCAACCATCCTACTACCACTACCCCTCCTTGCGCTGCTGCCCACGAAGCAGCCATTTGTGGCGCTTCCTCGGTGTCGCAGGTATTTCGTTCTACCAAGCGACCCGCTTCTGTAAAAAGTCCAAGTTTGGTTCGGGTATTTCCGGTATCTATGGCGAGATAGTGCATCATGTTCGGTGTGTCAACCTATAGAAAACCGTAAAGGACACTCCCATTCGAGCTGTCATTCCCACACAAACTCCACCTCTTTCAGGTCAAAGTGGCGGATTCCCTCAGGAAGTTGTATGGCCAGATGGCCTTGTTCATTCACTCCAAGAATCGGGTACTTTCCAGCTCCCCCTTGCCAGCGGATCTGCACGGGCTCTTGATAACCGTAGAGTACAGAGAGGTATTGCCGGGCGAGACCGCCCCGACCTTCGGTCTGAAAGGTACGGTACCCTTCTTCAAGGTGATCAAGCAAGCACATCCACACCCCCCTCCGGTCAAATGGCTTTCCTGCTTCTCGTGCCAAGGAGGTAGTTCTGGGGGCGATTACTGGCATAAATTGAGTCTGATTCACATTCAGCCCAATCCCAACCACGGTCCCCTTCAGTCGGCTGCCTTCCCACTGACTCTCAATGAGAATTCCAGCCACTTTTTTTTGGTCAATCAGCAAATCATTGGGCCATTTGATCTGTACGTTGGCCCTTGGGAGCAAAGCCGACAAAGCTTTCTGCATGGCAAGGCCAATGGCTTTGCTCAAATCAAATAATTGGGACTCCAATCCCTTTGCCCGCAACACAACGCTGAAGGTGAGATTCTTTCCTTTCTCGCTTTCCCAGCGAGTACCTTGCTGGCCCCGACCTTTGGTCTGATGATCAGTGACCAATACCAAGCCCTCTTCCGCTCCAGCACTCAATTCCTCCATCGCCCAGAGATTGGTGGAAGGATGATCAGGCAAAAATCTTATCACGGAGCCAATTACCCGCTTTTCCGCATGAGGAATGGTGCTGGGAGCGAGCCAAGAAGGAAGGTCTGGCATGGACGATTAACTTTTGTGCGTATATTTCGAATATCTGCTAACTTATCTAGCCGTCCAAGTGGGACCACACGGGGACAAAGCTGTTGAAAGTTGGCTTTCCTCTTGCGATTTCCTTTGGCTATGAGCCACGTTAAGCTGCGTAAAGAGCAAGACCTTCGGCCTTCCCCCAAATTTCGCTACAGAACTAAGAAAAATATCCGAATTTTGCCCACTGAGATTCCTTCAACAGGATTCGCGAATGCATCAATCCACCTTTGGGGATCCTTCCACTTTCTTCCTCCCATTCTTATCAACTAGACTGATTATCTTTTTTGCATGACGAAAATCGCGCTGACTGCGCAGGCTCTCTCCGAAGTGGCCGTGCGAGCTCTCCAAGAAGTCAAGGGAAAACATATTGTACGGATGGATCTCCGAAAATCAAGTG
Organism: Bacteroidota bacterium; assembly: GCA_036835375.1. Lineage (GTDB taxonomy): Bacteria > Bacteroidota > Bacteroidia > J057 > J057 > JANQTF01. The sequence continues at coordinate 24,623 of DAITMB010000008.1, forward strand.
GCGCCGTCACTGATTATTTCATCGTCTGTACAGGCACTTCCAATACCCATGTACAAGCCCTGGCGGAGTCTGTGCTCAAGATCATGAAAAAAGATGCAGGAGAAATACCCCATGCTAAGGAGGGCCTCCAGACAGGGGAATGGGTGCTCGTGGACTATATCAATGTCGTCGTCCACGTTTTTCTGAAGGACAAAAGGAGTTTTTATCAGTTGGAGCGCCTCTGGGGTGACGCCGACACCAAGGTGTACGAAGACCTTTAGGCGGCAAGATTCAGACTTGGGGTCTGGCTCTTTATGTATTAAATCAAGTCAGTAAGGCGCAGTTCGGCATCAGCTCTTGATAGGCGATCAACTCTTCTTTGGGGATCGGATTAAAGGAAAGCGTAAGCATCTTTAGTTTTTCCAGTGGGACGAGGTGAGCCACGGTGCGAATGCCGCAACCATTCAAATACAGTTCCTCGAGACTTTCCAAATGGCTCAACCTATCCAGAGAGAGAATTGGGCGGCGAGGATATGAAATATCCAAGATGTGAAGCTGAGTGAGCTTCTCCAAGCCCTTCAACTCATTTCCGCGATGGAAAGTGAGATGCAGCTCCTTAAGGTCGGGTAGCAAAGCCAAAGGGGAAAGATCTTCCACCTCTGTGAGACTGAGATCCAGATATCGTAATCCCTGAAAAGACGCAAAGTCATCTACCTGCCTTAAAGGCAAACAGCTAGCATCTAACTCATGGATTTCTGAGAGTCCAGTGAGGTCACCGTCCATCGGATCGCGGTCTTCAACGAATCTCCGCCAGACTTCGTCCAGAAGAGAATTGGAGTGTTGAGCTTGGAGGCTAAGCAAGTTGGGGATAGGTCTCATTCCGTTACCAGTTGGTTCGCACGTACGAATCAAGCGGTAAGAAAGGAAGTGCCCTTCGATTCACAAGCACGCAAGTTCTACGAACATTACATTCACAAAAAGCATACGCGCGGCAAGAGAAGTCGGACAAAAATACCCCTAACAAGGAACTTTTACCGATTATACCTCCTCAAGTCTTTCCCTAACCTGGGTGATGGGGAGGCCTATCAGATCAAAGTCGGGGTGGATTCCTTTCAGAAGCTCGAATTTCTCACAATACATATCCGTGGCCTTCTGATTTTTTTCAGTAAAATTCAGCAGTTTCAGATAGTATTCTTTGACTTCTGGGTGAGACTTCTCAATGATTTTGGCGCGGATTTTATTGATCTCAAACTCCTTCTCTTTGGCAAAATAAACGACGAGGAGGAGCTTCATTTTTGACTGTTCTTCCGGCTCAAAATTTGAGTTGGCAAATTTCACCATTAGATCCTGAAGGTAGCTACGCTGCTCCTCAGCATGGAGAAAATAGGCGAGCTTGTCCCAAAACAGGTAAGGAATATAAATTCCGCCAAAACGGTCGGCGGTTTGCACCAGAAAACGGCTGAATTTGCCTTGATCTTCGGCAGCTTCAAGGTGAAGGTTGGTCAGTGCCGCGACCAATTGTTCGCGGTTTTCTTCCCACTCCCCATAAAATTTATCCTCCAAATTCTGGAGTTGATCAACAATATCCATAACAAATCGATGGTCAATATGAGCCAAAAGGCAAATCTACAATCTGCCATTGACAAAGGAAACAAACCCTGATGGGAAAAAAGGTGACTACCTCAGAAAGGCGTGGTTAGTCAAGGGTGTGAGCCAACCAAGTGTTCACAACAAGCGAAAGGTGCACGGTTGGCTTTACAAAACCACATCAAACATGGCTCAATGTAGGTTCAATCAACCCAGATAACGAAAGATACACAATTCCTTCACCCTCGGAGCACTAGTTCCCGACTTCGGAGATAAATTTCAACCTGACGAGACGAATCTCTTCCTGACTGACATCTTCACCAAGATTGGCTTCTGCCACTGCGAGATCGTCGGTGTCCGAATGCATGAAGTAATCGAAAATCTCTTCTATTCGGTCCTCATCTACTTGCTCTTCAATGTAGTAGTCAAGGTTCAGCTTGGTGCCGGAATAGACAATTTGCTCGATGTGCTCCAGTAGTTCTGTGTATTCCATGCCTTTGAGCCCGGCGATTTGGTCGAGGGGTGTGCGGCGATCTACGTGCTGAATGATGAAGAGCTTGTTCATGGTCTTGCGGGGAGCTGACTTAACGACCACCTCTGTGGTGCGCTCAATCCCCTGTGCTTCTACGTAATCACCGATCAGCTTGATGAAGGGTGCAGCAAACTTTTGTGCTTTTCCTTGCCCAACCCCTGTGATGTTGTGAAATTCAGTCATCGACACGGGATATTTTGTAGCCATGTCTTCAAGAGAGGGGTCTTGAAATATGACGTAAGGAGGAATCCCCTTTTCCCGAGCCAATTTTTTCCTGAGCGACTTCAATTCTTCAAACAACTCTTCGTCATAGGTCTTGAAGCTTTCCAGCGGCACATTTTCCTGTCCCATGGCCTCAAAATTTCTGTATTTAAACAGACTAATTTTGGCAGGCATATCAAGAAACTTCTTTCCTTTTCGAGTTAGCTTCACGTTGCCATATTCTTCAATGTCCCTTGTCAGGTAGTCCTGAATAATGAGCTGGCTGTAAATGGCTTTCCATTCTTTGTCGCTGTAGCTGGCACCTTTGCCATGTACGGCGAGCTTTTGATGCTCATAAAGGAGGGTCTGCTGGTTTTCGGCTCCCCGAAGGACTTGTACTAGGTGGTTGACGCCAAATTGTTGCCCGACTTTCTCGACCGTAGTCAAGGCCAGCGTCACATCGTCGATGGCTTGGTAAGTCTCCTTGGGAGTTCGGCAGTTGTCACACATGCCGTTGCAGCGCGTTTCGTCAAATGTCTCACCGAAATAGTGCAACATCATTTTGCGGCGGCAAGCACCTGATTCGGCAAAGGCCGCCATTTCATACAGGAGAGCTTTACCCGATTCCTTTTCGCTGATCGGCTTGTCTTTCATGAACTTTTCCAGCTTCACGATGTCGTTGAAGTCATAGAAAAGAACACAATTACCCTCCAGTCCATCGCGGCCTGCACGGCCCGTCTCTTGGTAGTAGCTTTCGATGCTCTTAGGCACATCATAGTGGATCACAAATCTCACATCTGGCTTGTCGATCCCCATTCCGAAAGCAATGGTAGCCACCACGACATGGATTTCTTCATTGAGGAACATGTCTTGATGACGTGTTCGGGTGTGTGGGTCCAGTCCCGCGTGATAAGGCACCGCTTTGATCCCATTCACATTCAGAACTTCTGCAATCTCCTCTACTTTTCTCCGGCTCAGACAATAGATGATTCCAGACTTATCGTGATGCTGCTTGATGTACTTGATGATCTCCGTAGTGGTGTGCTGTCCGGAGATTTTAGGGCGAATCTCATAATATAGATTCGTACGATTGAAGCTGGTGAGGAATACGTCAGCATTTTCTACGTGGAGGTTGTGCAGGATGTCCTGTCTCACCTTGGGAGTAGCTGTTGCTGTGAGCGCAATGATGGGCACATTCCCCAAGCGCTGAATGATCTCCTTGATGCGGCGATATTCAGGACGAAAGTCGTGGCCCCACTCTGAGATACAGTGTGCCTCGTCCACAGCAAGAAAGCTGACACGAGCCTGCTTCAAAAATTCAATGAATTCCTCTTTGACGAGGGATTCCGGCGCTACATAGAGGAGTTTGAGAGTTTGGCTCAGCACTTTTTGCTTCACAGCCTCATAGTCATTCCTGCTCATGGAGCTGTTGAGAAATCCAGCTTCAATTCCAAAAGCCTGGAGCTGGTCCACCTGATTTTTCATTAGAGCGATGAGGGGAGAAATCACCAGCGCTGTTCCTTCCATCATGACAGCAGGGAGTTGATAGCAAAGCGATTTGCCAGCTCCAGTAGGCATGATGACGAACGTATTCTTTCCCATCAAGACGTTTTTTACGACGTCTTCTTGTTTTCCTCGAAACGCATCATAGCCAAAATACCGCTTTAGGGATTGGGCTAGGTTGGCTTGGGCCGCAGTCAATTGTTGTTCCACCGTGTCTATTGCTAATCTGATCATCCTGCCAGTGTGGATGAACAGTGAGTCACAAGATATTGAAAAGCATTTGGTGCCGAATCAAAGGAAAGCATTGCAGCTACTTTTCAATGTATTAACTAAAAAATAGCGAAATTCCCGAAACCTTCCTACTCAATGAGAAAAAACAACTCATTCTTAACATAGGATCCTTCATCACGTCCGCGCCTGATCAAACTAAAAGGCGAAGCCACATTGGATGTTCACCATCTTCAAAGAGTAAAGATAGTCTGCAATTTTTGGTGGACACGATTCTTCCTCGGGTTTTTTTCTTGACAGCAGGGGGGATAGAGTTCTTTGAGTAAATTTACCGTACGTGAACCTTGATTTTATCACCAATTATTTATCTCCTATTTGATTCAACTACCTCTACCTTTATTTGTCTTCACTCTCCATCTACGCAGGGCAACCCATCTTTTTTGCAATGCGTTGATAAATTAATCCACATTCCCATGAAGCCTCAACAGCTCACTGAAGAACAGATCGTGGAAGGGTGTCTGCTGGGCGGACGTCAATACCAAAAGCACCTATATGAAAAATACTATGGGAGCATGATGGTTGTCTGCATGAGATACTCCAACGATCGAGAAGAAGCCCGAGACGTTCTTCATGAAGGCTTCATGAAGGTGTTTTCTAATCTGAGTAAGTACCATCGTGGGACGAACTTGGGTGCGTGGATTCGTCGTATCATGATCAATACAGCCATTGATCACTACCGCAAAGCGGCAAAGCGGCCCAATTTGGTAGAAATTAATCAGGCCATCCACGAGGTGGACATGAGCGATGTCGTCTCAGATATGAGTGCCTCGGAAATTTTAGAGATGGTCCAAAAATTGTCTCCTGCTTATCGTACAGTCTTCAATCTATATGTGATCGAAGGATATTCACACAAGGAAGTGGGAGAGATGTTGGGTATCAGTGAAGGCACTTCAAAGTCTAATCTCGCCAAAGCAAGAGCCAAATTACAAGCGATGATCTACAAGTCTCGCATTATCAAAAGAAAGGTGGAGGGGGAGCATTATGCCTGAAGAATCGCAGGACCGAGAGATTCGCGCTAAGCTGACAGGTTGGCAGGTTCCGCTCGAAGCAGGAGACTGGGAACTCTTTGTTGAAGAATTCTTGATGCCGCTATCCGCACCTCTCTCTCTTGACCAAGCGATCAAAACTTCCCTGTCAGACCTCGAATTAGAACCAACTCCCTCCGACTGGGAAGCATTTTCTGCCCTCATGGATGATGAGTTCCCAAGGGCTGCCGTCCTGCCACTCATGGGTCAAGGGTTTTCCGAAGAACCCCTCTCGTCTTCCTTGATCGAGATCGAAGAGGAAACTACGTTTCCAGAAGAATCCCTGATTCGTCACAAGCTCGAAGCACTTCACATCGATTCCCTACCCGATGACTGGTCTCAGATGGCCTCCCGCTTAGATGGGACTCCATTCGACCAAGCGATACGCGAAGCCATTGAGCGCATTTCTCTTCCTTATTTTCCTGAAGACTGGCTCGACATGTCCACCAAGCTGGATGGTCCTGTCTATGCCCAGATGCGTCACCAACTTTCCCCCTACGAGGTCGCTTTCCGGAATTCTGATTGGAAGATATTCTCCCGGCAATGGCTGGGTCATAAGCCCTGGTACTTCCAGTGGCAAAATCTCGTGAGCGTCGCAGCCGTGGTCTTGCTATTGCTTTCGATCTTCATCCCGCTGGTCTCGCCCGGTTTACGGACTTCCCTTCAGCGGACTTCCCTTTCCATCGATTTCCCTTCGCAGTCGCACCAGTATCCAGAAAGAGTTACCGAGTCCTTAACATCCTCCGCTACAGCACACGCGGAAGGCAGTTCAGATAAAAAGCCTGGACTTCAGGATACTGACCAGCACGATAAAGCTTGGGTCGCAAAAGGCCCCGCCAACTTCAACCCTTGGACAGGTAGCAAATGGACCGCCTCAATAACGCATAACATTCCGGCTGAAGCGGAAAATACGGTACTCGACGACGCACAGACTAGCGCCCCTATTACTAATCCTCACGAACATTCCTTCGAGTCCATTCAGCGAATCCATCATCGAAATCACAGCTGGTCGGAACTGGCTTTCCCTGAAAAGGCGCCCACGTGGACTCAATATTTTGCGCCGCACAAGCACTTCAGCTCGCTAGCCGTGGGCACTTATGCCAGTTGGGGCCGTACCCGCGCCGAGCTGAGCAGTTCGCTCACCAGTCCCGGCTATGTGGCCGGACTTCGGGTAGAGCTTGGACTTACTGAGCAAGTGTCGATCGTGACTGGCCTCCAATACGAAAACCGAGAGTTTTCACACCGATTTTTCTCCTACACACCCAATGGCCAGAACATCGAAAACCTCATTGATGCAGAGCTTCAACTAGTTGAGATTCCGCTATTTGCAAGGTACTACCTCCCCAGCAGTTCGGATAAAATTCGAATCTACGGGCAGGCCGGGGTAGTAGCGATGGTCTCTTTGAAAGAAGAGTACCAGCTCTACCAAACACGCGGCGAACTTCAACCCTTTCCCAGGACAGACAATGCGGGTAATCTCCGACTCGGCAATCCAGCAGGTGGCCAAAAGAGAAGTCTCGAAACCTACGCAGGCAACATCTTCGGCGGGTTTGGAATCGACATTAAGTTGGCGCCGAATTGGTTTATGCAAGTGGAACCTTATACGCTCCTCAGTTTGCAAAAAACAAAGGGATCTGGGTCCTTGGGGGTGGAAAAGAAGATGTATCATGGCGGTGTAGGATTCTCACTCATGTATAAGATCAAGTGAGAGGTTCAATCGAAATAGTCCCGCTACAACTTGCATTTTCCATCATAGCACCTTCCATCATAGCACCAAAAAGGAGACAGCCCGCAATGCGGACTGTCTCCTTTTTTCCACCCCTACTTCCATTGTCCGAGAAAAAAATTAGGGGACTCAACCCTGGCAATCACCAGGAGAGTCAACCCTAACCCCTAGCTTCTGTGTCAAGCTTGCGCTCAACAGGATCAAAGCTAGGGTAGGTACTTCCGAAATACAAAACAAACAGAATGATAATATTACGTGTTTCGTTTTAATAATCGTCTTACCTCATCCTCTGTAATCTCCTGTTTTACAGCACCCCTGAATTATACATCTTGACTCAAGTGGAGAAATCCTTTCGGAGAACTGCCTCTGGCAAAGGGGAAAAACACAAATCCCTGTCTCAGCTTCGCAGAAAAATACGCAAGCGCAAGACTAAAATCGCTCATCATGTTATTGGGGCCTGCTGTGCCTAAACCGTTTGTCATTCAGCATACCCACGCATCGTTTCGGGAAGATGAACCGAAGCTGCCATGCGCTCACGCCAGTGGAAACTGTCATTGGGGACGTAGCCTTTACAGGTTATTTGTTGCGAGCTGGTTTCACTCCTCAGAAAGTGGTGAGGCAAACGCAAATTCCCCTCAACAGGTAATTGCCTATTAAGGGGAATGAGAGAAACTCGTTTGATTTATGCGATCACCATTTCCCTTGAAGGAAAATCTTTCCGCTTATTCATTTCTGAGAGCAGCCAATTGAGTTGGACTTTGGCCTCACTGAGCATAGACTTATAAGAATGGTAGCGGATGGTCGCATTCGCCTTGTGATTTTGGTCCACCAGTCCACCCTCGACAGCGCCTCCCAACACCATGACAGAAATGTCGCGCTGGGGCAAATAAACCTTGAGGTCATCCTGAAATGCCAAAGCCCGCCTTCGATCCATCAGGGTGATGGTGTGATCCGCACCGTGAAGGTCCAACAGGAGGAATCCTCTGTTGAAATCTTGCAATAGCAGCAAGTTCGGGGCTTCATGCGCATGACCGTTGGTGTATTTATGGCTCACATAGAGTTTCACGGCCTCGTGAAGGTCTTGGTTCGAAGAGAGCATCGCGTAATGGCCGAGAATCCAGAGGTTGCTGGCTAATGCCTCCCTCAACTGTAGCGGACTGGTGAGCGGACTGAGAAGAATGCGTTCCAAGTCTTGTAACACCGCCACCCGGTGAGCCGACTGCTGGGCAATGAGGGCGACATCCAACATGCCAAACTCCGTGAATGCCTGAATCATTTCAGCTTGATCCCCTGCTCTTGATGCTTCTACTTGCTGCATCACCCAGGAGTACTCGCTCTTCCCGAAGGCATCCAGAATCAAGCCAATGATGGCTGCAACTCGTGCCTCGCTCTCGCCATAGAATTTATGGAGGACTTGATCCATGGCTCTCTCAGCAAATTTGCGCCTGTGAGCCGGTACCAAAGATAGCCCCTGGTCAGTCTGGCGCTTGAGACGAGCCTTGACTAAGTCCACTTCTCGCTCAAAAATTTCTTGAAAAGAAGCTAACAGAAGTGGCTGGATGGCAGCTTCAAGCTCCATTAGTTCGGCACTGTTGTCGATGATCGCGCCCCAATCCGCAGTGACGTAAGGCTCTAAGCTATTGCAAACCAGCTCACCAAATAACCGACGAAGCAGTTTGGGGGGAATTTCTTCCTTCTCTTCGAGACCAAAATATCGTGGGCTTCCGACAATTTTACCAGCAACGCGAATGGCGAGTCCCGATTGTTTCAAGGGCTTCCTCCCATCAGAGATGGTGTAGCGCAACAGGGCCGAATCGCCGTTGGAGAGGGTAATTTCGTGCTCAAATCCGTCACCGGGGATGTCTTCGATATCCACTAACTCGCCATCTACATAGAGACGAAAGTCTTGCGTGCGCCCATATTCTAGTACCAAGAGCCGCTTGAGGCGCTCCGGGTTAGGGAACGTAAAGTGCTGGTTGATTCCAGAGAGAATGATCTCAGTCCCATGATGATCAATTCCTTTTTCTTCACCCACAGCGATAGGAAGGTTGATTTGCTCCAAATCATGCTTTGCGCGAATCAGCTCATCCCGAAAAATGGTGAGATGAGTAAATTTCCCACGCGTGACGGTGTGTACCTCCATCCGGGATGCAACCATCAGTCCCGCAAACTTTCCGATTCCTTTACGCCCTTTGACAAGTCTATTTTTGAGGCGGGTTCGCTCTCCTTTTCGCGAAGCCCTGGAACTCGCAATATTGAGGTATTCATCCCGTACCTCTGCCACAGTCATTCCTGTGCCATCGTCTTTGATAATGATTGGGTCCAAAGTCAAAGGCTTGGGCAAAGAAACCCACACCTCCGATGCGTCAGCATCAAAAGCATTATCGATTAATTCTTTGATTGCCAGCTCTGTAGAGCGATAATTCTCACCTAGCAAGGAAGCCAGTCTCGGATCTACTTTAAAATTTGCGTTGCTACTCATGCGCCATACTGCCATTTAAGAACGATCTTAAAGGTAGCGGGAGCGACTCAGATCCTGTCCACGATCAGAAAAGGTTATCCACAAAGAGGATTGTGGATATGTGGAAAAAAGAACGACCGAGAATAATTCTCGGTCGCCTTGCTTCAACGCAATGTACGCTATTCGATTAGTCACGAATGATGGGCTGGACAGATTGTAGATCTACCTCAACTCCTCCTTCACAGACGATCTCTGCTTTCACTTCCTGATAAACCGTCTGATTGTATCGACCAGAGATCGCGTCAAATTTCAAGTTAGGAATTAACTTTCCTACCTGCGAGGTAACCAATGGCGAGTTAGACGACAATACCTGATAATTGACCACTGTACCATCGGGCTTCAGGGTCACGGAGAAAAGCACATGGGCCAATCCGCAAACGCCGCCCTTTCTCATATCCTCCTTGAACAGTTCCTTCAAGGCTCCTTCGCCGTCAACATATACACGCTCAGAAAACTGTGGACCTGCGGTGTTGACGTGTGAGTCGGAGTGAGAGGGGTCTGGAGAATATCCTTTGCCAGGCTGATAATTCACAATGCTACGATCTTGCGCAGGCGTTGTTGTTGTAGGTGTCGAGGTTCCGGACTGAGATGGAGTGCTACCTGTGGGCGTCTGAGCAGTGGGCGAAGGGGTAGGTGCCGCAGGGCGCGGTGTTACATAATAATCTTCTCTGGTCAGCCCAGGGGCTACGATGTCGATTTTTTCCCACTCCTTGTTCCGGTCTGCTCTGTTACCAATGGGAGCGCCAGAGGAGGTATTGTTGTTCTGCCCCGTGCGGTTGGGAGGTGTGGAAGGAGGTGTTTGGGGGGTAGTGGTACGGTTTCCTGAATTTACCGTAGGCAGTGGGCTTTGTCCCAGTTGCTGACGGAGGAAATTCACTTCCTGCTGTAACGCAACTACCTGGTTGAGAAGCATGACATACTTTTCGCTATCGGCCGCGGTGGCGAAGTCTGTTGCTAGCTGATTGGCATTGATGGGAGCGGAAGCGGAAGCGAATAAGCTACTATTCATTTTCTCCAGTCGAAGGCGCTCCAGCTCTGCTTCGCTTTCTTTTTCTCGCAACACCCGGGTGAGCATGATTTCCTGCTCCCTCTGCTGGCGCTCAAGGGCAATCCTATCGATCTCAAGACGCTGACGATCAAGGTCTGTCATGCGCGTTTGCATTTCGGACTGTAATCTGGCAAGCTCATCTTGCAGGCGCTGCACTTCTGATTCTTGCTTAGTGCGCTCATCTTCAATTCTACGGCCATTTTCAGCGATCTGGTCTAGTTCGCGCTGCTCGCGAATCTGTGCCGCTTGCTCTTGGCGACGAGCCTTTTCTTCAGCAATTTGAATGATTTCGCGATTCGCTTTCTCTGCATCTTGCATTCTGCGACGAATATCGTTCTCTACATCACGGTTGGTCTGCTCCAACTCCCGGATGCGTTGCTCCATGCCTGCGATCTCATTGCGGATTCTATCCTCTTCGCTGGCGCCAGGATCTGGCTTTGCTCCTGGAACCACTTGGCCACTGGGGCGATCACCTGTAACAGGCTCGTCTGCTCCTTCATAGGGAAGGTCGTCCAAAAAGAGTCCGCCACGACCGCTGGTACTTGGTGCTCTGGAATTACTGGAAGCAAAAGGATCGTTGGACTGTGCCGCTGTATTTCTACGCTTGTCTTCATCTAGCTTCTGCTGACGAACTTGCTCTTCTGAGGCACGCATTCTAGCCATTTCTTCCTTAAGCTGGCGAATTTCATCTTCTCGCCGCTGTCTTTCCGCTTCCTGCTGGGCTTGAGCTTGTTTTTGTTCTTCTGTCAGTTCCACTTCCGCAGCGATAGGTTTGGGAGGATCTGTAGGTCCAGCAGAAGCGATAGGCTCATTTCTCCGGGGAAGTGTGCCTGGAGGAGTAGAGGGCGCTTCGTTGAGGCGCTGAGGCGTCTCGATCACGACAGGCTCATCTTCCTTGACAGGAGGTTTGGGCTGAGGAGCTGTTACTACTGGTGCAGAAGTCGCAGCAGGGGTATCAATGGTGACTTGCGGCTGGACAGGCGTAGTAGGAACAGCGACAGGGGCACTTTCCGGAGCCACCTCGGGCTGAGTCGCTACAGGCTCTGATGCAGTGGGCTGCGACGGAGCGGGCTGTGTGGGCTGAGCGGGTGTGGTAGCTGGTGGTGGCGTAGCAGCAGGCTGGGTGGGCTGAGCGGCAGGCGGTGTGGGACGAGTGGGAGCTGGCGTAGCAGCGATTCCGTCACCAGCGAGGAGTTCATTATTGAAAATGGGTACTGCTGCGTATTGATTGGGCCGATTGCCATCACAAGATATGTCTGGCTTGATCTCGAAGTACACAGAGCGAGGACCACCTTTGAAATCATCGGTGTTCCACTTGATGTTTTTCACAATGTCCACCGCAGATTGCATGAAACAATCGTTGCGACCTGTGAGGGTTTTGGCGGATAGCACATACCCGGAAGGATCGATTTTCACTTCCAAGTAAATTCTATCTGTGCCGCAGCAGGTCGTTTTGGCCTTCATTTCGGCATAGATGTACCCTTTGACTGTATTTCGGTTATTGCTGAAAATGAAGGTTTTGGTGTCAGCCAGAAGGGAGGCGACATCTACATTTTCGTCTTGCGCAAGGATGGGCGCAACACTGCTTAGCAATAGCCCGAATAGCAACAAACGTAGCTTCATGATTCGGTTCAGTTATTGTGATACTCAGAGCTTTGGAATGAGCACTTTAGAATAGTGAGCAAAAGTTAGCGAAATTTCCACAAGCTCACGAAAAATTCGCGTGACAATTCAAGATATCGCTGTCACTACTCTCTCATGATCTCCAAAAGCGTAGACGGGTCAAGGAGAAGTACGAGCGGGAATGGGTAGTTTTTTTCGGAGTTGATGTTGTGTCCTGATCATTTCCACCTTGTTATTCACAGGATGACTTGGAGAAAGGGATGGAATGCCTTCGGGGGAGTATTCAGCTTGAATAAAGTCCAGGGTATCCAAGAGTTCTTGCAGATGCTCAGAAGTGACCAACGTCATTCTCAGTGGCTTGAATCCTGGAATACCTCTAAAGTAGGCGGGATAGTGCCTGCGCATCTCCCGAATGCCTGCAAGCTCTCCTTTCCAGCGTGTGGACATGAGAAGATGGCGGCGACAGGTATCGACTTTTTCGGGTAGAGAAGGTTCTGGAAGCTTTTCTCCTGTCGCTAGATAGTGCCGGATTTGGGCAAATATCCAAGGATTGCCAATGGATGCCCTTCCGACCATGATGCCGCTGACAGCTGGATAATTGGCGCGCATTTCAGCTGCTTTCTCGGGCGTATCAACGTCTCCGTTGCCAAAAATCGGGATTTCGATGTCGGGATGAGCAGCTACCTGCTGGATCAAAGTCCAATCGGCTTCTCCCTTATACATTTGTTGGCGGGTGCGTCCGTGGATAGAGAGCGCTTTGATCCCTGCATCTTGGAGCCGGAGTGCGACTTCTTGAATGCGGATGGTTTTGTCATCCCACCCAAGGCGAGTCTTCACAGTGACGGGCAGAGATGTCGCTTGGACAATCTCTCGGGTCATGGTCTCCATCTTATCAAGGTCCAACAGAATGCCGGCTCCAGCGCCTTTGCAAGCGACTTTGTTCACGGGGCAGCCATAGTTGATATCCAAGATTTCGGGCTTCGCAGCCTCGACGATTCGGGCAGAGATTCGCATTGATTCGATTTCGTTGCCAAAAATCTGGATACCCACCGGCCGCTCCTGATCGTAAATGTCGAGCTTTTCGAGACTTTTGTCTGCCATCCTCACCAAGGCCTCCGAGCTGATGAATTCGGTATAAACCACATCTGCCCCCTGCTCTTTGCAAAGCACGCGAAAGGGGGGATCACTGACATCCTCCATTGGCGCCAGCAGTAGTGGATATTCTCCGACTTGGATGGGTCCGATCTTTACCATCTTGACTTTATCTCGAATTCTTACTTGATTTTGCTTGAATGATGTGGCATAACCATACCCCAAACTGCAAGCGCAACTTAAGATGGAACGGCGATACCGCAAATATACATCATTCTCAGGCTTTTCGGAAGCTGGATGCACGTGAGAATGGACATATGAAGGACTTGTTCATCCTGCTCCTCCCGATATCAGCTTCTTACCTACCTGATCTCCGCTATTTTTGTTCTATGCCGCTTGAGATCAAGCAAATATTCTCTCGCACCGCAAGCACTCATTATTTTAACCTGTTCTTTGCTATCCTACCTTCTCAGTCGAACCCCCGTGGACGAATGACACAGACAACAATAGGGGTTAACTGGGGAAATTGTTGAAACAAACTCGTGACGAGGAAGCAATCGCAACTATTGATGGCGAATGGAAGAGGTGATCAATCCCACTGGTTTGTTCGCCGAAATATTACCTTGGCCTGTTATGAGGGAAGCGAGAACCTTCTACCTTTGATTAAAGAGAAATCGGCTTCATGAATACCATTTCCTCTATTTTATCAGAACGAATGAAGCATTATCCGTGGTACGGGATGCTGGTGGCTATATTGATTTTTTTCGCTGCACAGATGCTTCTGGCCGGGGTATTGGTTCCGCTCGTTGGGAGGTTGTTCGACTTGGACCAAGAAGCAACTGGGAGCATTCTCATGGGCGATTTTTCGCAACATTCGTCAGCGGAGACCTACTTCCGTGTGGTCCAATTTCTGAATCAACTGATGGTGTGGGCTTTCCCTGCCTGGATTTTAGCTGGTTTGCTCGGAAAACGGCAACAAGTTCTTTCTTTTTCTGCACCCTCTCCTTCTTGGATTCCTGCCTTAGCGATCGGGACGATGCTGGCCTCGGTGCCGCTGGTGCAATGGCTTTATCTGCCGCTCGAATCCATTCAGTTTCCGAGCCGCTGGTCGGACCTGCAATCGATGCTCGAAAGACAGGAACTGATAAGCCAGCAAAGTCTATCCTACCTATTTCAAGACCGTGGGCCGCTGGTGCTGGCGCTGAATGTAATGGTATTTGCCGCTACGCCAGCATTGTGCGAAGAATTTTTTTTCAGGGGTTACTTGTTGTCTCAGGCAAGGACACAATGGGGCGTTCACCTGTCGGTGTGGGTCGTGGCCTTAGTCTTTAGCCTCGTCCATTTGCAGATACTAGGATTCTTTTCCCGGCTCGTGCTCGGCGGACTTTTGGGTTATTTTGTGGTCTATGGCGGCAGCATTTGGAGCAGTATCTCAGCACATTTTGTGTTCAATGCCAGTGCCATCGTGGCTCAAGTATATCTTCAGGACCCCGGTACTCAAGTTGCCACTCAAGAAGTCAGACCTATATGGTATTGGGCCCTATTTTCTGCCTTGTTGACGGGCATGCTCTTGGAAGCTTTTCGGCGCACAGCGACACTCCCCCCCAGAACTTATGAATAACAACTTGATCCTCAGAATCTTGACTGGTCTGCTGGCTGGCACGATTACGGTCAGCGTCATCGTGCTTTCACCTTACGGACTGTGGTTGTTCTGCTGCCTGATCTCTCTGCTGGGACTCTGGGAGATCATGCGTGCCACTGGGGTAAAGGTCCTGTCGCTGAAGTGGCTGGCCATGGCGGGAGGTTTTGGACTTTGGGTCATTCAACTCACAGCGCTTTTGGGTTGGCTCCCCCCGGAGCAGCGTTTGAAATTAACTTATTTGTCCGCTTTTGTTTGGTTTCCTATTATGGCGCTGGTTGCGCTCTACGAAGGATCGCTGGAAGATCCGCTGCGGCAATTGAGCACAATTGCCTTGAGCCTCGTATACGTGTATCTACCGTTTCATCTGTACTATTCCATGTCGATACCCGAACTGCCAGAGGAGTATGATTGGCAACTTCCTCTCGGAATTTTGCTGCTCATCTGGACACTTGATTCTATGGCATACTTTTCGGGGCGATGGTTGGGCAAGCATCCCTTGTTTCCACGGGTCAGCCCGAAAAAAACGTGGGAAGGGGCCATCGGAGGCGTACTTTTCTGCCTCTTATTGGGAGTGGGTCTCAACTTTTGGATGGAAACGGTGGCGTGGGACTGGATCATTGCCGCAGTCATAGTTTGTGCCCTGGGGCAATGGGGGGACTTGGTAGAATCCATGATCAAAAGAAGCATTAACCTGAAGGACTCCGGAAACATTTTGCCAGGCCATGGCGGAATTCTCGACAGATTTGACGCCTTTATTTTCGCAGTACCATTTCTGTTTCTATATTTCGGTCTTCTTTAAATTGAGAATTTGTTAACGCTCCTTCATTAGGGTAAAAGTTTGTATATGAACACGTTGAGCTTGGAAATACAGCGTCTATTCCCCAATTTTGTCCTCCCCTCCAGACCCCCTTTTCGCAAGATTATCAATTTTCCATTCGAATAAATTCAAAAACTCTATATGGCAGACGCAAAGGCTACAGCCCCTATCACCCACAAACCAAGCGCCAACGATTCCTTGATGGCTCGCTTTCACGAGGCCTCGGACTTGATCAATCTCGATCAACGCTACCGCGATGTGATCAGCTCTCCTGAAAGAGTGGTCATTGTGCACCTTCCAGTCAAGCTCGACGATGGCACCACGCGAGTGTTTGAGGGGTATCGGGTGATTCACTCTACCGTGATGGGTCCTTCCAAAGGCGGTATTCGCTTTGCCCCATTTGTAGATCTCGACGAAGTGAAGGCCCTGGCTGGATGGATGACTTTCAAGTGTGCGCTGGTGGGATTGCCTTATGGCGGTGCAAAAGGAGGGATCACCCTCAATCCCAAAATTCGCTCTGTGGATGAACTCGAGCGCATTACCCGCGCATACACTCGCATGCTAAAGGATGTGTTTGGAGAAGACTCCGACATTCCTGCGCCGGATATGGGAACCAGCGGGCGAGAAATGGCTTGGATTTTCCACGAATACAGCCGCATTTATGGCTATACTCCGGGCGTGGTGACTGGCAAGCCTCTCCACCTTGGTGGGTCCAAAGGCCGTGTGCCTGCTACTGGATGGGGTGTCATGCTCACAACCATGCTGGCCCTCGACAAGCTGGGAATGAAGCCTGAATCTTCGACTGTCGCCATCCAAGGTTTTGGTAATGTGGGAAGCTGGGCAGCCAAGCTGCTCGTGGACCAAGGACTCAAAATCGTCGCTGTGAGCGACCACACTGGCGGACTTTACCATCCAGAAGGCATAGCTGTGAGAGACGCTGTGCAATGGGTTAAAAAACACGGCACGCTCGAAGGTTTCGGAGAAGGGACGCGCGTCACAAATGAAGAATTGCTGGCTTTGGATGTGGACGTGCTTGTACCTGCTGCCATCGAAAACGTGATCACAGAGGACAATGCTGCCGATATTCGTGCCAAGCTCATCGTAGAAGGTGCCAACGGACCTGTGTCCTCCAATGCAGATGAAATCCTTGACGCCAACGGTATCACCATTGTACCGGATATCCTAGCTAATGCAGGAGGGGTGGTCGTGTCTTATTTCGAGTGGGTGCAGAATCGTCGTGGCCACTATTATTCCGAGGAAGAGATTCGCGACAAAACGGCACCTATCCTCACGGATGCGTTTGACCGCGTGTGGGCTGCTCACATCAAGCATGGTTGTAACCTTCGCATTGCCGCCTACATCGAAGCCATCCAGCGTCTTGCCACTGGAATTGACCTTGAAGGGAATTTCTAGACCAGAATTACCCTCGATAGGGAAAGTCTGCGCATATCGCTACTACTTTTATCGCAAAAAGTCTTGTACTAAGGCTTTTTGCGATTTTTGTTTGAATATCCCTTGGGTGAGTTCCATTCAGAACTCCGTCGATGCTGACGGATTCTGTATTGTGAATTGGTCGTTATGGTTGTTATTTCAAATGAGCCTATCTTCCTAGTAAATCCCTCCCGCACATTATTTTCGATGTTTGCCAACGCTATGCGACCAAAACCAAGCCCGTACACAAGCAGACGCTCCTCCCAAATTTATATTCGGGCCTTTTTTCTTGGGCTACACTGGAAAAACCTCCTGTGGATTTTCGTGTTGCTCGCTCCTACTTTTGGAAATGCCCAGGAAGTGCCAATAACTATCGAATCCTCCCTTCCCAGCGTGTGGGAAGCCCGGTGGATCAGCGCTCCCGGGATAGAACGCCAGGGTTTCGCAGTGCTTCATTTTCGAAAGGAAATGGTACTGGAAGAGCTTCCAGCAACGCACATGGTTCACGTCTCGGCTGACAATCGGTACCAACTTTTCGTCAATGGCCAGTCGATAAGTCGAGGCCCTGCCAGAGGAGACCTTCGGCACTGGCGCTACGAGACCTTGGATCTTGCCCCATTCCTCAAGGTGGGGACCAACGTGCTGGCAGCCGTGGTCTGGAATTTTGGGGACCACCGTCCCCTGGCGCAAATGTCTCATGAGACGGCATTCCTCCTTCAAGGCGTTTCAACGGAAGCCGGGATCTGGAACACGGGAGCAAGTTGGAAAGTATTGGTCAACCAAAGCATCTCCCCAATTCCTGCCTCCGAGTTTCAGCTACATACCTATTTGGTTGTGGGGCCTGGGGAGGCGGTAGACGGGGAGGTCTATCCCTGGGGCTGGGAACAAGAGAATTTTGAAGATTCGATGTGGTTAAGGCCAGTGGTTCTTGAGCCTGGCTACCCGAGGGGCACAGGAACTGGTGCGAACTGGATGCTGGTACCTCGGGAAATACCTTCGATGATAGAGGCTCCTGCTCGATTTGATAAAGTGAGTCGGGTAGAAGGAATCTCTCCCCCAACTGGCTGGGAGCTTGGACAATCTTTGGTCATTCCTCCCCACACGAAATGCGCCATTTTGCTTGACCAAGGACAGCTTATCACAGGTTATCCCCGCCTTGCATTGGGTGGAGGAGCTGCCGCAAATGTTTCCCTCACCTACGCCGAAGCATTATTCACCCCCACCGAGACCATGAGTAAAGTCGGCCAGAAAGGGAATCGAAATGAGGTAGCTGGGCGAGTCATCCGGGGCATCCGGGATGATTTCAAGCCAAATGGCGATCCCGAACAACTTTATCAACCCCTATGGTGGCGGACTTGGCGATACGTGCAGCTCGACGTGGAGACGTCTGAAGACTCACTCATCCTCTTTGATCTCAGTAGCCTTGAGACACGCTATCCATTAGAGGCCGTTGCAACTTTTACTTCGCCTAAACGGGTGTTGGATGATATCTGGGAGGTAGGGTGGCGCACGGCGCAGTATTGTGCCCACGAAACTTATGTGGACTGTCCTTATTATGAGCAGCTACAATATGTAGGAGACACCCGAATCCAGGCATTGGTCACCATGTATGTCTCTGGCGACGACCGCCTGGTGAGAAAAGCCATCCGAGACATAGGAGATTCTCGAATTCCCGAAGGCCTCACCCAGAGTCGATACCCCTGCGCCACGGAGCAAGTGATCCCAACCTTTTCGCTCTTTTGGGTATCGATGGTCCACGATTATTGGATGCTGCGAGATGACTCTGCCTTTGTAGCCGAGCAGTTGCCGGGAGTGAAGGGCGTGCTCAATTGGTACTTGTCTTATGTTCAGCCTGATGGTCTGCTGGGTGCCCATCCTTGGTGGAATTTTGTGGATTGGAGCTGGCCTTGGAGCGAGACTACCCGCTTTGGTGGCGTGCCTCCTGGCAATGATAGCCACTCCTCGGTCCTCAGCCTTCAGCTGGTTTATACCCTGAAACAAGCTGCCGAACTGCTCGATTATTACGGCCATAAGGAGGATTCTAAGCGATATCGCCTTGCGCTGCAGCAGCTCCGAGATGCTGCACTCAAGGTGTATTGGTCACGCGAAAAAGCCATGTTTGCCGATACGCCCGAAAAGCTGACATTTAGCCAACACGCGAACATCCTGGCAGTGCTCACTGATGCCATACCACCCTATCTCCAACAAGAGCTGATGGAGCAAGTGCTGCAAGACAGTAGCCTGACCCAAGCGACCTTCTATTTCAGGTTTTACCTCACGCGGGCATTGGTAAAAGCGGGCTTGGGTCACCTTTACCTATCGGAGCTTCAACCCTGGGAGGACATGCTAGATCTCGGACTCAGCACCTTTGCTGAGAAACCAGAGCCTAGCCGATCGGACTGCCACGCATGGAGTGCCAGTCCTAATTATGAATTTCTGGCCACGATCTGCGGGATTCAGCCTGCAGCTCCAGGCTTTCGCCAAGTGCTCATTCAGCCAGAACTGGGATCATTGAAGTCGGCAGCCGGCAGCATGCCACATCCGCTCGGGGTGATCTATGTCGCTTTCACTCGTGAAAGAAAATCAGGCATTCGCGCCGAGATTCATCTGCCTGAAGGACTTGAGGGTCAGTTCTTATACAAAGGGCGGCAGCAATTGCTACAGTCTGGACCCAACCATATCGCTTGGTAAACTCCGCTGCGATGGCGAATGTCAAAGTGACAAAATCAATTTCTCCTTGGTTTGCTGGCTTATTCGTATTTTTTCGACCATGAATCCAGTGGCAACTCCACCCGTCAGAGAGCGATTAGAAGCCCTCTTAGCTCATATGAGCCATCAACTTTTTGAAAAGGAGCAAGTGCTCGCAATGGCGTTGTTGTCGGCGATCGCCCGGGAAAGCATTTTCCTCCTTGGCCCTCCCGGCGTCGCCAAGAGCATGGTAGCCAGACGGTTGAAGTTGGCATTCAAGGGCGGCAAAGCGTTCGAATACCTGATGGGGAAGTTTAGCACCCCAGACGAAGTCTTCGGCCCCGTGTCGATCAGTCGGCTGAAAAATGAAGACAAGTATTTGAGGATGGTCGAGCACTACCTGCCAGGCGCTCAAGTGGTATTTCTGGATGAAATATGGAAGGCGAGCCCACCGATCCAAAATGCGCTGCTTACGGTCCTGAATGAAAAAGTATATCGCAACGGAGAGCAAGAGATGCACGTGGACATTCGCGGACTCATCTCGGCTTCAAATGAACTACCTACCCCGGGAGAAGGGCTGGAAGCGTTGTGGGACCGGTTTTTGATTCGAATGGAAGTACTGGGCATTGAGTCAGAAGATCAATTTGAGCACCTGCTTAAATTGCCTCAAGTGAAATCTAAGCGTGATCCTGTGCCTGAAGAGCTCAAAATCACTGACGAGGAATACCAAGATTGGCAACTCAGCATTGATCAAGTTGTGATTCCAGCGCACATTCTAGGATTATTTCACGAACTCAGACGACGAATCCGGGCGAGGAATGTGACGGCAGATCCTGACCAACAGTGGTATATTTCCGACCGACGCTGGCGAAAAATGGCGCACTTGCTTCGGACTTGCGCTTTTATTCACGATCGGGCGCAGGTGATTCTCGCCGATCTCTTCCTGCTCAGTGACTGTATGTGGGACCGCTACGAACAGCGCGAAGAAGTGCAGGACCTGCTCCTGGGAACCATTGTGGCACATGGCTACGATCGCCTGATTCGCTTGGGTACCCTACGCTCCCAGCTCGAACTTTGGCAAGAAGAGATCGCTGATCAGACGCGATGGACCAAGATACTGGAAATCAATCAACCTAAAACTTTCCGAGGAATGGAAGAAGTGGTGTATTACCAAATTCTGCAGTTTCGTGGAACGGATCCGGCTTACCTGCGCGCAGATGATTGGGAATTACTCCAAGGTGGCGACGAAAAAATAATTCCCATTTTTGAGCTAAAGGAACGGAATTTCCGGGCCTTTCAACGCATCGCCGCCAAGCGATTGGAACAGGGAGGCATTCGGTTGGGAACCAAAGACACGGCGATACTTCACGAGATGGTGGAGGAAAAGAAAATCGTTGCCCGAGATCCAGATCCGGGGCGTTGGCACAAGTGGGACCAGCAAGCCAAATGGCTACTTAGTGGGTGTGAGGAAAGGTTAAAGATTCTCGAAGAGCAAGTATTGGTGGAGTCTGGCGCATTGCAAACACATCTTTTTCTCCTGCCAGACCAGGGAAGTCACGTGCGCCAAGCCCAGACCAAGGCCAATCGCCAAATCCTCGACCTAAAAATAGACATCCAAAAAACCCGACACAGCTATGAGGAAGGCGGCTAAGATGGAGGGGCTTTTCCCGGATTGGATCGAGTCACGCCACTTTCTGACCCGAGTGGACCGTTTTTTTGTGGCTGAATTGCTCTTCAATCATTTTTACGACCCTACCTATCCTACGGCTGATCAACTAGAAGCTTCGGGTTTCGAAGGACGGTTTCCCAACTGGGCCATGGTCTTCCGCGAATTGATTGGCAACCTTCGTCTCCGAAATTTAACCCGCGACCAGGAACAGTTTGCGCTGAGTGTCACGAGAGAAGCGCTGAGCTGGTGCATTCGAACGCATGCCATCTTTAGCGCCCAACACCACTTTCAGGGAGAAGAGAGCCACTTGCGCCATTTGCGAGCACATCTGGACAGTACCCCGCCTAACGTTTTTTTGCAGCGACTGGACGATCTGCGGGTTACTTCTCCTGAACAGCAGGCGACGTGGCGATTCTACACGCAGACCTTCGAAGCGGAGATGCAAAATCCTGAAAGCATTTCCTCGGATGTAGATGCAGCTATCATGCGGGAAGCATTTCTGGACGACTGGACGAAGGCGCTTCAAGCACGACAACTTAAAGCAGAGCAGGCGTTTCTCCCTACTGCCTGGGCCAGCTACCACGATGACATTCAATCAAAAGCCGAGTGCCTAGAGGAAATTCAAGACATCATCGAGCCTTTCTCACAATTTTTGGGTCAGGCATGGAACAACTCTATGGGCAACTGGCGAGCCATGAATCTGGATCAGATCCGCATCCTTGCACGTCAATTGAAATCCGACGAGCAGCTACAGGAACTTATCGAGTGGCTGGGGCGCTGGCAGTCAAATCAGAAATCACTGGATCTTAAGCGCAGCCTCGACCCTCTGCCCAAAAACCGATGGCACCCCAATCCTTATGGCAAATCTGAAATCATCGGCATTCACCACAGTAATCATCTGGATGCTGTCCTCCCCTCTGAAATAGCGCTTTTGAGCTCAGAAGAAACCGAAATCATCTTCTCCCTCAAATTCATCGAACACAAGCTCCTCACGCTGCAATACCGATCAATGGATGTGGAGCGAAAGAAAGACCCCCATCAGGCACCTCAGAATCCTTCTGCTAGTGACATGAATGGCCCTTTTGTGCTCTGCATCGATACCAGCGGCTCCATGTATGGCAGGCCTGAACAAGTGGCCAAAGGGCTGGCACTGGCCATTATGGAAGTCGGATTGCGGGATAAACGTCCCGCTTATCTGATCACATTCTCGACTGGACTCCGAGCAATTGAACTCACGGGAATGGAAAGCGACTGGCCGAAGTTGATGAATTTTCTCAAAATGAGCTTTCACGGTAGCACCGATTTGCAACCTGCACTGGAAGAAATCGCACGCATTCTGAAGGAAAAACGATTCCGCAAGGCTGACGTACTCGTGATCTCCGACTTTTTGATCCCGCGACTGAACCGGGATCTTTTGCTTCGAATCAAAGAACTCAAACTAGAACAGGGGGTGCGTTTTCACAGCATGTACATCGGCAAGAATCCAGATCTCAACCATGTTCCGTTGTCGATTTTTGACCATCACTGGAACTATGATCTGGATCATCCTAGTGTTTTGCGTCAATGGGTGTCCTATATCCGAGCGATGGGGGGCAAGAGCGAATGAAAATTTCCTCCTTTTCTCCCGGGATTCTGACGGGCGTGCTTATGGTGTTGCTCGGCTCGATATTTTCCTCCGCCAAGGCAGTCATCGTAAAATTGGCCTATGTGCATGACATTGATGCCATTTCGCTGCTTACCCTGCGGATGCTCATTGCGATGCCAGTGTTTTTGACGATGGGCATTTGGGCTTGGAGAAGAAGTCATTATCGGCTTCGGATCCGGGACTGGGCGCAATTGATTTTGGTAGGGCTGCTGGGGTATTACCTCGCCTCCATGTTCGATTTTATCGGGCTGCAATACATTACGGCTGGCTTGGAGCGACTGATTGTGTTCGCCTACCCCACCTTGGTAGTGATCCTCGCATGGATCATTTGGAAAAAGCCTATCGGCTTCAACCAGCGTATTGCCCTCGTCCTGACTTACTGTGGGATCCTCCTGGCGCTCAGCGGCGATGTGGTGATCCCAGATCCTAGTATGCTTTGGAAAGGTGCCTTTTGGGTATTTTTGTGTGCGCTGGCGTATGCGCTGCACCTACTCGGAAGCGAGCGACTTATTCCCCGACTGGGGGTCATGATGTTTTCATCGTGGGCCATGCTGGCCGCAGCACTGGGGGTCTTCACGCATGCCTTGATCCAGCACGAGTCTGTGAAGCTACTCGGCCACCCGACGCCTCTGTATCAACTTGCCTTTTTGCTTGCTGTGATCACGACGATCATCCCTCCCTACTTCATGTCTGCTGGAATCCAGCGATTGGGGGCTGGCAATGCGGCCATTCTTGGGAGCATCGGCCCGGTGTCCACATTGATTCTCGCATGGTGGCTGCTGGGGGAGCGATTAAGCCACATGCAGTTGCTAGGGGCCGCGATCGTTTTGGTAGGGGTTGCTATGATTGGGTATCGAAAGCGGGTACCAAAAGTGCTGAAAGCAGATCCGCCAACGATCATTTGATATTTTTTGCTTTCGCAGCGAACATTTTTTTTTGCTATCGAGTTAGCGATACATGTTAATTTGTTGAAACAGACCCCTTGACTGTCATAGAAGCTGAATACTGAGAAGCTTTTTCAATGAACAGTGAGTGTAGGATTCTGTTATTCTTGTCCGACAACTCGAATTTTCAAGCGCATCTTTGCTATTCGCCACTGTCCAAAACTTGCGATTTAGAAGCCTTTTTCACCTTTTTCGTTTTGCCTCATGAGTACACTTCTGACCTCCGGTAGTATTGCTCCAGACTTGATCCTAACAGATCAAGATGGTGTGGAAGTAAAACTCTCTGACTATCGTGGTAAAAAGCTGGTATTGTTCTTTTATCCTAAAGACAATTCTGGTTCTTGCCTCAAAGAAGCGGTCAGTCTCCGCGACGGATATGATCAGCTCAAAGCAAAAGGGTACGAAGTCGTCGGTGTGAGTCCAGACAGCGAGAAATCACATCGCAATTTTATTCAGAAGCAATCCTTGCCTTTTCGGCTGATTTCAGATCCTGAGAATCAGCTCATTCAAGCTTTTGGTGCTTGGGGGGAAAAAAGTATGTATGGAAGAACCTACATGGGGTTGCTCAGGTCCACATTTTTACTAGACGAAGAAGGAACAGTAACTCATGTGATCGACAATGTGGAGACAAAAGACCACGCCAATCAGATTTTGAGTCTCCTAGATGGCTAGGATTTTCATAGCAGTTCACTCCCGGTTTTTGCAGGAAGGGAGATAGGTTCGTTTTTATGGGGCGTCCGGTCAATCCGGACGCTTTTTTTGTGTCTATATTTTTGGGACTTAGCTCTTTAGGGCTAATCACGCGCACATCCCCTTTATTAACAGGTTCCAGCAAAAGACCCCGTACGAAATATGCCTATCAGAACTTCTCACATCGTGACCTCTACTAATTCCCTAACCCTAAAACCAAGAATCGCCACCGACGGTTGTCGATGGCGAATTCTTGATCTACAAACACCTCATCAATTGATTCTTCGCGTTCTTACACGCCATGGGGCTTGACCGACTCAGACGTTTATCTGATCTCCAACTTCTTTTGGGTTGCTCGATTTTGCTGCGTGACGGAAAGCAAATACATGCCACGGGCTAGGGTTGCTGGCAATCTTAACGTGAGTCGATCACCCGGAAAAATTTCTATGGGCTGCGACCACACCAATTGTCCAGAGGCATCGTAGAGCGCCGCCTTGCCACTGCCTGTCCAAGAGGGGCCCATTTCCACATGTATTATCCCTGTAGTAGGGTTGGGATATAGCTGAATGGGCGATGCTAGTGGCTGGTCCACGGAAGCGGCTATGATGCTGACTTCTTGAACAGCGGTGTCTGCTCCGCAAAGATTACTCACCACTTGGATCACCGAAAAAGTTCCGTTTTCCTCATACAAGTGGGAAGGTCTTCGTTCTTCGCTGGTGTTTCCGTCGCCGAAGTCCCAAAAGTACTTCGCTGCACGAAGGGAGCTGTCCAAGAACGTCACGCGACCGCCGCTTATGTCAATTCCAAATCCAGCTTCGGGAATCGAATCGGCATAAGTGATCTCAAATGAAGGGAGAGTTAAGAGACATCCCCGGCTGTCGGCCACATAGCCGCTTACGCTCCCAACTGAAAGACTGTCAACCACTTCGCCGTTCGTCCCATTCCCCCAAAAGAAGGTGTAGGGAATGGTTCCGCCTGAAAGCGTGACGAGCACCGAACCATCGCTGGCGTCTATACACGTGGCATTCACGACCTCAGCCGACAGAAATATCATAGAATCAGGTTGCGTCATGGTGATACTGTCTAGGAATACGCAACCCACTTGGTCGGTGATCGTGGCAAAATATGTCCCAATAGACAGTCCCGCAAGGGTGTCGCCAGTCCCGCCCACGTTCCAGTTGATTTGATAGGGCATCACCCCTCCTGTCGTGTGGAGGGTGATGCGCCCGTCGGATTCACCATAGCAGGAAACCTCTCGAATGCTGGCCGTAGCATTCAATGGCGCATTTTGATTAACTGTGATGGCAGGAATATTGGCTTTGCAGCCATTGATGTCTGTGACAAGGCCTGTGTAAGTGCCCTGCGAAAGTTGAGTGGGATTTTGAACCGTGGCTCCGTGACTCCACGCATACACAAATGGGGAGGCCCCTCCGACCATCTTGATGACGATCTCTCCTGTCGCGCCTCCGTGACAGGTTACATTTGTGATATTCACGACCTCCACAGTCGGTGGCCTTGTCATCGAAAATATCACCGTGTCGCGTGCTACCAACCCGATCGAATTGGTGATCTCCACAGTGACCATCGAGTCAATGATCGCAGACTGAAAAGGATTTTGAAGCGTAATCTTGGGAGTTGTAGCGCCGTTGGACCAAAGAATTTGGTGGTTATAATTGCTGGATCCTACATCGAGTTGAGCGCCTTGGCAGAAAAACCCTCCAGGACCCAGGTTCACCACAGGTGCATTTCCGATGGTCACATCGTCAAATGCAAATCCATCGAGATTGCTTGATGCATCGGATCCGAAGGCTACGCGAAAAAGGACTTGCGAAGCACCGATCAAACTGGGATCCAATGGGGCTTGTGCCTTCACCCACCCTCCAGAGCCTGTGCCTCCATTGGCCTGACCCGTCCATCCGTGCAACTGGTTGCCGGGCATTGCGTTGATTGAGGCATCGTTATACCAGTTGTTGGGATCGCCATACGCTCCGACTCGCTGCCAAGATTGGCCCCCATCCTGGGATGATTGTAACACTGCGCCATCCCAACTAAACTCTGTCTCCCACCATACATTCATCGAAATGGCGGCACTAGGCCCAAGTCCACTCATATCGAAACAAGGACTGAGCACCCAGGAGTCTTCGTTGCTGTTGTAGGAGCCCGTTCGACCCGTGATCCAGGTATTTACCCCAGAAGCTGCCCCTTTAATAGTGGGATTATTCGCATATCCCATCTGCCATGAAGAATTTGTACCTCCGGGAGTCCACCCGCCAGCGCCATTTTCAAAATTCTCTTGATAAGGAAAAGTCGTGATGTTGATCAAATTATTCACGTTCGTCGACATGCTGTCGTTGAGCGCATTATTATCTCCCGCCACATCTACCACCACGCGAATCGTGTGAGATCCTATCGCACTGAGGTTAGCAAGCGCTGAGAAAGTGTATTGCAAGGTGTCCCCGGGAGCCAAGCTCCCCGGAATTGTTTCAGGCGTTAAGAAAGGCCCTCCATTTACGGAAAACTTAGCCGTCATCCCTGTGGCAGTAAACAGACCTACATTTGAAGCCTTGATCGTCACCGATTCCATACCCAGCCCACAAGCATCTCCTTTGGGCGACTCGATCGACACAGCGACCATGTCGTATGGTTCAATCTGATAAGGCGTGAATGTGTAGTAATTGTTGTCGCCGTTGACAGAAGTCAAGCCTGCAAGCGGCACATTCGCAGCGGCGGTGATTGCAAACGAGGGATTGGCTTGAATGCCAACTGTAGCGGTGACGAGGTTCGCATTGAGGCTGCTGAAGAGGTCCACAACATAGACTTTGTTGCTGGTCTCTTCTAGCACGACTGCCAGATACGCAAATGAGCAGGGACCCCACTCATAGGAATGGTAGCGAATCCAGAGTTGGCGGTTGGGTGCAGTGCCAAACACCTTGGTCTCCACCCGGTCGTTGCTTCCCAGCGGGGGATTGGTAGTGAACTCTTCCCAAAAGCACAAAATACTGCTATCCGGCACAGAGGGATGTGGGAGCAAGCCATTGTTTCCCGGGGGACTCGGAGAGGTCATGTCGAAGGTAATGACCCCGTTTGCACTGGCCTTGAAGAAGTTGACTGTCTTTCCAAAAAACTTGAATGGGAACGGAATATTTCCGGGATTAGACCACTGATTCACCATTAGGCTTGGACCCATTAATGTGCTCCATCCGGCAGTCTCAAAATCCGACTCGGTGTTGACCCCCCCGGGATTTCCTGCCCCCTGATGAAAAGAGGCTTGGTAAGAAATCTGCCCTTGTACTGGCAAAACTCCCCCCAAAATCAGCAAGGCCAAAGGCGTGAGCCATTGGATCAAGATTTTGTTTCGCATAACGCTTCATTGTCTGTTTCAAAAAATAAAGCTATTGGATAGTTTTATGTTACGAAACACAATCTCAGCCCTGCTCTTTCATGCCGATAAAAAAGAGTATAGAGGTAAGGAATAGGCTGAAAAAGAACAAAAGGAAGAATCTACCGCTGAGATGACAGGGGAGCTTTGCTTTTCTCCAGAATTAGGACCACTTTTCGGGTCGTTAGCAATACAGATTTTTCGGGAAACTTTTCTCAAAGCCTTCTTGAAAAGACTTTCCCCACAACCGCTTTCCCCATGGATGTGACAACGAATACTGGCACTGTCCTCGTCATCGGTGCGCTCGGTCAAATTGGCAGCGATCTCGTGCACGCCCTTCGCCTACAGTATGGTCCGGAGCGGGTGATCGCAGCTGATATTCGCCCCGAAAGCCCAGACCGATCTGGTCCCTACTTGACCCTTGATGCGCTCGACAGGTCTGCCCAAATCGAAGTGATCCGGCAACATCAGGTCCAACATGTGTATAATCTTGCAGCGATCCTCTCTGCCAGAGGGGAACAAGATCCCGAGGCGGCTTGGAAAATTAACATGGATAGCCTCCTCAATAGCCTGGAAGCAGTGAGGCAGACCTCTGCTTCGCGCCTTTTTTGGCCTAGCTCAATCGCTGTGTTTGGGACATCATCACCGAAAGTCAAAACACCTCAGCGCACGATCATGGATCCCAACACGGTCTATGGCATCTCGAAGCTGGCAGGCGAGCGTTGGTGCGAATACTATCATCAAAAATACAGCGTAGATGTGCGAAGCTTGCGCTATCCGGGGTTGATTTCCTTTCGCAACAAACCTGGCGGTGGTACGACGGATTATGCAGTAGATATCTTTCATCATGCGCTGAGAGGACAAGCATACGCTTGTTTTTTGGAAAAAGACAGTCGCTTGCCGATGATGTACATGCCAGATGCCATCCGGGCTACGATTTCGCTCATGGAAGCACCTCAAGAGCAGGTTCGGCTCCGATCCTCCTACAATCTTTCGGGTATGAGCTTCACACCCCGAGAACTTGCCTCGGAAATCCAGCGACACCTTCCCGATTTTCAATGTCGCTACGAGCCAGATTTCCGTCAAAAAATTGCTGATAGCTGGCCCGCTTCGATCGACGATCAGGATGCCCGGAAAGATTGGGGCTGGCAAGAGAAATATGATCTCTCCAGCATGGTGAGCGATATGCTCGAGCAGCTTCGCAGCAATCAGAGCTACCTGCTACCGTCATTGGAGGGTGAAAAAAGGAGCTGAGCCAGTTCTTCGGTTTTATAAACAAGGTGATCCGGGGAAGCACTTTGGAGCAATTCAGCGGAATTGAATCCCCACGTCACGGCCACACTTTCTACTCCTACGCGCTTCGCAGCCTCCATGTCGCGAAGCTCATCCCCTATCATCACGATTTCATGAGCAGGCACGCGGGTTTGCTTGATGATGCGACGCAGCTTTTTGGCCTTTCCGAATAGCGAAGTCGAGCATTCAACAAATTCGAAGCCCTCCAAATCAAATCTGGCAAG
This sequence comes from Bacteroidota bacterium, assembly GCA_036835375.1. Classification (GTDB taxonomy): domain Bacteria; phylum Bacteroidota; class Bacteroidia; order J057; family J057; genus JANQTF01. Next base: position 54,170 of record DAITMB010000008.1, read on the forward strand.
AAAATCCCGTACGTTGTCCTCGCGATTTGAAGTCAAGATTCCCATCCGTACCTCTTCTCGCTGTAAATGTCTTATCAGCTCAGGCATTCCTTCAATGGGCATGACCTCGTGGATCATATGCCGAAATCGGATCTGGGCTTTTCGCAAAAAACCGGGAAGCTGGAGCCAGCTTAACCCGGACATGTTCATGAGTTCTTTGATGCTCTTATGCTTGAGCTCCGCTGCCAAATGAGAGTCCACATGCGGAATCTTATATGCCCTCCCCAAATCATTGAGAATGTGTAAGGCCGCTGGGACCGAGTCTGCGATCGTCCCGTCAAAGTCAAACACGATGAGGTTTCTGCGTTGCATACCTGAGTGATGTACGATAGGCCTGCCCAAATGTCTTACAATTTTCAGCGTAAATGCCAAGGAAGTTCCCTTCAATCTCGACAAGGTCCTGAGAAATGTCTGTCAATAAAAAAGCCGTGAAGTGGATTTATAATACCCCACTTCACGACTCATAACCTATTGACGCAGGTAGAAGGCATCAAGGCTTTTCTGTTCGCTGCCAATATTGGGTGCGGCCCAATAGTGACACACCGATATATCCTCGCAATTTGAGCTTATCGGCTGACTCTTGCTCCATGTAACAACTGTAAACGGAGCCATTGTTAGGGTCGAGAATGTTGCCATCATCCCACTCGTCATCGTCTGCATCCCAGACCAAGTCTTTCAAAATCACCATGCCTACGATCGGTTTCTTATAGCGAGGGTCATCGCTGCTACACTTTTCGCAGACCTTATTGGGGTCTTCCTCCGGCCTCCAAAAAACTTTAATAATTTTTCCCTCATACACATTGCCCACTTTGTAGATCTGGACAATGGATCGGACTTTTTTGGTCTCGTCGTCAATGGTTTTCCAGTAGCCGACACAGGCATCTGGATTTTGGGCAATCAGGCACTGCGGGATGATCCACAGAATGCCCATCACCCACAAGGCTGGTGTGCGAAAAAGATGATAGATTCTCATAAATTGGTACGTTAGCAGTGAGTAGCCGCAGAAGTCGCCTTCAATCTTGTTCTTTTCTACCGATCAGCGCTTCTGGCAATATTTAGAGTCAAATAATATAACGAAAACGAATTGATTTTTGAAATTTTTGAAGAACTTTTTGCTTTTAAACGCTTGTAGGGATGCGTATATTTGAAAGATCAGATGAGCTACCTCCAGACCATTTCCCGAAGTGTTTCCTCGCTGCTAGATGGGTTGCGAGTGAACTGGCCTCACTTCAAAAAGGGCCACACTCAGCGTGGACCTAAGGACATTGCTCAACCAGGCTATTTCGACGAGGCGAATAGGGCTGTGACCATTCAATACCCGGGAGAAAGTTTGCCAGTGCCCGATCATGGCCGGTATCGCCTACACATGGAAGCACCAGACTGCATCGTGTGTGACAAGTGTGCGAGAATTTGCCCAGTGGATTGTATCACCATCGAGAGTTTCAAAGCTGTGGAAGACCTCGGTTTTACCTCTGATGGCTCTCGGAAGCGTCTTGAACTACCTGTGTTCGACATCGACATGGGCAAATGTTGCTATTGCGGCCTTTGTACAACCGTATGCCCCACGGAATGCCTCACCATGACGAAAGTGTACGACTACAGTGAAGTGGACCGAGACAACTTTGTCTATCATTTCGGTTTGCTCAGCCCTGAAGAGGAAGCCGACAAACGGCAACAGTTGGCAGATGCTACGCCAGTGAAGGTGCCGACACCATCTCAAGAATCTACTCCCAGCCCCAATGCGGCACCCAAGCTTCTCAAGAAACCGCTTCCTTTGAAAAAAAAGTCTCCTTAAGACGAGCGAGTTAGTTGAGAAGACGCTGCATTTCACATAGTTTCAGAAAAAAATATCCCGCTCTGCGCATTTTCCTGAATCGTTTCCTCTCGTCAACCCATTTTTTCGAGCATGGATCCCTTGGCTTGGAATTCTGTTACTGCCCTGGCCGCGCTCGCAGCCTCCATGCCTTTGCTGAGCTGGGTGTGGGGCATGTGTCGCGGGGAGCGCAGCAAAACGGAAGCACAATTACGCGCTTTGCTCACGATCTGCTTCTCCACCGGAATCAGCGCGTGGGTGTGGTGGCAAGTCAAAGAAGGAGCGAGCTTTCACACGACCGATCACTGGATTGACATCGGCAACGCCGCCTCAGGCTTGACCCTCTCGTGGGGAATTCATGTAGATTTTCTCGCGGCCGCGATGCTGACACTTGTCTCCAGCATCGCGACCCTGGTCCATGTTTATTCTATTGCCTATCTCGATAAGGACCCTGGATACAGTCGCTATTTTTCCCACCTTGGGTTCTTCTGTGCTGCCATGATGTGGCTGGTCTTGGCGGACAACCTGCTCCTGATGTTCATCAGTTGGGAACTCATGGGCTTGGCCTCCTACTTGCTGATCGGATTTTGGCGCGAAATGGAAGGCCCTGCCCGGGCCTCCCAGAAGGCATTCCTCTTCAATCGAATCGGCGATGTCGGGTTCATGATCGGGATCATGATTCTTCTGACAGGGACAGGCACTCTAGATTTGTTGTTGCTTACAAAAAAGTCAGGGGAATTGACCCCTTCTTGGCAAGTGGCGGCAGGGCTATGCCTCTTTCTCGGAGCGGCTGGCAAGTCTGCTCAATTTCCGCTGCAAAGCTGGCTCCCCGCAGCCATGGAGGGCCCCACCCCTGTGTCTTCCCTCTTACATGCAGCCACGATGGTCGCGGCGGGCGTTTACTTGCTGGCGAGAATTTCTTTCTTGCTTCTTCCTGTCGCTGGGACCATCATTGCTTTTGTCGGCGCTTTTACGGCCTTGATCGCGGCAATCTCTGCCATGAGGCAGTGGGATATCAAACGGGTATTGGCCTACTCCACCGTCTCACAACTTGGCTACATGGTGATGGGAATCGGGGTAGGAGCAAGAGACATGGCATTGCTCCACTTATTTACCCATGCCTTTTTCAAATGTGGCCTCTTCTTGGTCGCAGGCGCAGTGATCCACGCGATGCACACCCAGGACCTACGACACATGGGCGGGTTGAAGGCAAGACATCCGCTGCTCTTCTGGCTGTATGTACCTCCCATGCTCGCCCTTTCAGGCTTGCCGCTTTTTTCTGGGTTTCTGTCGAAAGATGGTATTTTGCTCGGAGCATCTCAGTGGGCCGCGCAAGGCGGAGGGCTACACTGGCTCGTGCCTACAGCAGGATTTGTGACAGCTGGCCTCACGGCATTTTACATGGGTCGCCATGCTTGGCTGATCTTTTTTGAGCAGCCAGCAACTGAGGGGACCAACCACACCTACACCGTTAGCGCACACATGGTGTGGCCGATTTTGATTCTGGCCATTGGCAGCTGTTGGTTTCCATTTTCCTTGCATCCCTTGGATGGTCACCAAAGCTGGCTTCTCCACGGGTGGGCCGTACACGACCCAGAGCATATGACCTACCATCTACCCGTCCTTTTGCTATCGCTCATTATGACATTGGCTGGCTTCGCTACCGCATACGCCTTGCGACATGCCCTCCGTGGAGATGGTAGCGAAGTCCCCAAAGTCTTTGAAAATATCAATGCCTTTTTTCAAAGGCATGAATACCTGGGCGAATGGTTCTACGAAAGAATAATGGCTGAGTCGCTGTTCAAGCTAGGCAAACTAGCCGATCGAATCGACCGTCGTGTGATTGATGGTGGAGTTCATGCCTTTGCGTGGCTGGCGGTTCACCCTGGCAAGTCCCCTTCTCTATCTTCCATGGCTGCGGCGATAGATGACCACCTTATAGACGGAATGGTGAATGGGCTGGCAAGGTGGACTGTGGGCGCAGGAAGGAGGCTCCGACAACTCAATACAGGCGAAGTTCAAGGAAGCCTTTGGCTAGTACTTCTCTTGGTAATATTCACCTTGATTGTGATCTGGTGGACATAAAGATCCCGATTCAACCTTCTCTTATAAAAGTAGTTTCGCGATCTTTTACTTGATAAGCGCCTGAGAGCTATTCTGCATCGACGCGCTTCACATTGACTGCTGCTGGACCTTTTTGGCCCATTTGGATCTCGAATGTCACCTTGTCATTCTCGGCAACATCATCCAAGGTATTGTTCACGTGGAAGAACACACTGTCCTGTGAATCGAGGTCTTTGATGAACCCGTACCCTTTATCGGAATTGAAGTGAGTCACTTTCCCTCTGCGGTTGGGATCTTCTTCTTCGAATTCTTCTCTTTTAGGAACTCCAATGACAATGTCTTCCGCTTTTATTTTTTTACGCTTGAGCGGATCTGGCGGCGTGGAGGTGATGACTCCATTCTCGTCAACATAAGCCAGCATGTCCTCCAGGCTTGCCCCTGACATGGAATTAGCTTTGCGATCTTGTCGTTTACGTTCTTTGTCTTCTCTCTTTTTTCTCTTGAGCTTCTCTTTTTCTTTTTTGCCAAAAGTCTCTTGTGATCTTCCCATAATAAATAAGCGGGGATTAAATGGTGAGTGAAATGCGGAAAAGGGTGCTGTGACTGATTGGAAACAGCCTGTAGTTTAATATCTTTTCCATGCCAAGGGGAAATGAATTCATCAAATATACGAATTCTAAAATCTAAAGTCACGATCAATTCTTGTCGAAGCATGGACTTTCATAGGTAAGAAAGAACCCATTTTATGCAGAAAAGTTCATTTCCATGATCGAATCAAAGATCTGGCTGAGGAACTCAAAGGACTCACTCTCATCACTTGGGCGCAGCAGATCAAGTGATGAACGCTACAAAGAAAACAGCTCCACAACTAAGCTGCGGAGCTGAAATGATCAAAATGATGCCATACGGGCACTAGTCCATGATGTAAGGATACTCCCCTACGTACACATCATCATACAATTCGCTCGGGTCGGGATATGGTGATTCCTCAGCAAAAATGACGGAAGCCTCAACAATCTGATCGATCTTCGCAGAAAGTGTATCGATTTCGGACTGGAGCTCAGGCATGTTTTCTTGAATATACAGCTTCAGATTCGCGATGGGATCCTTGTCTCGATACTTGTTGAGCTCTTCGCGGGTGCGATACTTTTGCGGGTCAGACATGGAATGGCCTTTGTAGCGGTAGGTCTTCATTTCTACCAAATAAGGTCCGTTGCCTTCGCGCACATGCTTGACCACCGCTTGCATATCGTCGTGGACCGTGGTCACATTCATGCCATCGATGGCGATGGATGGCATGTCGTAGGAAAGCCCGATTTTGTAGAGTTCCGTCACGTTGGAAGTACGCTCCACGGAGGTGCCCATCGCATAATTGTTGTTTTCGATCACGAAGATTACGGGCAGCTTCCACAGCATGGCCAGATTAAATGCCTCGTGAAGTGCTCCCTGACGCACAGCGCCGTCTCCCATGAGGCAGACGCAGAGATCATCTGTTCCATTATATTTGGCGCCAAATGCGATTCCTGCGCCGAGCGGAATCTGGGCTCCTACGATGCCATGTCCGCCAAGAAAGCGATGCTCTTTCGAGAAAAAGTGCATGGAGCCTCCTTTGCCTTTGGAAGTTCCAGTCCTTTTGCCGTACAACTCCGCCATGCATGCATCTGCGCTCACGCCTCGGGCAAGCGCCCCACCGTGGTCTCTATAAGCCGTGATGACATAGTCGCTGGGACGAATGACGCTTTCGATTCCGACTGCCACGGCCTCCTGACCAATATAAAGGTGGCAAAACCCACGAAATTTCTGCTGCATGTACAATTGGCTGGCGCGCTCTTCGAACTTGCGAATGAGGAGCATTTGATCAAACCAACGCAGAAGAAGTTCCTTGTCGTAGGGCACCTTTGATTTAGCTTTCGTCTTGGTGGTAGCCATGTGAGAGTGTATGGATAAGTGGCAGATAATCGATTGAGCTGGTGAAATTGGAGATATTTAGGAAGAATATCAAATGAGTCCTTGTCATTAATCCGCCGAAAACTCTTCACGATGCGTTTTGGCTCAATTGCCCTGTCATGTTCCTGCACCTGAGACAAAGAATGGGAGCGGAGTTTGCAGAGGGGGTCCCTCTAGGTGCCTGTATCTCATTCACAAATCAAGGCTTTAGGTTATCCACCTGCTAGCAGCGATATTCGAGCTGCCATTCACCTCCATTTTTCGCAATTGTCCCCGACCAGCCCATTTCTTCAACAGTTGCACTTGACGCAGTTTCGGTCTTATTCGGACCTCCAGCTCACTTTGTCACCGCACATCAACTGCTTCACGGGTGCCAATGGTGCCGGAAAAACCAATATTCTCGATTCGATCCACTACCTCGCATTCACGCGGGGATTTCGCCACCACCTCGACAAGCAAGCAGTCCAGGATGGAGGTTCGTTTTTCTTCATTGGCGGAAACTGGCAAGCGGGTAAATCCATCAAAAATATTCGCTGCACTTTTCAGCAAGGAAAAGGCAAAAAGCTCCTGATCAATCAAAAACCTTTGGAGCGAATGAGCGACCACATTGGACGAATGCCATTGGTAGCCATTTTGCCTTCCGATACGGACTTGATCAATGGTGCCTCTGCGGATCGCAGGCGATTTCTCGACATGCTCATTTCGCAGTATGATCCCTTGTTTTTGCAGCACCTGATTCAGTATGAGCGTATCTTGCAGCAGCGCAATGCGCTCTTGAAAATGATGGCGGAACAGCGATACTTTGACGCCGATCAACTCGCACTATGGGATGAGCAACTGATTCCGCATGGTATCGCAGTGAAAGAAGGTCGGGCGCAGTTCGTGGACGCCTTCTCTCCCATTTTTGCCAGATATTTTGCAGAGATTGTTTCGGAAAAAGAGACACCTTCCCTCAACTACAGAAGCCAGGTAGAACATAACACTCCACAGGGTTGGCGACAACTCTTCCAAGAGAATCTCGACAAGGATCGCGCAAATGGATATTCCCTCGGTGGGATCCATCGGGATGACCTCGCCTTCTACATCGATGAGCACAGTGTTCGCCATTATGGCTCACAAGGACAGCAAAAGACCTTTGTGATATCGCTCAAGCTGGCCCAGTATGAGTTGCTTCAGGCGAAAACGAACATGGCGCCACTCCTGCTGCTCGACGATCTTTTTGACAAACTTGATCGCCATCGACTCAGCCAGATTGCACATTTACTTCAATCCAGAATTCAGGGACAAATTTTCATCACGGATACTTCTCAGGCGAGGTTGGAGGAAATTTTTGAGGGAAGTCAACGAGAGATCCTGTATTTTTCAGTGGCGGATGGAGCGGTATCTTCTGGTGTTGAGAGGCGATCCTGACGTGGGAAGTTTAAATTTTTTCGAACTTCTTCGCATCGTCTCACATCCCAGAAGCTGGCCCTTACCTTGCCCGTCTTGGTTGCAGATCGCTTCGACTTTCGATTCCATCTACCCAACCATTCCCCTTTGTCACCTGTAGTCATTCACCCTCCATGTCACACCAATACCAAAGCCTCAGCGACGCCATCAAAGCCTTTCTGGATCATCACGGATTGAGCGATGAAGCGGCAATCCAGGAAGTGATCACGCAGTGGGAATCCCTCATGGGAAAGCCCATTGCGCAAGCCACAGACAAGATTTGGTTCAAAGGGGGAATTTTTTATATAAAAATGTCGAGTCCCGTCTGGAAAAATGAGTTGCAGCTTGGGCGGGAAAAAATCAAAACAGCGCTCAATGGAAAAATGGGGAAAGACTTGGTTCGCGAAGTAAGAATTGTGTAGGCGACGAGCATGCTCTTGAGCACGCAAATATAAAGTTCAATAAAAATCAGATTGTTTCTCACCAAGATCCTCAGCGATCTTTGCGCCTTCAGCGATCCCTTCATCCCTATGCTCTACAATCTACGGGACTATCTTTTACAGCCTTCCTTTCGAAGCGTAGGGGCAGTTTTTGCCATTCACGCAGTATTTTTCAGCCTGTGGGTCACGCGGCTCCCTGAAATTAAAGAAGACCTTGCGTTGAGCGAGGGCGAATTAGGGCTGGTACTGTTTTTTCTTCCGTTGGGTGCCTTGGTCGCCATGCTCGTCGCTGGGCGGATGATTCACTTGTGGGGCGCTGGGAATGTGACGACCGCGACCACCGTGATTTTTGCTCTGGTGATGCCTTTGCCTTTGCTGGCGACCAACGTCTATATTCTTGGAGCCGCACTTTTCGCGGCGGGTCTCGTGAGTGGTGCCATGGACATCGCCATGAACGCTGTTGCAGCCGCCTTGGAAGATCTTCACCGAAAGGTCATCATGGCCACCACGCATGGATTTTTCAGTCTGGGCGGAATGGTCGGTGCCTTGCTTGGCAGCGTCTTCCTTGGCCTTGAATGGGTAAGATGGGCACCGATGATAGGTGCTGCTGTGATTTGTTTCCTCGTGCTCATACCGATCCATCGAGAGATTGGCCACATTCGTGACAAAAAGCAAGCACACAAAGGCGGGCATTTTTCCTTGCCCGGACGCGCTGTCCTTGGACTAGCCCTGATTGGCTTGTTCTGTATGATGGGCGAAGGTGCTGTGGCCGACTGGAGTGCGGTCTATCTGAAGGAAGTTTCCCTGGCTGATCCATACATGGTCGGACTGGGATATGCTGGATTTTCTCTTGCCATGACCCTAGGCAGGTTCAATGGAGATGTGATCATCCACCGATTTGGCGGTCTGAAAATCATTATCGCAGGAGGATTTTTTACCTTAATCGGCCTGGCTTTGGTGCTGATAGGAGCGCCTTTGTCCACCATTCTGGGGTTCACCTTCGTAGGCTTGGGCTACTCTTGCATCATCCCGGTAGTATTTAGCGAAGCAGCGAAATCGGATCCTGTCTCCGCCGCTCGGGGCATCACAGCAGTAGCTTCTTTGAGCTATATGGGCTTTCTGGCGGGCCCAGTGATCATCGGATTGGTGTCGGAGCAAGGGGGACTTAAAACAGGGATGATATTTCTCATGGTCACCGCTCTACTGTCTGTCTTAATTGCAACGCGATCTGTGAGAAAGCGGACCATGACCGCCTCCGGGCAAACCTGAGGAATGTTTCAGGGAAGGTGGACGGACTGAGCGTTCAACTACTGTATTCATCCAGAAAAAGCTCCTGCCATTTTCTGGCATTCTCCTTGTCAATCTCTGCACAAACCACCTTACTCTACCGTGACAGACTTCGCCAGATTGCGCGGCTGATCCACATCGCAGCCCCTCAGTTGTGCGATGTGATAAGAAAGTAATTGCTGGGGAATCACCGTCAACAGCGGCGTGAGCGCTGGATGCGTCTGGGGCACTTCGATGACAAATTCTGCCAGATCGCGAATAATGGTATCTCCTTGGGTCACCACGGCAATTACCCTTCCTCCGCGCGTCACGACTTCCTGAAGGTTGCTCACGATCTTATCGTAGGACTCGTCATGGGTGGCGATGAACATGACTGGCATGTTTTCATCGATGAGCGCGATAGGTCCGTGCTTCATCTCCGCGGCTGGATAGCCTTCAGCATGGATATAAGAGATTTCTTTGAGCTTGAGGGCGCCCTCCAGTGCTACAGGAAAGTTAAGTCCTCTTCCGAGATACAAAAAGTTGGTGGCGTTAGTGAATTGATGAGCGACTTTCTGAATGTAAAGGTCCTGCTCCAAGGTTTTTTCTACCAATTCCGAAATCTTTGCCAACTCCTTCATGATGGTCCTCGTCTCGGGCGTCGCCGTGCCTCGAAGCTGGGCGATATACACTGCCATGAGGGTGAGCACCGTGACTTGAGAGGTAAATGCTTTGGTAGAAGCGACCCCGATCTCTGGACCCGCGTGGATGTACACCCCTGCCTCCGTTGCCCTTGAAATCGAAGATCCGACGACGTTGACCACGCCCATTGCGAGCGCACCAGCTTCGCGCGCGAGTTGGATCGCAGCTAGGGTGTCGGCTGTCTCTCCGCTCTGGCTGATCGCAATCACGACATCGTCTGGATAGATGATCGGCTTTCGGTAGCGAAACTCGGAGGCGTATTCTACCTCCACAGGGATGCGGGCAAAGTCTTCAAACAGGTACTCTGCCACCAATCCTGCGTGCCAGCTCGTCCCGCAGCCCACAAAGATAAATCTCCTCGCATTACGCAAGCGATCCTGAACATCCACCAGGCCGCCCAGCCATACGACGCCATTCTCAGGATTGACCCTCCCCCGCATGGAATCAGCTACCGAGCGGGGCTGCTCCATGATTTCTTTGAGCATGAAGTAATCGTAGCCCCCCTTCTCAATGGTCTCCAACTCCATCTCAATTCGCTCCAACAACGGGATACGCGGAAGGTTGCCGATGGTCTTGATTTCGTAACCGTCACGACGCAAAACGGCCATTTCTTCGTCTTCCAAGTAGATCACATCCTTGGTGTAGGCAATGATCGGAGCTGCATCTGAGGCAATGATGTACTCACCAGTACCAATTCCGAGCACGATGGGGCTGCTCTTGCGAGCCACGATCAATTGGTCGGGCTCCTCGCTGCACATCACGATGATGCCATAAGCCCCCACGACTTCGTGTAGTGCCAGCCTCACCGCAGTTTCTGCATTGACTGCTCCTTGCTCATAGAAGAAGTCGATCAGCTGCACCAGCACTTCGGTGTCGGTGGCAGACTGAAACACATACCCGTGACGAGAAAGCTTCTCTTTGAGGACAGCATAGTTCTCAATGATCCCATTGTGAATGATCACAAATCGTCCTGACTGAGAACTGTGTGGATGGGAATTGATGTCTGATGGCTCTCCGTGTGTGGCCCATCTTGTGTGGCCGATGCCGATGGTGCAATGTTCGTAGTCATTGCCTACAAACTGCTCTAGCTCAGCTACTTTTCCACGCTTCTTGAACACGCGAATTCCTCCATTTTGAAGGGCAACGCCTGCCGAATCATAGCCGCGATACTCCAGACGCTTGAGTCCTTCGAGCAGAATCGGATACGCTTCCTGGGTTCCGATGTAGCCAACAATTCCACACATAGAGAGAATAGTTTGATGTTCTTTAAGGGCGAGAGCACAACTTGCAGCAGGACTTTATTCCTTTAGGGACAATTTTCCTATCAGAATAACATCGAAAGAATTTTTTATTCGCCGCCTGGTAGCCCGCTTGTTCCCAGCGATCTTGTATCTCCAATATGAGGCTGCCGCACCTCTCTTGAAAGATCCCAATCTGGGTGCTCCCTCCCCGCATTGATCGGTTGTCGTTCCGAAATTTGGCCAACAAGACTTTGTCAGAACTCTGTAGCCTATCTGGGAACTGAGCCAGTAGTAAGTTCGAGTCGAGGCCGCATCGCCGGATCAGGATGATTGACGCCCCCAAGCACCGCTCTGCTGACCGAAGACCGAGCACCCGAAGGAACGATCACAAAGCCGTTAAGATCCCAGGTTTCATTGAACAAGCGTTGCATATACGCCGTGATGGGGATCACATACGCCCTTCGTGAAGCGCTGTAGGTCAACGCCCCGGTACTGCTTGAAACGCTGGTTCCCAAGCCATTTACCACGATTTCTTCCCCATTTTCATCACTCCGAAGAGCGATGATTTCTAGTGGTGGGGCATATCTGTTCTGGGTTCCAAAGGCGGCAACATCCACTGGAAGGATCAATTCTGCTTTGGATACGAGGCGGACTTCTGACACATCAAGCTGCGGAAATCTTACCCATACCTTTTGAAGAAGTCCTGATTGTAGAAATTCGTAACGGGTGAATGTATCGGGTGTACCGTGCTCTTGGCCAAAGAAGAGGTCTTCCGCTCCCTCTCGTTGTAAGGAATGGAAGCGAGGGGTAGAATTAAAAATGGGAAAGGCCTCGAATCTTCTGGTGAACGTCTGAAGGGTACTATCAAACTTGTGGTAGTGCAATTCAAGCTGTGTATTCTGAGAATTGCTGAACAGGGTAAAGATTGCACCAGGTTCGCGGCTGAAAAATTTTACAGGCTCTGTATCAAATACAAACCCAGATAGAATTTCTGCAATAAATCGATCCCGATTTGCCAATGCGGAGGGATCTCCAAAGAGGATTTGGTTCCCGAGCTTTTCATCCAAGCGAATGCGCGTGACTGTGACAAGGCCATTGGAGCCAATCCTCACGGGGCTGGTACCCAGCGGTTGGTCGGGATCATAATTTAACTTTGAGGTAGAAAAAATCTGATTGGTGTCGGGCCAAGTGTCTGTGATCTGAAACACCCGAAGAATCTGCTCTTGGTCGAGCCGGCCATATGCGCTTTCCAAGTCAAGACTCAGCACGAGCGAGTCAAAGACCAGTTCACTGGCGTCACCGAAACTGAGGGCGGAGCGGGGAAATACCTGGGTAAACGTTTGGGCTGTGATATGGCCCATGAATGGGTCAAAATAATTCCCAAATAGCTGCCGAGTGGCTTGATAAGTGCTGATGCTATCTATGGAGATGGTCTCCAGCCTCAGAGGAATGGTGTCGGTGTAGGAAATTTCTACCCGATCGGAGAGTGGTAGCACTTCACTTCCGAGGCCTGCGGGCCCTTTTTCACAGGAGGCTAAAAAAGAGGTGGCTGCCATCCCCAATAGGATGAACAGCCACAAGTTCTTGGTAAGAGGCAAATCAGGGTTAATTTGAGATGTGGGAATACAACTGGGCATACTGTTCCACATAGGAATCTTGATCCGAGGAGTCGAAGTAGTACTTCTTCCTATGTGTGTCGGTGATGTATTGCTCCAGACTTGCATCGATATGTGGGTGACCGACAGTCGTTACGTCCGAAAGGGCGATTCCACCTTTGACCACCCCAACGTAGTTATTCCCGCCGTAGTTGTCCAGTTTGTCTTCTGAAATTCCGTCGGAACGCACCTTGTCGAGGTAGTTCTTGGCAAGTTCGCTTTCGAACCCATTATTGTAGACGGTGAAAACAGTCTTGGTGTTCTTGAACATCGGATCATTGCTGTATTGTGTATTGAGATACAGCGGAATGAAAGCCGTCATCCAGTCATGGCAGTGAATAATATCAGGAGACCATCCCAACTTTTTGACCGTTTCGATGACCCCTTTACAGAAAAAGATGGCCCGCTCGTCGTTATCGATGTGAAACTTTTTGCTGCTAGGATCTGTCAGTACGCTTTTGCGCTTGAAGTAGTCCTCGTTGTCGAGAAAATAGACCTGCAATTTCGCGTTGGGAATGGAGGCGACCTTGATGGTAAGGGGCTTTTCTTCTCCAGCTACCCGAATGTTGATACCGGAAAGTCTCACCACCTCGTGTAGCCGATTCCTTCGATCGTTGATCACCCCAAATTTTGGCATGAAGATTCGTATCTCATATCCGATTTCTTGGAGCTTTTGGGGAAGGAGCCGAATCAAATCGGCGGCGGATGTGATCTTCAGAAATGGATCAATCTCCGATGTAACGAAGAGGATACGCAGTTTTTTATCCATCATGTTTAGCTCGTTAAAATCGATGTTCGCCTGAAGGTTATGACTGTGCTTTTACAAATAATTTCATGCAAAATTACGAAAAAATATTTGTTGCTACAATTTCCCTTTCCTTATATTCGCCCGCCTTTCTGTCTGGCTCCTTTCATCGATAGTCTTTAGTCCCTGAAAGCCAGCCACTTCCCCCATATAATACCGTTGAGAAGGTACAGGAGACCTTCTTTGGTTTTTCGCGACTCACCTCATTTCCGTATGAAGATCATTTCTTCGATCGAAGATCTTCGGTCTCTCCGGCGCAGCCTTTCCGGGAGTCTAGGATTTGTGCCCACGATGGGTGCCCTCCACGAAGGCCATGCCAGCCTGGTACGTGCTTCCTTAGCGGAAAATGACTACACGGTGGTGAGCATTTTCGTGAATCCGACCCAATTTGGACCCAATGAAGATTTTTCTACCTATCCCAGGACATTGACCCAAGATGCTGATTTGCTCGCCTCGCTGGGAGTGGACTTTCTTTTTGCACCTCCTACCCAAGCGATATATCCGGCAGGCGAAGCACAGATCAGCTTTCTCATTCGAGACCTTGACAAGGTCCTATGTGGTGCCAGCAGGCCGGGCCATATGAATGGGGTGGTACAAGTCGTCTCGATTTTGTTTCATTTGGTGCAGCCCGATCGAGCCTATTTTGGCAAAAAAGACTACCAGCAGGCGTTGATTTTACAGACGTTGGTTCGTGAGCTTCACTTTCCCATTCATCTGATTCCTTGCGCCATCGTGCGAGAGAAAGATGGACTGGCGATGAGTTCTCGCAACCGTAATCTCACAAGTGACGAGCGCCAGCAAGCACTTTATCTTTCGCAGGTGATCCATGAAGCCCGTCTTCGGAGGGCTACCTGGGAATCTGTAACAGCGCTAGTAGATTTTGCCCGGAACGAAGCCCAGCACTACCCCCTGCTTCGACTGGACTACGTGGAAGTGCTTCACAGCATGACACTTACGCCTGTAATCGGGCTCGCGCGGGAGGATCATCCTCACCTGTTTATAGCTGCATATCTGGGAAAGACGCGCCTCATCGACAATGCACCTCTTTGGGAAGATGATTGAGGATCTGGTAAGTAATCGGGACGATCATGGAATAAAATCGATATTTTTAGCAAAATTTCGCCCTGATTCTTTCCATTCTATTAAAATTATTTGGAGACCTTCGAAGATTTTTTTCGTATAAAACTTAGCTGAATAGATTGTGATAATGTAACTTCCATGCCACTTTTTCTCCACTACCCGACCAAGACAAGCGGACATGCTACTCAACATTTTTAAATCGAAAATTCACAGGGTCAAAGTCACCCAAGCAGAGCTTAACTATGTGGGCAGCGTCACTATTGATGCTGACTTGCTCGACGCCGCCAATATCCTGGAGGGAGAGAAAGTTCAGATCGTCAATATCAACAATGGGGAACGACTCGAAACCTACACCATCGCAGGAGAGCGCGGAAGCGGGGTAGTGTGCCTCAACGGCCCTGCCGCTCGCAAGGTGCAGGTTGGCGACATGGTGATCCTCATCAGCTATGCGCAAATGACCCCTGAAGA
>DAITMB010000009.1:0-49785 GCA_036835375.1 Bacteroidota bacterium
CAGGCATTTGACGAACTGAAAATGATCGATGGTTTGGTAGGATGGAGGCTTGGTGAATAACCCTCATAAGGGTTTTGGAGCATTAGGAGGGTGATCGTGATACACGAATGTGAAATCTCTGCCAAATCACACCTGTGGCGCTGGAGCTTAAAAATTCAGAGATACCTGTGGTATCCGCTCGGAATGATGACGAATGTGCGCATGCCGAATCATCGCGCAAGGCGTTGGTAGTTTGATGATATTTGTCACATCCTGCTCACATATTTCGACTTGACTTTTCCCGATGTGGACTGAGTGCCAGCGCTGGGCAACTGCCGATCATCATGTATATTTCCCTCATGGAAATCCACTTTGACCACCTACTGGCTACTCGTCGCCATCTCATCGGAGCGACCGAAGACCTGTCGCCGGAGTCGCTCCAGCATGTCCCTCCAGGCTTCCGCAACAACTTGGTCTGGAACATGGGCCATCTGACGGCCATCCAGCGGAGCATCGCGGCAGTATTGGCAGGCCATGCGTGACGAAACTGGCGCAAATACGGCGTCAACTCCCTCCACGGGTGTCAAGAAAGTCATGGGCTTTCGCGACCTCTTTTTGTTTTACATCATCTTGGTTGCGAGTCTTCGATCCGCATCCATGGCCACGCAAATGGGAGCCTCGGTGGTGGCCTATTGGATCATCGGCTATGTGGCGTATTTGCTACCGATCGGGGCAGCTGTCTCCTACTTGAGTGAGCGATATCCAGCCGAGGGCGGTATTTATGTTTGGACTAAAAAAGCTTTTGGTGATTTTCACGGCTTCATGGCCGCATGGTTTTACTGGACCTCCAATCTGGTGTATTTTCCTGCGGCACTCTTTTTTGTGGCTAGCAACACGGCGTATCTCTTGCCGGGCATGTCCCACCTAGCGGAAGATCCCCTGTTTTTGGGGACCGTGTCGGCGGGCTTCTTGATCGCGGTCTTCCTGCTCAATGTCCTGGGCCTCGACATCGCAAAATACTTTCACAACTTTGGCGCTTTCGGTGGTTTTTGGTTGCCCGTGGCAGTGATTGTGGGCCTGGGCATGGCCTCGTGGTGGTCGTTTGGATCTGCGACCTCATTTACCCTCGACAGCATGACCCCTCGTATGGGGAGCCTGGATGACCTGCTCTTGCTGTCTGTGCTGGTCTATTCTTTTGCGGGATTTGAGGCAGGTTCGCTCATGGGGGAGGAAATCCACCATCCGAAGCGCAACATTCCCCGAGCCTTGTTTGCCTCTGCAACGGCCATGACCGGGGCCTATCTCCTGCTGTCCATCAGCTTGCTGCTAATCCTTCCAGCCAACGAACTCACGGGACTTCAGGGAGTAGCTGAGAGCGTGTCGCGGTCAGGAGTCTCCTTGCTGGGACCTTGGCTGGGCCAGCTGTCGTCTATTGTGATCTTGGCGGGCATAGTCCTGTGTGGCGTAGGCGGCGTGAGTTCCTGGCTGGCAGCTTCGTCACGGCTCCCCTTTGTGATCGGGATCGACTCACAACTCCCTGCCGCCTTTGGGCGGCTCCATCCACGATTTCATTCGCCCTATGTCGCACTTCTCACCATCACCGCGCTTACCCTGCTATTCATCCTGATGGGGAGCCTGGGCGAAAAATCCCAGCAGGTGTATGATCTCTTCATTAGCCTGGAAATCACGGCTTTTTTCCTTCCCTACTTGTACATGTTTGCGAGTCTGATCAAGCTCAGAGCGAGAGATCATCCGGGCCGAATGAGCTTTCAAATTCCTGGTAGAAAAGCGGGAGTGTATGCCGTGGGCGTGATCGGGATCCTGGGGATCTTGCTGGCGCTGGGACTGACCTTCGTGCCCGGCGAAGAAGTGGAGGACAAAAGCACCTTCTGGGTCACCGTGATTGGGGTGCTGCTTGCGAATGTTCTGACCGGCGGAGTCCTATTTTGGCTGGGCCAGCGCAAATCCCGTCCATCATCATTTAGCGAAAAAGAGGGGTAGTTTGTGGTGTAGGAGGTGGTGATGGGTTGGGAGGAGGCGGAAAAGAATTTTTCCATTTGCGAACATCTGGTATAGCTTTTCTGACTTATTTGCAAATTCAATTCGATTCAAAACACAAAATAAACTCGTTATGGTAAATTGGGAAAAGCATTATGTGGTAGGAGACAAGAAAAAGCGCAAATCAACAAACGATACAGCTCCACTTCCTACACCCAAACGCCGGAAAACTTGGAAATTCTGGCTCTACTTTTCTATTGTTTGCTTTCTTTCTGGATTGATCTTGGGATTTGAGGAGGACTATCAATGGGATGAGGCGAAAGAAAAGCTAGAAGAAACACTCCATGGAGAAAAAGACTATCGCCAAGTCTGGGTCAGAGCGATTGAGAAGTACGATAAAATATAAACTGAAAATCAAGCTACCCTCACCCTCAGCGCTGACCCGAAAAAAAGTGTTAGCCTGAAAATTGAGGGAGAAGGCATCAGCTACGAGCAGGATTTGCCTGACTACACCTATGAACAGATCCGTCAATCGCTGCTGGAAGGAGAGTCTATTTTGACCAAGCCCACTTTATCCACGACTTTAAAAAGTTTGCAGGCTACAGCCCCAATCAATTTTTTGCTTTGAGCGGCTATGAGTGAATGTCTATTTTTTACAATTCTGCCACGGAAGAGCGGTCTTATTTTGCATGAAAAATGAAATCAACATGAAAAATAAGTCAATTTCAGCCATCATCGCCTCGCAGTACCGTGCAGGTCTGGGCATGCTTCGTCAGGTCATTGAAAGAGTTCCCGAAGAACAATGGAACACAGAAGGATACAACAGCCCCAACTGGCAAATTGCTTATCACGTTGCATGGGCAACAAAATTCTATCTGGGGCCCGATCCCGAAAGCTATGAGCCTTTCCCGAACGCGATAGAAGGAGCGGAAAGTTTAGGAGGCGCTCAAGATTGGGAAAATCCCGAGGTTGGAATTACGCTCGAAGGACACCACACCCAAGCGGAATTGCTCTCTTTCCTTGACGATATTCACAACACCTTGCTACCATCGATAGAAGCATTGCCTCTTGAACAAGATTCGGGATTTGAATGGTATCCTTACTCCCGCCTTGAGCTGCACATCAACAGCATTCGGCACATTCAGCACCATACGGCGCAGTTGATTGAGCGATTAAAGCTAAAAGGAATCTCGGGGTTTAGCTGGTGGGCAGATCAACATTCACCCGACTTCTGGGATGGATGAAAAAATAAAAGATGAAGGCTCAAAATGAAAATACCTATCTTAAAAGAGCAAATCAGCAACGATGGCGAAGGACATTTTTCATCACGAAGTGATTGGCCATTAAAGCTTCTCTCGATACCTATCAGGTACCGTTGATTACTTTCAATCCAACTACTCAAACCATTGAAGAATTGAGAACCTAACCACATACGCACAAGCCATCCTCGATATTCTGAACGAATACGCCAGTTGCATCCCAATTGGGATACAAGACCCTAACAATCAAGTCATTGCGGATTCTGAGAAGCATCATTATGTGTTATTGCGCACGGGCTGGGATGAGGAAGCTTTTTTACATCACGTGATCATGCACTTCGACATCAAAGCCGGTAAAATCTGGATTCAGGCCCACAATACCGAACTCGATGTCGGGAAAGCCCTCACTGATCGGGGGGTTCCTGCGGCAGACATTGTCGTGGGCTTTCAGCCCGAAAGGTACCGCGCTTACACGGGGTATGCGGTGCAGTGAGGAAATGCCAAGAGAGGAGGGAATCGTCCGATGTTGGCTCCCACCCCCATGTTGAAAAGGTGCTCTTAAACCCCTTTTCTGAAACAGAATCGTGGTTCCTTGCCTTCATTACCACCAAAGAAGTCGGTATGGCCTGTGCGACTACGGTAGGTCCTGAAGTATGAAGATGAACGATCATTCCTCAGGACACCTTATTCCCTGAGAGCTTCACGAGTCCGAGGATTTTCTGCGTCATTGAGCGGAAATCAGCATAGGATCTGGTAACGGCCTGTAGGTGAGCACCAATGGCTCCGTCCGCTGGTTTGAGCAAAAATATCGGTTTTCGGGCTTCCATGGACATGGGAATCAAGCTGTGATAATGCTTGAGCAGGGCTAAGCATTGATCGTCATTCTCCACTGTGTTACCCTCCAGGGCTGGACCATTGAGGACAAATTCATTAAATACGGAGGGTATTCGATTCGCCCATCTGAGATAAGAGCGAACGGGCCTACTTTCTTTGATTCCATGCTGCATCACGACATAACCCAAGGGCAAGATATTACCCATAGGGAGCAGTAAGTCTGCGACACGATTTCTGGATACGCGATCGGCCCATTCGTCTTTCCAGACATTGAGTCTTCTCCCGAGATTTTTGAGTCCCTGCAAGGAGAAAAGATCTGCCGCCATTGGCACAATGACAAAATCAGCTGAAATGAGAGTTGCGCGATTGAGCGCACCAAAATTGGGGCCTACATCAATGATGGCAAATTCAGCTCCAAACCTGGCCGCCTCATTGGCGATGATTCTGGAGAAGGAAGAGACAATTCTAAATGCGGCCTCGTCGCCATCAACACATTTGCTCCAATTGCTGCTCAATTTGTCTTCGAACAGCGACAAATCCAGGTCGCCCGCCAAGAGGCCTATGTGTTCGGTGATTGGATGAACTTTTACAGGCGAGATGTCGCCAATCCCCCTATCAAGCGGCTTGATGCCTGAAATCAAGGTTTCTCTGTCCGTGTCTTGCCCATAAATCCGCTCCAGTTCTTCGTCGGACAAAAACATCGAGCTCAAATTAGCCTGAGGATCCAGATCTACAGCCAGACACTTGTGGCCCAGCTCTGCCATCATATAGACAAAATGATATACGAGTGTAGTTTTGCCAACCCCTCCTTTATTGTTGAAAAAAATGATGGATTTCATATCTTAGCTTCGTTTAAATATTTTCACCAGAAATGAGGTTGGCTGATCTTTGATAAACTCCGCCTCGGGACTTCCATTTTTACGGAGGGCAGCCATAGCCGCTTTCACACCCACATTGAATCCATTCACATACCCTAAATTTTTGGCAGCTTCAGACAAAGCTGGATTCCGATAATCGTTTTCAGATGGGAAATTTTCAGGCCTTGCTTTGCCATATAGCCCTCCAGCATTGGAAATTTCAATCCTATTTGAAAATTCGTAGAATTTAATCGGAGCATTCGATTGGTAATCTTTATGTATCACTGCATTGAACAGCAGTTCTTTGATGGTTCGAAGTGGGTACTGTGATACGTACTCGCTGCCCAATTCGGGCAATACCGTTTTCACGACATTGGCCTTGATGAATTCTTCCATTTGTCCCAGTTGGGTCGTAAGATCTCCATCAAATCGATGTTCATATTCGAAGTCGCTTGCCTCGTCTTCTCCGGTAAATCGAACATATTGAACAGATGCACCCGGAATATAAAACCGAGGATTGAGACCAAACATGAGAATTCCGGCATAAGTAGGGCAATCCTCTTTGAGGTCATAAAACTTGAGAGAAGCCAGTTGGGCTTTCAAATCTCTTCCGTTTTCTGCCAAGGTATCCGCATCAACAGCAGAGGGTAGGTATCGGAGTTTGAACAGCTCAAGGCTGATGTCCTCCAGCGCACTTCCTTTACAAGGAAGCACGTCAAAAGATCGAGCAAATGCAGATCGTTTTTCTGTTAAGATCCTATCCTCAGCTTCATTGGCCACCCCTTTGCGAATACCAGCCCGCACACATACTCTGCCTTTGAAACGAACAGGCGGCAAGAAATGTGGTTGCACTTCTACCACAGCTACCTCTCCGTCTGAATAGGAAAATTTCGCCACGGTCAAAGCTGGTGGGGGCACAATTCTTCCATCAGTTCGAAAACTGAGCAATGTTTGCAATTGCTGCTCATCCATGATCATTCCTGCGCGACTACCATCGTCATGAACTCCTACGATGAGATAACCGGGTTGCTTATGGTTGGCCAAATCGTTGGCGAAGGAGCAAATCGCCTCACCAAATTTTTCTGAATCATTTCTAGAGATCGTTTTTTCCACACGATCTTGTTCAAGTTGAGGCAAGAGATTATCTAATTCTTCCTTCGAAATCATCTGGCATAGGTTACGATCACAAAACTGCCTCCCACGTAAATTCTTCTACAAAGATAGGAAATACGGGAGCGCCCAGAAGTCATTCCCTAATTTACTCACAAAAAGGAGGAAACCAGCCTTCCTACATACACCCGATCCCGCCGAAAGCTGGGTTACCATCTTTACCGGGGAAGATTCAGCCACCAATTCTCACTTACATTCTTCCCGATACAGCACCATGTATTCACGAATGATGCTGAGAGCTTCTGGACGCAGGTCATCGGTGAGGGAGGCGTTGTCGGCGACTTCCTGGTAGTGGGTCCACACGGCACACCAATCATCCTCGAAGCTGACTTGCGATTTGCCTATCGAGAGCATCGTGCGGGCGGTCCGGCTAGCTGGCAACATGGCGGCGGCGCGCTCAAGGTATGGGAGGGCCCGGGCGGGATGAAAGTAGTCTTCGAGGAGAAGGAGGTAGCCCAACACCAGAAACTCGTCTGCTCTGAGGGGGCTTTCGGGGCTGAGCACTGAGACTTTCCGCTGAGATTGGATCTTAGCGGAAAGGGCATCGAAATGGGGAGTACCTGTCTGCTCCCAGCCCAGGGCGTTCACGAGCGCTACTTTATGATCGAGCGGCGTCTTTTTGCGAAGCAGAAACTTAGTCATCTCTTTGTCCAGGGTCCGCGTCTTGCTGGCACGCTCCACAAGCGCTACATCAAGGTAGGCACGATGAAAATCAGTGGAAGTAGCAGGAGAGTCCTGTGGACGCTCTACTGCGGCGGTGCATAGCACCCAGATGAAGACGCAAGACAACAATCGCATCATTTGGCAGGGGATAAATCAGGTCTGAAACTTCCGAATCTTATGTTAATTTCACAAGAAATGAATTTTTCAGCTTCTATGTGAATGCGAGACGAATTAAAAGATAAATTTGACACAATAGCGTCATGATAAATCATTTTGGTCAGCACTCTTTGGTTAGACCCGATTCATTTGAGGCAAGCGATCGGCGCATCTTGCATTTCCGTGGCGAAAGTTTCCGAACTACAAGTCTCGCCTACATGTGCTCGATCCACTCCCGAATCAAGGCGACACCTTCCTGGTGTATGAGGCCGCGCCCTACTTCTGGCATCATGATGCCGGGATCTGCGGAGTTCATCCGATACACCAAGATGGACTGATCGGGCTGACCCGGCGCAATGTCCACCAAGAGATTGCCAGATCCTCTGCCCGCAGCGACAGGGCTTTTGTTGACGCCATAGACGGCGGGATTTTGCTGATGAACATCAAGAAAAAACCCGCTCGTACTAGCTGGTCCTTTGGAATTATGGCAATGAGCGCAATTGATGTCAAGGTAGGCCCGGGCACGTGCTTCGAGGCTTCCGGTGCTGGGGTCATTCCACACAGCCAGTTGGGGAATGGTGGCATGGTCGCTGGGCAAGCCGCGAAGAATGCCCAAGGATTGCCAATGGTCCAGCTGGTTTTTTTCTCCCTCAGGATAAGGGAATTTGCCATGAAGTTGG
Source organism: Bacteroidota bacterium (assembly GCA_036835375.1). Classification (GTDB taxonomy): domain Bacteria; phylum Bacteroidota; class Bacteroidia; order J057; family J057; genus JANQTF01. The sequence continues at coordinate 7,597 of DAITMB010000009.1, forward strand.
CGAGCGGAGGGACCAATCGGGCGCATGGCGCCTTCCCAGCTATGGCAGCCCTTGCACTGGTTGAGGTTGGGCATATGGTACACAAATCGCTGTTTTTCGCCCGATTCATTCACCCATTTTACCTCTGTTTGGGCTCCCGCTACTTCGAGAACAGCATCTGTCTGGTCCTCGTTCCAGTGATAAGCAAGGGCTTTCCACCCTGACGCTTCGTGCAGGAGCAGACGCGTTTCGATCAACCTTCGACCTTTCTCAGGTTTACGAGCATCGTGAGGGTAATAAAATGTTTTGATGATCGACGTGCCGACCGGAAAGTGCAGAACTTCTTCCTCGTTATATGGTACGGTCTCACCTTCTGGCAGTCGCACAAAGCGCAGCTTTTCAGCGTAGTCAGTGAACAATGGAGTATTTAGCGCATAAGGAATCACATCACTGGCGGGATGTTGTGCTGCCAACTTCCCTTCAAAAAATCCATATTCGGAAAGAAACATCTTGGGCGCAGCCTCTGGGGCAGGCACGTGAATGAAGCCCAAGCAAACAACGGCAGTTCCTACCGTGAGGAAATACTTCAGGAAGGTATTCATCTTGAAGAAGCTTTGCGAATGATCTCAGTCACGTGACACGCCTAGTGACGGCTCACCGAGCGCGTCATGAGTGCAATCATATAACTGTAAATTTTGGCTGATGTTCTTGAAATTATGTTCCGCGTCCAAGAAAGCGAATGTCGCAGGGCCATTGTTGCGGATGCAAATCTGAAACTCTGGCTTGACCACCCCAGATTCGTCCAAAGTTGCAGGGTCGATGATGCCGTCATAGAGAATGTCTGGCACGTCTTTCCGGAATTTGGCAAAGAGCAGAATTCCAATTTTGTTTTTCAGGGTCGGACGCCTGCGCTTCTTAGTGAAAGCGTTGTCGTGAATATTCACCGCGGTGGGATAGGGATAATACGTGCTGTCATGGATTGGAGACTCGGTCATGAAGTAGGAAATCACCCCGGTGCCCACCGTTCGGTTATGCTCAATGCGATTTTCATAAATATCTACCTGGCTGGTTGCCAACACCAGCACACCAGTCCCCGGAGGCACAGTCGCCACGATGTTGCCTTTAGGCGCAAAGTTGCGGTAGTTGTTCTCATGGACGTAGTTGCGATATACCCGCACATTTCCCCCACGGCCTTTGGGCAGATCGGGCAAATCAAAGACGAGAATGCCGCCTGTGTTCTCGTAAGCTTCACAGTCATAGACATCGGCCATGGTCGTGTTCTCAATCTCAATGCCAGCCACATTCCGATAAGCCAGGCTGTTGCGCACAATCACTTGGTGGGACTGGCCCACATAGATCCCCGCATCGCTCGCCCCGATGGCGTGACAGTGATCTATGAGCACATTTTGACAAGACACGGGGTAAAGCCCATAAGAACCATTGGTCTTCTTGGGCCGACCTGTCCACTCCGTTTTTACGCCTAGAAAAGTAAGCCCATCCACATTCATGGCCTTGATACAATCGCCGATGGCATCCTGAATCGTGAGATGGAGGAGGCTGATGTTGCGAGAATTGGTGATTCGGATGCCCTCGGCACCTTCCTTCTGCTTTGCAAAGGAAAGGATGGTCTTGTCCATGCCAGCGCCCCGAATGACAATGTCTTGCTTATCGTCCAAGGACAAGCTGCCGCTGACCAAAAATGTCCCGGCAGGAATATCAATGGTGTCACCAGGTTCGGCCATGATCATTCGGGTCTGGAGCTGCTTCCGAAAAGCGTCGTCAGACTGTGCATGGAGTAGCCCGGAAATGACCAGAAGGGCAAATAGCAGAGCAGGTAGAAGGTGTTTCATAAAGATTTCGTGGCAAGAGTGGGTAGGAGTCAGGGAGGGAAATGTGATAGAACCGAATGTAGGAAAGAATAAAGAAACGTTGGACTGGAAACGGTTGTTAAAAAACTGAACATCCAGTAAAATCTACAAAGAAAGATACAAATAATTCACATTCACTTTGGCTTTTTGTTTGAGCAAGCACTACATTTATTTTTCGGAAGGTTAATTATTAAAGGCAGGTGGGAAGAAAAAGCATACAGGGCGAACGGAGGGAAGAAATTCTGGATCACTTCTGTCAGGCAGTGATAGAGGATGGGCTGGAGGGGGCGTCAACCGTGAACGTCGCTCGGAGAGCAGGCATTCGTACCAGTTTGCTCATGCACAGTTTTCCCAGCAAGGTGCTCCTGGTGCGGGGAATGGTCAAGCGCCTCATTTCGACCTATGAATCCAACTTCCTCCCAGAGCTAGCCCAAGTGAAGGCCCCCGCAGACCGCATCAGGCACATCGTGAGGACGCTGCTCGGCGATACATGGGAATTCCTGGACCAGCAGGGCCTGTTTTATACCTGCTATTCTCTGTCCTTTCGAGACCCAGAAGTCAAGGGAGAATTTCAACGGCTATTTGTCCATTTGAGAAATTTCTTGATTGATGAATTGCAATCAGCAATGACTCAAGGTGCCATCCCCTACCAAAACCCGGAAGACCTCGCCGACCTGATCATCACCATTGTAGAGGGAAAAGGGCTATATCAACCCTTGGGGCAGTCAGAGACATGGGCTAGGCGACAATCCGAATTTTTGATTGACACACTCGAAAGAAGCATTTTTCACCATAGGGAGCGACCCTAGATTTTCTCCCATTTGTGAATAAGTTCACTTTTCTCACTTTTTCTAAACAGGAAAAGTAAAAAATTCGCAACTTCCCGGATGGATTATCCTTTCCATTTTTCACCCCACGAACCTACGCACCCTTCTTCTCTGTCTTTTTTAAACTTTCAAAAAGGACATCAACAACAAATGGCAGCGACACGTCACAAGGTGCTTATTTTGTTCCAACAACATTCCCTATCATCACTTTCTGGCTGGCGATGATAGGTGTTAGAAACGAGGTGCCAGTTCTTTTTACGTTTGTTATAACCCCCGAGGTCATATGGGCCGCACAAGCAAAGCTACCCTACGAAGGCAAGAAATTCTTTCTCATTTTTATGAGGTCATCATCGAAGAAGGCTTCGAAGGGGCTTCCATCGCCAAAATCGCCAAAAGGATGGAGGTAAATCCCAGCCTTCTTATCCACTACTTTTCGACCAAGGATACGATGGTGCTGGGATTGATCGATTACATTATCGACACCTATTCTTCTCAGCTCATCCCCGATTTCTCCACCACAGAAGATCCCAACGAGCGCTGGGAGGACGTGCTCGACGTCATTTCTCGGATCCAATGGGACCGTATCATGGACAATGTCGTCTTCTATTCGTGCTACACGCTCACCTTTCGTAACGACGAAGTCAAGAAGCGCTTCAACGATTTGTACCGCGGCATCACTCACACCATCGCATACGAACTAGAATTCGCCAAGCGAGCTGGCATCATTCAGGTGAAACACCCCATTCGACTCGCCGAAATCATTGTATCACTGATCGAAGGCTTTAATTACTTTCAGCACGTATCGCCGCTCTCTCCCGATAATGAGGCACGCGCCGAGCGGATCAAGGGCACCATTCGCGCCCTGTGCCAAGGTCAGCCATTGTGATATCGGCAACGGTCAGCAGCTATGTATCGTGGGGAGGTTCGGAGCGACTGCCTGTCCAACTGTGACCAGCCAACCAAGAAGAACGATAGTTGCAGAAACCACTGCCCGCCGCTCGAAAACTTAGTTGTTGGTGGCTATATTTATTTCAATTAAGTGAATCTAAAAATATCAAAACATCTTCAATAAATTTTTCTGGTTCCTCATAATGAATATTATGACCAGTATTTTCATAAATTTTATGAGTTACTAAATTTGGATGCAAACTTTTCAATCTTTCATTTTCTTGCTCAAAAGGAAATAAATCACCTTCACTGACTGGATCTAAAATTAGCATCGGAACCTTCAGATTTCTGTATATTATCATAGGCTCCATGAGCACCATAGACCTGGCAAATAAGGGCGCTTGGGCAGGTCTTTTAATATTCTTCAAAAACTGCTCAAGATTTGCCATATGGAACAATTCTTCAACTCCTGATCCAATGGTCCAACACCCATCTTTGTCCTGAGTAATCCAAGCTATGATTTCAAAGTGTACCCCAGCATCATGTTGGTCATGGTATTTTTTATAAACTTCGAATTCGGTCTCAAATTTTTGGTATTCTACCCGATCGTTAAATAGATTTTCTATTAAATCGGTTAGCTCTTTGTCTTCTAATGTGTGATAAAAAAAATTAGCACCTACTGATCCTCCATCCTCTAACATGAGAGCTTTAACTCTTTCTGGGTAGGAGTCATAAAACGCGGTGGCGATATACCCACCTCTTGACCATCCACCAATTACGGCTTTTTCAATATTTTTATGATTCATTAACTCTAAAATATCATCGGCTATGTGGTGTAGCGATACTTCATGTGTCGGTATAGGCGTCAAGCCATGACCATAATAATCAATCGCAATTAAATAATATCCTTGCGGGACAATTCTGTCAGCCAAATCCTTCATTTCGTAAGAATTTGTAAAGCTTCCATGAATCCAAATGATGGGCATATCTTCTGGATTTCCCCATGCCAGATAATGCATATTGACATTTCTTGTTTGGAAATAATGTCCATATTCTTGCTCATATTCTTCGAATTCATATCGAGCTTGAATATACTTTTTTTCCATTTCATCAGAATTTTGGGCAACACTATTTGAACTAACAAGCAAAGTACACCCTACACATAAACTCCATGCTAAAATAATTCTCATATTCATACAGTTTACATCTATCACCATTAGCTCCCCTCGATTAAGAATTCATTAATTAGACACCCAAAATTATTTTCCGTAACCAAACGCATAGCGATCACATCTCCCAATCATCCCTTTTCACGAGAAAATTGCTGCAAACAATCCGCTCCCGGCTGGTAGATCGCTCTTACCAGTCATGACACAATGAAATAACTGCCCTGGAAAAATATTCCTGGCCACACAGCGCCCCGAATTTCAGATGTTACCCGATTTTTCGCTCTCCTTTCACAAGCCCGGCTCTTCTGGCTCGGGGTCCTGAACCATCTCCGCAGGGAGATAATCTTTCAGCTCACTGTAGGTCTCTGTGCTGTTGAGAATGCGGTCGGAGCCCAGCTGGATGTGCTTTAAAAATGGCGTAGCATGCAGCCCGATCACAAACATCAGGACCACCAACGGCAATAGCAGCCCCACCTCGCTGCGGGTGAGGTCTGTCATTTTTGCTTGGATCAAGGCAGAGGTCTCCCCAAACATGGTCTTGCGAAACATATTGAGCAAATACACAGCTGCAAGAATCACTGCCAGGGAAGCCAGCACAGCAAAAGTACCGCTGATCACCTCAGAGTCGAAGGAGCCGATAAGAATCAGAAATTCTCCTACAAATCCACTCAACCCGGGCAAGCCCACCGAAGCTAAGAGTGAAATCATGAACAACAAGGCCAGCTTCGGGGCTACGCCAGCCACACCCTGAAAATCCAGCACATCGCGGCCGGGATGACGGCGCATCATCATGCCTACCAACAAAAACATCGCGGCTGTGGACACCCCATGCGCCACCATCTGCAACACCGCACCTCCCAGAGCCTCCGTGCTGAAAGCGAAAATCCCCAGCACAATGAAGCCCAAGTGAGAAAGGGAAGAAAAAGCGATCAGCCGCTTGAGGTCCGTTTGTACGATCGCCAGGTAAGCACCATACAAAATGCTGATCACCGCGAAAGTGGAGATCAGCCCTGCCGACTCCGCAGAAACGGTGGGAAACAGTGCCAAGCAGATCCGAATAAGTCCATAGGCGCCCATCTTGGAGAGCAGCGCAGCCAAAATCACCGATCCGGTCGTGGAAGCTTGTGAATACGTGAGGGCCTGCCAGCTATGGAGTGGCACCAGCGGCACCTTGATTGCAAAAGCAAGGAAGAAGCCCAGGAAGATCCATCCTTGTTCGCTGGCTGAGAAGACACCCGAGCTCAGGGCTTGACGTATCTCAAAATAATCAGTCGTGAGATAGCCTGCACGCACATTGACCGCGAGATAGATCAGCGACACCAGCATGAGAAGAGATCCCGCCAGGGTGTAAATGAAAAACTTGATGGCGGCCTCGCTGCGTCGCTCTCCTCCCCATATTCCAATAAAAAAGGCCGTAGGAATCAGCACCAATTCAAAAAAGACATAGAATAGCAAAAGATCCAGCGAGACGAAGAAGCCCAAAAGTCCCACTTCTAGCAAAAGCAACATGAGGTAAAATAAGCGCTGCTGAGAGAGGTCTTTGTTCCAATTGTACAACACAAGCACCGGAAAGAGCAGTGCCGTGAGCAGAAGCAAATATGCAGAGATGCCATCGACCCCGATCATGTATTGCACATTGACGCTCGAAGTGACCATCCAGTCTGCCTGCACAAAGAAGAGAAAGCCCGCCTGACCCAGGTCGGCAGGAACAGCTGCGCTGCTATAGACCCAGTGGAGCACGACTCCTGCCAGCAGCGGAATGCTCGTGAATATCAAAGCGACTAGCTTGGCTCGGTGGGTGCTTATAAGCGCCAGGAGAGGAATTCCGACCAAAGGTGAGAAAATCCCGATTTGCAAAAGAAGGCTATGCCAGTCTTGGTTCATTGTCCTGAATTGGAGGTGTGCGTAACTCGGCTGAAAATTAGTCCAAATCATGCTCTTTCACAAAGTCTTCTACACGAGAAGCCCCGGCCAAAGCAAATTGGTCGGGGCTAAAGGGAGAAATCATGGTGTTTTTACAATGCGGTAGGGATGATCTGCCTAGACTATTGCCGCACCAAGCGCTGGGTAGCGACCTGGTGGGTGCCACGGAGGCTCACCAAGTAATGGCCTTGATCCAGGTTCCAATAGGTAGAGACGGCCACTTCTCCCATTTCGCTGCTGAGCGTTGACTGACTCAACATGGGCTGCCCAAGCAGATTCCTGACTTCGATCTGAATCACTTCACCTGCCTCGAATCCGGTTGCTTTCAATTGGAGCTGACTCTCCATGTTCTGCGGATTCGGATACATCACCATGTGGACCGAAGCGGGCTTGGCCTCATTGTGGTCTGCTGCATCAGATGGATCGTAGGTGCCCGCGACACTATTTTGTCCAGCGTTGCAATCCGCCAATTGGGTATAGAGGCTCAATCCGCGATGCATGACAGTGGCCAAAAAGATGTTTTTGGCTAAAGGATCAGTTAATTCTTCTTCTACATTCACCCACACCCGGAATCCCAACTCTGCAACCCAAGCTCCCTGGCCCGCAATCAAGACCTCATTTCCGTGCAAGTGCAGCTCTCCTTGGATGAAAAAGGCGCCACAGCTTCCATTTTGAATGTCGAGGTGACTTCCTATCAGGCTCAAGCTCGCTCCGAACATCGTCTGAGACCCTTCACCCAGTACCAAACGGCTCGGTGTTTCGCCATGTGTCCGAATCAAGATGGGCAAGTTACTTATGAGGATGCCTTCGTTTTTCCACTCTTTCCCCTCAAACACGAAGACTGCCCGATCGCCAAATCCCACCACTTCTAAAATGCCTTCATTTTCGATGAGAAGGTTACCACCATGCACATAGGTATTTTTCAAGATGAATGTCATGGGGTGACGAAGAACCACAATGTCATTTGCACCAGGCACTCCTTCCTGGCCCGACTCAGCTGAATCCATGTTCCAGCTTTGGGGGTCGTTCCAGTCGCTGGACAGGCCGCTGCTATACCAAATCTCTGAAGCTTGGGTAGGGAAAGACAGCAGGATCAACGAGAGGAGAAAGAGGAGCTTTTTCATAACAAATGTGGTTCGATGCGTGAATGGAGAGCTACTTGGACGAAGTGGGCGGCGGAGTTACATCAGTCAATTGTGGAATCTGCAAGTGATCTGAGGAATCGTCTCAGGAATAGATTCGACAAAGGGGATATTCAAGCGGGGGCCGATCGTTTCGCATAATGTAAAGATGCACGTCGCAAGTCTTTGGAACTAAGGGGATTATTCCGAACGGGGTTTCTTGCGGAGTGAACCGGACTTTTGTGGTATCCATCGGTTGAGAACCCTACCCTTTTGCCCTCTCTTTTGACTCCTTGCGCAAAAACGACACTGTGGCGGCGCACACCAACGCATTGGCACGATCCTAATGGACTGTGGGACCTACTGGATGGCGCTTTTTGCCGGGCGAGTGGATAGGGAAGTGGACAGGAGAGTCTTCAAATCCGGTCAATACAGCACCCGAAACTTGATCGTATCGGGAATTTTCTTCAAATCCGTGATCAGGGCCTCGTCGTATTCCCGATTGATGTCGGTGATCACGTAGCCGATCGATTCATTGGTTTTGAGGTATTGGCCCGCGATATTCACCTCGTGATGAGCGAGCACTTGATTGATTTTGGCGAGAATCCCCGGCACATTTTTGTGAATGTGAATCAGTCGGTGTACCTGCTTTTGGTCGGGGAGCTGCACATTGGGAAAATTGACCCCACCAAAGGTCGAGCCCGTGTTGATGTAGGCCAGCACCCGAGCTGGAACATACTGCGCAATGTTAAACTGGGCTTCTTCTGTACTCCCACCGATGTGTGGCGTAAGAATCACATTGTCAAATCTGCGCAGCCCGGAGACGTATTCTTCCTCATTGCTCTTGGGTTCTTCGGGATACACATCTAGCGCCGCCCCAGCCAGATGGCCACTTTCGATGGCATCCTCTAGTGCTGCGAGATCCACCACGAAACCACGACTGAGATTCAGCAGAATGGCTCCTCGCTTCATCATGGCCAGTTCGTCTTTGCCGATGAAGTAGGCATTTTCCTGGCGCCCATCCACATGTATGGACAGAAAATCCACTTCCCGAAGTAATGCTTCCAGGCTCTCGACCTTGGTAGCATTGCCGAGCGCCAGCTTTTCCACCAAGTCAAAATAATATACCTGCATGCCCAGTGCTTCGGCCAAGACCGAGAGTTGAGAGCCGATATTTCCATATCCAATGATCCCGAGCTTTTTCCCCCGCACTTCCACACTATTTTTGGCGGACTTGTTCCATTCGCCACGGTGCATTCCTGCGTTCATTTGCGGGATTTTTCGTGCCAGAAGGATCAGCTCCCCGATCGCCAGTTCTACCACCGAGCGGGTATTGCTGTAGGGCGCATTGAACACGATGACCCCTTTTTCGGCGCAGGCATCCAGGTCGATCTGATTCGTGCCAATGGAAAACGTGCCCACGACCAAGAGCCGATTGCCAGCCTCTACGACCCGGCGCGTTACCGTGGTCTTGGAGCGAATGCACAGGATCGAAACACCTTGGATTCGATCAATCAACTCCTCCTCGTCCAGCGCACTGCTCACAATCTCGACTTGATAGCCTTCCCCGCGAAACACGCGCTCTGCATTGGGATGGATGTTCTCTAAGATCAGCGCTTTGATCTTGCTCTTGGGATAAGATACACTCATGGGAAGGTGATTCACGTACAAAAATTCGTCGAAGGTCTTCACTACCAGATCGGCCTGTGCCATCACTTGGTCGCGAAAAACATTTTCAGTAAAAGCAAAAAATTGGTGGGCCAAGCCTGCGGCTTTCATTTGATAATCCATGTAGGCGTCGCCGACCACCAGCACCCTACCTGACAGTTGAAGAGAGGCCAGCACTTCCGCTTTGCCGTTGCTTTTCGTCAAAGGATTGGCCTCGTCCACCCCAACAATTCGCCCCGACTCATCAGTCACAAACTCGTTGCCGAGCACATGATCTTCTTTGATGAAATAGTCGGCCACGACAGGAACAATGAGTTCTCGAAAACTGTTCGAGATAAGATAGACTCGGTCTTGATACTGCCGAAAAAACTCCCGATTGCGCGCTATGGAAAGGGATACTTTTCCCTTCAAACGATCAACCAAGATGGGCAAATGGTCGCGGTGCGCCTCCAGAAGTTCGATCCTACGTCGGAGCGATGACTCCAGTGATAAATTCCCATTGGCGCCAAGGGCTGTCACCTGCATAATTTCTGCCTTGCGAGCATCATAATCGGGATGACCTGTCAGGGAAAGATCGGCGAGGACCTCTAAGGCCTCCACCTGGAGAAAAGTGCTGTCAAAGTCCAGCACGATATAGGGTAATTTCTGCATAGAGCGAATTTCGGCTGCAAGCATAGATGGGCCGAAAGCGCAAAGTTAGGCAATCATTTGAAATACAGAGAAAATACGAGCATCAAATACAACTGTCCTTTTTCAGCATTTGGGGAAGCCGCACAGATGGGCTAATTTTACCCCCCGATGGCCTTTCCTCCCCTTCATCATCCCGCCTGGCTGCGTCAACACCTGCTTCACGCTACCCATCCGAATCAAGTCCCCGAGGCCCTGTTGTCGCAGGTGCGACAGGGACTGAGCCGATATGCTTCGGTGGCACCACGCGTGTCGATCGTGATTCCCGCCTTCAATGAGGAAGCCAACATTTTCCGCACCCTCTCCTCCATCGCAGCCCTTCGGCTCCCCGACCTCCTGTCGGTTGAGCTTCTCGTCGTGGACGATGCGAGCACCGATGCCACACCAGACTGGCTCCACGCACTGGGCGTCCCTACCCTGCGAATGACGCAAAACGGTTCTGTCAAGGAAGCACGGCACCGAGGGCTTCAATCCTGTCGTGGCGAAATAGTCCTTCAGGCAGATGCAGATTCCGTCTATCCCCCTGATTGGGGAATTCAATACGTCGAAATATTAGCTCATCAAGGTGTCTCCCTTGTGTATGGGGGACATGCTTTTTTACCAGATCCGCGCACCAGCAGGTTGGCTTTTGCCTGCCATGAAGCCCTGGGCAATCTGGCGCGCAGCCTTCGCCGACGGCATCGCGAGCACATCAACGTCCACGGCTTCAACTCCGCCTTTTGGAGGGATCAAGCGATTCAGTACGGGAGCTATGATCACGACGAAAAGGGGAGCGAAGATGGCCATATGGCCCTGAAACTCGCCCTGGTAGGCCGACTCCACTACTGCTCCGCCGCCTCCTGCCTGGTGTGGACGAGCCCCCGAAGGCTACTTGCGCACGGTAGTTTATGGCAGGGATCCTGGCGGAGAATCCAGCGTGACGGGCTGCGACTCGTCGAATACCTCACCGGGAAAAAAGGTAATTCTACCAAACCCTAAACATCACCAAACGCGTAGTTCGCCTCTTGGATCATCTCATGGATCATCTCGGACGTGCAGTGATGCGGTCGTAGAACCGCTTTTCTTCTGCTGTCAGAAATCCGTAGAGCTGCGGAAAAAATGCTTGATCCACCAGAAAAGAAGCGACATCGAGATCAATCACCGCATCTTGAAGCCGCAGCAGGCCCAGCATTCTGCCCATCCAATCTTGCGGGGTATAGAGTGGCTTCACGCCCATGACCGGACTTTCTCCTCGCCAGGATGGCTCCTGCTGAACGTGACCATAGCCCGGCTGCGGGGTCCAAGACACAGGGCTGCCCGTGAGTTCCGCCACAAGTTGCACAGGATTTCTGGCCCGATGAGCCGCCACGCGATTTTCTTCCAGGCGCACGACCTGCTGAGACGACTGGCTGAGCAGTTGCTGCAAAAACACCTTGAATGCCAACACATTGGGAGAATACGACTCCCCAGAGGCATAGCGCACATCTCGCTCCACGTCCTCTACATACACGGTGCCACCGGACTGAAGGTAAAATCCCCGCACCTCGAACAAGTCGAGCCGAAGATATACCGGGTCCATCGGTTCTTTGATTGATCCTGTCTCGTCTGCGACCTGCACTACCCGGTCCCTCGCGAGCGAGTCCAGCCATGCTGAGCGAAATTCCACGACTTGTGCTTTCGGGTCGAATTCTCCGTATCGAATGAGCACATGCCGAAGATAGAGCTTCTGGAAGGGTTCCAGATTTTTTCGCATCAGGTGCTCATCTACAAAGTAAATGTGTGCCTGGCTCACGGCATGATTGCCCAGCATGGGCACCTGCTCAAAAAGGTCGCGCAGCGCCTCATTCATGAGTGCAACATTGACTGGGAGCAGCCGCCGACGGTCGAGGTGGTAGATGCCGTGGCGAGCGGTTTTGAGTAAGAGATTGTTCGGAAAAATGGCCAGGTTGCCCAAGTCCCCAAAAGCGACGTGCAGCGCATTGGCTTCGGGCAAATAGACGCCTCTCAGCTCAGCCCACGCAGACAATCGATGCTGATTGTCTGGTGTCAGCGGATATCCATCCAGCCTTTCTTGGAGCAGGTCTTCAATTCCTGTAGCGTGGAGAGAGAGCAATGAGGTGGCGCCCATGAGTACCACCCAGCGGCAAACAAGGTAAGTGAAGCGGAGGGTAGAAATGATCATCTGATATGAACAGAACGGTGATTAGATTTTCCAAGAACCAAAGCGAATATAAAATATTCTTACAAATGATCCTGTAAATCAAATGACTCCACCCGGTCTCCCAGCGAATCCAAAGAAATTATTCCAACTTTCTCTTCGCAAATCATCCCGAGTCATCAGCGAATTTATGGCTGCTTGAGGCAAAAAAGCAGCTTCCGCCTGGAGGAAGCTGCTTTTGCACATATTCTGAATTTTCGTAAATAGTACTTTCCAAAGTTGTCAAGTACCCTGTGAAATACCGGGAAACGCCGTCTGGCATCTCCTCGCGCTTCTACCATTTTCTGAACCAAGGAAAGCCCAAGTCGCTCCTCCTCGGAGGACATGAAAAACGCCTTGCGCAGAAGAAATTTTTCTAAGCGCTCAAGATCCCAACATCTCCAAGTCTATCAACTTGCGCTCCTCGCTCGAAATCCCTCCCATGTGCAAGAACCCTCCATCGGATTCGGCGACCTTTTTTGCCAGGCTGCGAAGGCTCTGGCGCAAAGCTGTAGCTTTCTCTGCGGGGAGTTTTTTCAAAATCAAGGCGACTTCTTCCAGCACCATGCGCAAAGATGCTTCGCCTGTCTCAGGCGACCAGGCAGCAATCAATTCTTCCATATGGGCCCCGAAGTGCTTGTTGACCAGTTCGAAGTAGTCGTGTAGAAACACGTCGGAGGTAAATGTGCGGTACTGAACGATTTGTGCAGCGCGCTGCTCTTCTCTACGGTCGATTTTATTGTCAGCGCCAGCAATATACACCGTCACGACCGCAGGAGCTTTTAGGATCAACTCCTGTTCTTCTTCGGAAAGTGCTTTTAAAGAGGGGAGGATGGATGACATAGAAATGGATAAATTTTGGTGGGGTAAAATAAGGCAAAATATGCGGTTGTAGCAGGAAATTTCCCTTGCCAATAGCGCCCAATCGTCTTCATAGATCATCCCGGATCAATCTCCCGGGAGGAAGACCCAGCGTTCCGGCAGACCCACAAGGGTCGGGTAGGCACGCGTGAAGAGATTGAGACCCGCCCAGGAAAAAAATGTTGCCTGACGGGCACTGTGCCAGGCACCGCGATAGGCCAGCTGAGTGGCGAGATGATCAAGCCGACTCTGTGGATAAGGCATGGCCACCACAAGGCTGAGCCAAGGCGCAATCCGCGCCGGTATCTCCCCCGCAGGAAAGGTTTCTGAAAAAGACTGCCGCAACACATCCGCATCGCCTCCCCGGTAAAAGACCCAGCGATCAATCTCCCACACCGCCCGCCGACTCAGCCAGGGCAGGACCCATCCCGACCCCAGAAGACTTAGCAGCGAAAATCCCGCCACAGTCTGTATGAGGCCCGCTCCCGTGGAGGTCCCCTCCGGGCTGAGAAACACAGCGACAGCAAATGCAGCGACATTCCACAGAAATGCCACTAGAAATCCACGGGCATGCGCGATGGTCTGGATCGCTCCGTGACGCCGCGCCAAGAGGACTTTGAGCATTTTTTCTGTCATGCGGTCGCGCCATTTTTTGGGGAGCACCAGCACTTCCATGCCGGGAATTCCTGAAATCCCTCCGGTGAATCCGGGATCAGTGTTGTCCAGATAAAAGACCCGCTTGCCTTTGCTGTTGTCAAGAAATGTTTCCCAATTCAAAGATGCCCTCGCCACCCACACTTGCATTCCGGCCAGAATCAACATCGTGAGGGCCATTCCTCCTACACTTCCCAATCGGCCCAAATATTGCCCCACCAACAACAGCCAGCAGCCCAGCAGCCCAAAAAGTATTGCTTGTACGAGGCTTGCACGAATCCATTTGCGCCACCAGAGGCGGCTACCGTCTCGAGGCTGACCATGCTTTTCAGGAAGCCACTGCCCGCCCACCCAGTCCAAGGGGAGAGACAGCAACAAGTGACCCAATGCGAGGAGTAACACAAAGCTCGGTCCAGTGAGCGGAAGATCGTCCAAGACCGAACTACCGCAGCCGAGCCACAAGCATGTGACTGATATCCCGGCCCAGAGAAGGATCGTGATGCTTCCAAGCCATATTCGAGCGAGGGCATAGGTCATAACGACAGGATTGAAGGCCCACCGGGACACTGGAGCAACATCGATTCAAGCAGCGCTCTTCGAGAACACCACGTGCAATGCCTTTCACAGCATTCTGTGCAAGTTGAGAGGTAAATCATGCCTGAAGGTAATGGCTGGTCCCCGAAGTGCCAAGCAGGAACTTCCCTAAACGATGTCCTTCATTCACATTTTTATCTCTCGAAGAGATGGCTGATATGCCTTGCCAGGCCCTCAAAAAGGGCGTGAAGACTGCTGTCGAGGTATCACCTTCACCAGATCAACCTCAAACTTGATGTGGATTGGGTCAAATTTCTCGGGTTTTTCCAAAAAATTGAAAATTCATAGGCCGCTGACAAAGACACGCTTGGCTGATTGCGCATCTGCTACTCCGTCTCCTCTGTCATGAGAAATACAGCAGCGCTTGCCTGCATCAATGTTTCCACAGCACACATCTTTACCTTCCACAGCGTTGATCTTCACCGTGCAATTTCTCCTAAGATTCCATCGGAAATTCAGTACGTTTACAACATGATCCGCCCGATGCGCCTGGTTAGGTCCACCCTTTTGACAGCATTTTTGCTCGTCGTCGGCCATGACATGATCCCGCATTGGCACACCGAAGGATCCAGTGACACCCCCACTGTCAGCAATCCTTTCGCTGAGACGCACTTTCTCACTTGCTTGGTCTCGCTGAATTTAGGTGCTGACCATCTGGAAAATTTTTCAAAAGGGTCCTCCCAAGACCTTTTTACCCTGCCCGCAGCCTTATCCGTGCCTTTGGCCACGGTTCCCATCTCAGGGAATTTGTTCAGCAGAAAATTCAGTCTCGCCCGCTTCGACAACGTGTCGTCCATTCCCAAACGCGGCCCTCCCCAGCGTTCGCAAGCACATTCCTGATCGCTCCTTCTGGCTGCTTTTCATGTGTTTCCTAGGGCTCCTCTCCGAATTCCTTCCTTCTGGCAGGACAACAGGCGCTTCCTCCTTGCCAATGAAGCTACTCGGTTTTCTACTAAATCTTGTGCGGTCGTCTGAGAGCGATTGGCACTACATGCCTTCTTAGGAATCCCGCTTGCTTTTTCGCCTCAATTGGTAGCAGGGGTGAAATTCTCCCATCCTATTCGAGAAAGTGATGCTGCTAGCTCACAGCCTTCTATCTCCCATACTTTCGACATTTCTCCATCTATTTCATCGACTAGAGATATGCTCATCGACACCTTGATCCGATTTTCGGTTCAGAATAAATTCATCATCGGACTCTTCGTCCTGAGCCTGATTACTTGGGGAATTTGGGCGTTAGGGCGTCTCCCCATTGATGCCGTGCCCGACATTACCAACAATCAGGTACAGGTAATCACCGTGTCGCCCACTCTGGCCCCACAAGAAGTAGAGCAGTACATCACAGTCCCGGTAGAACTCCTCCTCGCTAATTTACCCGGCGTGGAAGAGATCCGCTCCATTTCTAAATTTGGTCTCTCGGTCATCACCATCGTTTTTCGGGAAGAGGTGCCCACACTCGACGGGCGCCAACTCGTGAATGAACAATTGTCTCTGGCAAACGAGCAGATTCCGCCCGGGCTGGGTCAGCCGCGCATGATGCCCATCACGACGGGCTTGGGGGAAATCTACCAATATGTGTTGCTGGTCGAACCTGGCTATGAAGATCGCTACGACGCCATGGCACTGCGATCGATACAAGACTGGATTGTGAAGCGCTACCTCAACGGCATGGAAGGCGTGGTCGAAATCAGCTCGTTTGGGGGATTTGTGCGGCAAATAGAAGTTGCGTTGCGCAGCGATCGACTCCTCGCGCTTGACGTGACCATCGCCGAAGTGGAAACGGCCTTGCGGCTCGACAATCAAAATGTGGGCTCGGCCTATCTGGAGCAAGAAGGGCGATCTTTTTATCTTCGGGCGGAAGGGCTCCTCCAGTCGCCGGAAGACATCGGCGCAGTACTGGTCAGCGACCGTGGAGGTGTGCCGATTTTGGTGCGCGATGTGGCGGTCGTTCGCGATGGATTTCCGCCTCGATACGGCGCCATGACCCGCAATGGCGAAGGCGAGACGGTGGGTGGCATCACCTTAATGCTCAAAGGGGCCAACTCCGATGCGGTGATCAGTACCGTACGAGACAAAGTGGACCAACTGGCGGAGGTCCTTCCTGAAGGGGTGAGCCTGCATGCTTATCTCGACCGCTCGGAGCTGGTGAAGCGCACGACCTCCACCGTCCAGCAGAATTTACTGGAGGGCGGGTTGATTGTCATTTTCGTGTTGGTGCTCTTGCTCGGCAACATTCGGGCAGGTCTCATTGTGGCCTCGGTGATTCCGTTGTCGCTGTTATTTGCCTTTGGGATGATGGACCTCTTTGGCGTATCGGCCAATCTCATGAGCCTCGGTGCGGTAGATTTTGGCCTGATCGTGGATGGCGCGGTGATTCTGATCGAAGCGACTGTACACCGGTTACAGATACGATTTTCTGGTCAGCGCCTGGACCGAGCGTCCATGGACGAAGCCGTGATTGAGGCGACCAGCAAGATTCGAAAATCGGCCGCATTTGGCGAAATCATCATCCTGATGGTCTATTTGCCGCTGCTGAGCCTGGAAGGCGTAGAGGGCAAAATGTTTGTTCCAATGGCCCAGACGGTGAGTTTTGCCATCATCGGCGCGCTGATATTGTCCCTCACCTACGTCCCCATGATGGCCGCCTTGGGCCTGAGTCGTTCTCCGCAACAGCGGGTGACAGGGTCCGAGCGACTGGTGACATGGCTGCACCGCTGCTACGAACCACTGCTCCACTGGGCGCTGAGACGAAAAGTGGCCACCCTTGTCCTCGCCGGACTCGCCCTCGCTGGGTCGTTATGGGTGTTTTCCCGGCTGGGAGGCGAATTCATTCCGCAGCTTGACGAAGGGGATCTTGCCATGCAAATGAGCCTGCCACCGGGATCATCCCTCAGCCAAAGTGTGTCCGTCGCCACTGAAGTGGAGCGATTGATGCTGGTCAATTTTCCAAATGAAGTCAAAGAGATCATCTCTAAAATTGGGGCTGCGGAGGTACCTACCGATCCGATGGGGGTAGAAGACGCTGACATCATGGTGCTCCTTCATCCCACGGATCAGTGGCAGCGGGCAAAAGGTCGTCCTGAGTTGGTGGAAATGATGGAGCGGGTGTTAACTCCTTTGGAGGAAAAAGGAACTTCCTTCGAATTTACCCAGCCAATCGAACTGAGATTCAATGAATTGCTCACCGGGTCAAAGTCTGACATCGCCATCAAAATCTTTGGGGACGACCTCGACACTCTGGCAGCCTTGGGTCAGCAAGCGGTCTCCATCATCAAGGACATTCCCGGAGCGGCGGACCTTCGATTGAGCCGCACAGAGGGATTTCCACAATTGCTCATTGCCTACCGCCGAGAACGGCTTGCTGCCCTTGGATTACGCGTCGTAGAGGTCAATGAGAGCATTGAAGCTGCATATGCCGGGGTGACTGTAGGGATGATCCTGGAAAAAGATCGTCGCATCGACTTGGCCATTCGCTTGCATCCCGATGATCGGCAGCAAGTGGAAGGACTGGAAAACCTCCGCCTTCGCCGTCCTGATGGTAGCAGTATCCCCTTGCGAGAAGTCGCTGACATTCGCTACGAAGAAGGCCCCATGCTCATTCAGCGCGACAACACCCGGCGACAAGTCAGTATCGGGGTGAATGTGAGAGAAAGGGATGTCGAGCAATTGGTGGAAGACATTCAGCGTCGCCTCTCCGAAAAGCTTCCTTTGCCGGACGGATACGCCTATTTCTATGGCGGAGAATTCGAGCAGCTCCAGTCCGCTCGCAGGCGCCTCTCCATCACAGTTCCTCTGGTCTTGTTTCTCATTTTTTCTCTGCTGTTCCTCACCTTTCACTCTATCAATCAAGCACTGATGATTTTTTCCGCCATCCCCCTCGCGGCCATCGGAGGAATCCTCTCCTTGTGGCTGAGAGGTATGCCTTTTAGCATCTCCGCCGGTGTAGGGTTCATCGCGCTCTTCGGAGTCGCTGTCCTCAATGGCATTGTTCTGATCGCCTATCTCAACCAGTTGAAAGAAGAGGGCTGGGAAGAGGTACCAGCAAGAATTTTGGAGGCTACGAAAGTGCGATTTCGCCCGGTGATCATGACTGCCCTCGTGGCTTCGCTGGGATTTTTGCCCATGGCCATTTCTACGGGAGCTGGTGCTGAAGTGCAGCGTCCGCTGGCGACTGTTGTGATCGGAGGCCTTCTCACAGCAACCCTTCTCACGTTGGTGGTTCTACCAGTTTTATACAGCATTCCTGCCATCCGCTTCCGTCGGCGTAGTGCTACCAACGTTGCGGCTATGATCGTGGCAATCTTCTTCCTCTTTCCTGGAGCCTTTGGGCAAGCCCCTCAGCAATCGCTTTCGGAGGAAGACGCGCTGATGCTCGCTCGCCAGCGCGCGCCAGCTGTGAGGATGGAGCAAGCAGGATTGGCTGTGATCGAATCTCGCAAAAAGGGCCTTTGGGATCCGGGTGAGACTCATATTACCTGGCAACAAGGCCAGATGAACACCGCGCGCTTCGATGCGATGCTGAGCATTGATCAGCCATTGGGACGGCCCTGGGCCCTGCCCGCGCAGCGACATGCCTGGAACAGCAGCCTCCAAACCGCAGAAGCCAGAATTTTGGAAGCGGGCAGATATGCCGAAGAACAAGTGGCATTGTGGTATGAAGAAAACTACTTTTGTCAACACACTGCCTCCCTGGCTGATAGCATGATCCTCCTTTATGATCGGTTGATCGACATACAGCAAGCACGAGCGGCAGCAGGCGAAGATCTCCCCTTCGAGCTGGGATTGGCTACAACGGCCAGGGGCCAGTGGCGACTTCAACGACAAGAGGCCTTGGCGAGGGTTCGAGAGATTCAATTTTCTTTGACGCGATGGCTGGACTTAGACACACTTCCGGTGCTCCCCCCAGCGCCATCACAGCCGCGCCGCCTCTTGTATTCTCAGGCAGAACGCCTGCAAAGCTGGGAGCAGCACCCCACGGCTCGACGATTGTACCTCGAACGGGTAGAGCAGGAAGCCGCTGTACAAACCCAGCGCATGCAAGCCACACCTGCGCTACAAACGGGCTATTTCGGGCAGACGCTTGATGGCTTCAGAGGGTTTCAGGGGTTTCATCTGGGGATCAATATCCCGCTGTGGTGGCCAGCCCAATCTGCCAAAGTCCAGGTGCAGACCGCTCTGACCCATGAGCAACTTTTGCAAAGCGACCTCGCCGCACAAGCTCACGAAGAGTTAGTGCGGCGCTACTGGGAGACCTACGAATACCGCCGCAGCGCGCTGGCATTTTATGAGGAGGAGGCGCTGAGTCAGGCGGAGCGCATCGCACAAGTGTCCGAGCAGCGCTATCGCAATGGCGAGATGAGTTTTCAGCAGGTGTTGTACTTCCTCACCCAGACCGCAAGCTGGAAAGAAGCCCAACTCCTCGCTCGCTATCAGCTTCATGTTTCCATCATTTCCCTCAGCTACTTGACCCAATGATTTCTTACCGCATATCCCCCCGCTTGATGGTGTTGCTTACTTTGGCCGGGATCTCTTGCTCTTCGCCTTCAGAAGCCGATTACCATGACCACAACCATGATTCCCTTCACGATCGCGGTTCCTCTGTTGATTCCCTTCACATAGCAGCCACAACACACCCCGTGGCGGTGCTCGACGCGCATCCAGTCCTGTGTCAAGGCTATGTGGACGCGCCGCCCCAGGCTCGGATCTCGATTCGGGTGCCGATAGCGGGTTTCGTGAAGCAAATCCTTCCCTTGCCAGGTGAGCTGGTAAAAAAGGGTGCTTTGCTAGCAGAACTCACTCACCCGGACTATCTGCATTTGCAAGAAGCCTACTTGGTGACCAAGGCAGAATACAGCTATCAAGAACAGGCACTGATACGCCAAGAAAGTCTGCGCGGTGAAGAGGCCACGACCCTACGTGAGTGGTCGCGCGCTTCGGCAGATTTTGAGATCAGCAAAGCGAACTTGGCTTCGCTCGCAGCAAAACTAGCCATGCTGGGTATTCATCCCGAGACGCTGCGGGCAGAAAATCTCTCTTCCAGCATTCGCATTTATAGCCCCCGAACGGCCTATGTCACTTCTGTGCAAGTATCGCTGGGAGAACTCGCCGGGCCAGCGCAAGAGATTTGCCAACTGGTGGTGCTGGAGCACATGCACTTTGAAGCCGTGATTTTTGAGCAGGATCGGCACCGGGTGAGAGTCGGTCAAAAGGTGCAATTTCAAGTGGCGGGGTCCGACCGGGAGTACGAGGGTAAGGTCCTCCTCCTCGGGATGCAAGTGGAAAGCAATGATCGCGGGGTGCGGGTTCATGTAGAACCATCAAGCGAAGAAGGACTCATTCCCGGTGCTTTTGTCAAAGCGACCATCCTTACCGAGCCCGACGCTGCATGGCTCATTCCTTCGGAATCTATTCATGCTAGCCCTTCGGGACCTGTGGTGCATGTGTCACTGGGAGAAGATCATGTGGTGGTGCCGCTCGTAGGGGGACGAAAAACCGCTCAGGGATTGCTGCTGACGACCTTGCCTGCGTCGCTTTCGGCTGATTCGGAGCTGATTATCAAAGAAGTGGCCGCTGAAGATCATTCACATTAAGATCCCAAATTGCCTTGTAGAAGCTGAGGACTTGTGACAAGGCCTTGTGGCGAGTTTGTGAGAAAATGGGGGCATTTTCAGAAAAAAAATGAAATTTGGTAGTGTTATTCCTTTCCCGTTTTTTTTCGTTCCCGTTTTCTGAAACACCAGTTGTTTCTCTCCTATTCACCCCTCATCGGCCTTCCAATCCCTTTTTTATATGAGAATCGATCATGACCATCGCGAAGGCGTCATTCACGGCTACATTCCTTTTCAAGAATATTTGGGCGAATTTGTATATGGCGGACTCGACGGTGCTGTCACGACGTTTGCTGTAGTCGCGGGCGCTGCGGGTGCCAATCTGCCGATCGAGGTAATTTTGATTTTGGGTTTTGCCAACCTCCTCGCCGATGGGTTCTCGATGAGCGTAGGTGCCTACCTCTCCACCAAGTCCGAGCGTGACAATTATGCCAAGCATCGCCGCATTGAGGAGCAGGAAGTAGAAGAAATCCCAGAGATCGAGCGGGAAGAGGTTCGAGACATTTATCGCGCCAAGGGATTCGAAGGAGAGCTGCTAGAGCAGGTCGTCGCCGTGATCACCGCTGACAAGGATCGCTGGGTGGACACCATGATGAAGGAAGAGCTGGAGATGATCCCGGAACAAAAATCGCCTTTCAAAATCGGGGCGATGACCTTCATATCCTTCGTTGTCGTGGGCCTCATCCCGTTGATTTCCTATCTTTTCCGGCCCAGTGAGACAAATGGAGAGATGGAGTCCATGTTTTTGATTTCTTGCCTGATGACGTCGATCGCGTTTGTGGTGATCGGTTGGCTCAAAGCCTTTGTCACGCAGACCTCCCGCTGGCGGGCCATTTTGGAAACGTTGCTGCTGGGAGCCTCTGCCGCGGCGCTGGCATATCTGGTAGGAGGAATCCTGGAAAAGTGGATCTCGGGTTGAGGCTAAGAGGACATTTTCTCAGGCATTTCGAGGACGAGGGCGGTAGGAATATGGACAGAAAATACAGCTCCTTCCCCCAAAACGCCGCTGGCGGAGAGATCCATGCCCATGCGGTTGGCGAGGCGAGAAGCAATTGCGAGTCCCATCCCCGCACCCTGAACGGGAAATTCCTGGCGCTCGTGGACCAAGGAAAATAACTCATAAAGTTTGCTTGCCCGGGCGGGTTCGAAGCCGATCCCATTGTCTGAAAGGCTGATTCGCAGGCCTTTGACTTCTTGTTCCAGACTCACGCGCAAGTGCGGCGCGCGAGTGGGCGGGACGTGCCGAAGCGCATTGGCCAAAAATTGTTCAAAAATATTGATCAAAGCGGCAAAATCGCCTCGGATCACCGGCAAAGGATCCCGCTCCAGCACGGCTGACCGACTGTCGAGCTCCAGTTGAAAGCTGCCAAGCACCATGTCGATGACTTGCTCCAGATCGGTCGGAGCCAGGTTGAGTTCCTCTAGTTCCTTTCTGGTAAAGGCAGCCAACGCCTCGAAGCGCAAAAATAGCTCCTGCGAGGAGTCCAAGATCGGCGCAATCATCGCGTGCAGACCTGAATCGGCAAATTTGTCCTTGTCCTTCAGGTATTGGCAAAATTGGATCATGTGGCGGATGGGTGCCCGCATATCGTGAGAGATCGCCCTCCCCAGCTCCTTGAGCACTGACTCGTATTCGAGTACTTTGGCTCGATCTTCCCCCAGCTCTTTGGGTTTGCCGCGCAGCAGCCAGTGATTTTCTAACGGAATAAATTCAATCCAATCGATCTCGTCCTCCGCATCTGGAATTCGCACAGACACCGAAGAAGCCTTTGCCAGTTGGGACTCACTTGAAAGGTGCTCCATAATATTGGAGGCGTAAGTTTCTCCCCACCACATCCGCAGGGACATCCCGGGCCTGAATCGTTCGGGCCGCTTGAGCAGATGGCGAAGCGCGGGATTGATGTCTGTCACCGCACCGGTCTCAGTGAGAAGCAGCGCACTCAGCGTAGAAGATTCCCACAAAAAGGGAAACTGCTCGAGTATCAAGGCAGGGATGGGCAGGTTTCCTTTTGGTAGAGAAGCATTCATAAGAGTCACTTGGGTCACTAGCGGAAGATCGGGGCTAGTGCCAATCGGAAAGATCTTGCTCAATGTCGAATCTACAAGGATAACATTCGACCCAAAGTAACATCTATTCGTGGGCTATTTATCGCTAAAGTCCTCATCTGCCAGATCGTAGGGCACGAAAATGAACTGCGCGAATTCTGGCGTCAGCACGAAAATGCACGCACGCTTTTCGGGATCTTCGTAGGCCTTTTGAAAAGCCATGATCCGATCTTTTCGCACAATTTCCTTCTGAATAAATTCCTCTAAAATCGACGCATGGAAGGTCCAGTTGAGGGTAGAGCTATCTGGATCGAAGATGGGCTTACCGATTTCGTGATGCTGATGTGCAGCGACAAACACAGGAAAAGATGAAATACCTTCGTCGATGACCTTGGCTGCAATCTCTTTCAACTGCTCTCCGATGCGGTCCACATCATTTCGGATGGATTCGAGAATGAGATTTTGCTCCTGTTCTGTGATCATATCTTCCTGCTTTGTTACAAAGGTAGAAGTTGGGGCGAAAAATCTAATGCGAAGATGTCAACGCCCCTCCTTCTTTCCGGGGCTTCACGCCTGATATTACCCGTTAACGGATCAATTCTATCTCCCGCTAGGCCCGGCTCAGTGGCATGGTGAGGCAATGAGGGCCTCCGTTGTCTGTGCGGATCTCATTGGAAGACATGAGCGCCAAATGAGCATCTGGAGAAAGGGCACGCATCTGGTGGCGAAGGGCTTCGACTGTGCGGGCATTTCGGTGGTAGGCGATGACGCGAAAAGGCTTGACGGCGAACACGTTGCCAGCCATATTGTGCTGATCAAAGAGGGCTACCTTGAGGTGCTCGTAGGGGGTGATGTAGTTTTCCATCGGCCCGCCGATCCAAGTCACGTTGTTCAAGTCAAGGAGGCCATCCTCGATGAGTTGGTCAAGAAAGTACCGCGCTGGTTGTGGCAAGCGCTTTACTTGCCCCGATTGCTGAATATAGTCCCGGTCATATACCTCTACTTTGCCAGCATGACCAAACATCTCCCTGCTGGGAATATTAGAAAGGTCGGTTTGATTGCCGCCCATGCTTTTGCGGAGATAGCCCACAAAACGCTGAAGCACTTGCGTGGCGCTTTCCTCCACTCCGGGATCTGGATACCCGAAGATGTATGGCATCACAATCGCAGATTTTGGTCCTACCATGTTGAAGACCGTGTCCAAGTGAATAAAACCCCGAAGATCAGGCACATTTACCATGTAGATCCGCCGCAGTTTTTTCGTTTTGTCACCTTCAAAGAGCTTTTGTACCAGCAACTCAAATGCTGGTCGAGTGGTGCGATTGGAATAGAGAAAATCGTGCTTTCCTACCCCAATGGCAATGGCTTCTTCGCTGAGAACGATCACATTGCCACCCTCCATCAGCAGGGGTGTGTCCAGGCCGCTCCACGTATCGTCTTCTTGCAACTGTCGCTGAAACTCTACCATGTCGAAAAAGATGGTGTCTTGGTCAAACATGGGGTGATATTTGAAAATCGAGCGCACGAGCGTAGGCTCCGGTAGGCGCCGGGGCGAAGCCATGGAGCAGATCATGACACCACATGGTGTGGTCGCAGCGGAGTCCCGCACCCACATCATCTCTCGCTTGGGAGGGATAATGATGCTGGGCAGTTGTCCATTGTTGAGCCGAAGCTTTCGTGGATAACCACAAATCAAGTCCTTGACGATTCGCCGACTCTCGTATTCTTCCAGCTTGAACCCTCGCGCCTGAAGGTGGTCGATGTAGGTTTCGGCAGCGCCGTGCAATGTGTCTTTAAGAATTTGGAATCGCCGCCGACCATCGGCCCGCTCAAATATTTCTTCCAGCAGCGTGCTCACTTCCAGCACATTTTGCGCTCCGATCTCTGCGGAAATAAAGGATTTGAGGTCTTCGTGGTCGCGCTGCAATTCACTGTACACTCTTGGCATCGGTCCCATGAGGTGATGGTCGCCCTCCCAGGGAATGAGTTGATCGTGCTCGGGACCGGGTGTGTGGACAAGCACAGATTGAAGAGGAGAATACTCAGAACTAATGTAGGGTTTCATACGAGTAGAAGTGGGCGATCAAGGAGGAGGTGAGGGGAGTTGCGGGCATTGTCTCGATCTGCGAGCCAAATTCGGAAAAGGCGGGTGCACGTTTTTTTTCGATTTTGTGCCCCTATATGAGAAAAAAGATGAATTCGCACAGCGAATCTTGGAGCTAAAGGCTGGAATTCCAAATAGATTTTTAGGAAATGCCCGCGCCGAAAATTTATTCTCAAGACCCAAATTCTAATCCCCCTTTGAGATCGTTTGCAGGATGAAATAATTCGGCCATCATGCAGCGCACCGATCCGCCGCCACAGACCTCAATCACGTCGAGCGCCACCACAATCAACCCCCCGTGCCGCATCAATGCCGCCACCTGATCTTCTCGCAGGGAATCGTAGGCTCGCTGAGACATCACCGTGAAGGGGGATAACGCTTGATTATACACCTGGAGCATGTTTCCTGCAAAAGCGTGTACCTGGGAATAAGTGATCGGGATGATCTCGTGTCCCGTCTCGATGAGGCGCTGCGAAATCCGCACCCGATCGGCTTCTTCGGGGATGCATTCCAGGCAAATCACGGCAAAAGTAGCCCCAAGTGCCATCATCACATTGGTGTGATAAATGTCTGTACCAGCCTCATCCACAGCGCGAAAGGCCTGGCACTCGACCTCGCTTTTTTTGCAAAAATCTTCCAAAAGCTGGAGATCGGTCCTGGGCGACACGTTGGCGTAAGCGATCTGGTTCACCCGGTCAAGGACCATGCTGCCCGTTCCTTCCAAATAGCGCCCCTCCAGTTCTGCCGGAGACAAGTCGTAGATCACCACCTGGGGATAGAGGCTGGCGATCCAGTCCACGATGTCTTTGCGCCGTTCGAGCCGGCGGTTAGGGGCGTGCATGGGATAAAGGAAAATTTTGCCTTGCTGATGGGTCGATACCCAGTTGTTGGGAAACACGGCATCTGGGGTGTCTGAGGTAGGAAGATCTTCAAACACGGTGACCGTGATGCCCTGCGCCCGAAGTCGGCTCACCATTTCGTCAAACTCTTCCCTCGCCAGCTCGCTGATAGATGATGGGCTGTGGGACTTGTCCCGGATCATGAAGGCATTGCTGAGCGCGGTCTGCTCGTTGAAGCGAAAAGCAGCCGGACGCACCATGAGGATGTGGGAAGTCGCTTGATGAAGCAGGAGCTGAGGGCTCACATAGGATGGATTTGTTTCCATGAATGAATACAGGCAAGTAGAAGAAGATAGAAAAGTCTCAAGTGTAGTAGAGAAATGCGAATTTTCAAGAAGCGTTGACAGACATGACGAATAGGTCCCAGACAAGGCAAAGAGTTCAGTCTTACTCTTTCCATCTTAATTCTTGGTCCAATTCACTGCTAGAAAGGCTTGCCATTGCTTTTCATGCCTCATCGAGTTCCAAGTGGGTGGAGGAGAATTTTTACCCCCTGATTTGATCCTGCATGTTAGTAAATTGTCCACAGATTTCTGCTTGGATCTTGTGGCAGTACAAGATTTGTCCCGCAAAAAATCCCGCCTGATTGAACCCCTTTGGTGATCGGGGGTAATCTGGTTTTGAGACGAAAATATTCGGATGCGCAATCCTCTCCACTTTCAGCCCCTTTCGGACGAAGACTTGATCTCACAAGTCGGCGCTGGTCAGGAAGCCGCTTTCGAAGAGCTATACCGCCGTCACGCGACGCGGTTTTTGCGCTATTTCTATCGCTTGCTCCATCGCGACGAAGTGCGCGCGCAGGATTTACTCCAAGATTGGTGCATTCGCATCGTTCATCACGCACATCGATTTGATTCCCGGCAGCGATTTCTGCCCTGGGCTTACACCATTGCTGGCAACCTCATCAAAAACGAGTATCGAAGTCGCAGCGTGCGACAGATCGTCACCGTGACGGATGATCCTACGAAGTGGGGAGAGCCTTCTGAGGAATGGAAAGAAGGGTTGGATCGAGAAGCCTTTCGGACAGCGCTGGCCCAAGCCGTGTCGGATCTGTCTTTCACGCATCGGGAAGCTTTCCTGCTTCGCTACCAAGAAGATCTCTCCATCAAAGACATCGCCAGCATCGTCGATTGCTCTGAAGGTACAGTCAAGTCGCGCCTTTTTTATGCCCTCAAAAAGCTTTCCGTCGCTCTAGCCGCCTTTCACCCCTGCCCCGAAATCCTGACCCCCGAAGCAAGATCCACCCAGATATGAAGCAGTCTGATCATCTACAAGATCCCCTTTACCCACTTTCAGCGTTTCAGGACGCTGAGGGACAGGACCACAATTGCTTGCCATGTGGCCTCCGAGAAGTCCAGCAATGGGCCGAGGTAGGCCCTGTGGCGCCGCCTGTGGCTCCCAAGATGACTTTTCCTTCAAAACCCCGCCAAGCTAGCCCATCTTCTTGGTTGCAATATGCCTATCCGCTGGCGGCTGCCATTGCGGTGATTTTTCTCGCCGTTCAAATCGGTCGCCTGGATCATCACACTGCGCCTGCGGATCCCCTCGAAGCCAAGCACATCCTCCCGGATTCCGCTCGCAACGACACTGCTTTTCAATTCAAGAAAAAAGATCCTTTCGAAGACAGCCTCTTCTCGCATCTCTGGTTTCCGACACCTACTCCGACCATCCCGCGCATGGTTACGCCTCAGCGTCAGGTGCAGGCAAGCCTTGTTTCTGAACCGATCTCGGCACCAAGGCAAGCTGCAACGCATCGCGTCAAGTTGACAGACGCTCAAGCATTCCCCTTGGCTTACAGGCAAGTGGCTGTTCGCAAAGAAATCCTCGCACAAAATGATCCGATTCGCATCGTCAGGACGAATTTGCTCAGCTGATGCTGAATCATGAGAGAAAAAAGAAGACCATTCGCCATCAGGGACACCCAGGCGGCCTGCCCTGCTAAAAGCGCGCTACTCTTTAGGCATGATGCCCATGCGCTGCATGAGAAAGGTAGCATTGAGATTTTGCGAAATCCCGTCTAAGAGCTGATAGTCAAAGAAAAGCTGTTCTTGCTGAATGTCCACTTCAAACCGCTTATTGCGAGCATAGGCCGGATAATCCGTCGCCAGTGCACCCAGACTGAGGTCATGCGTGGCAATCATTCCCACGCCGCCGAGCTGAATCAGCTGCTCAATGAACCTGCGGGAGCCTTCCTGCTTGTCGCGGGAGTTCGTGCCGCGTAGCATCTCGTCCACGATGATAAACAGCGGAGGTTGTGCTTTCAGGCGATCGATAACGGCCTTGAGGCGCTTGAGTTCCGCGTAGAAAAAAGATTCGTGATCTGTGAGCGAGTCTGTGGCGCGTATGCTGGTCATCATTTGGATCGGAACCAATGCCAAGTGCTGCGCGCAGACGGGCGCTCCGATTTGAGCCAAAATCAAGTTGGTGCCCACGGTCCGAAGGAAGGTCGATTTGCCCGCCATATTGGCCCCTGTGACTATGAGAAATTCTCCTGGCTTATCCCATTTCACATCATTGTCCACCCGCGACTGCGGCCGGAGGAGCAAGTGGCCGAGCTGGGTGGCGTGAAAGAAAAACGCGCCCTCGCTGAGCTCAGGAAAGTGGAGCTCGGGCCTCGCGGCAGCCGTTCGGGCCAATCCGTTGATGGCATCCAGATCCGCGACAACATCCAGCCACTGAGGCAATTCCTCCCGGTGGTCCTCTTTCCAAGCTTCGAGTCGGTAGATGTACCTGATGTCCCAGAGCCACAAGCCATTGAGGAGAATCGCGGCAGCAAAGTTGAGACGCTGATCCAGCCGATATAATAATTCACCAAATTGATCGATGGCTTCACTGGCGCGACGGTCCTTCTTCAGGAGACGCTTCTGACGATCGCTCAGCCAGGTTGCCCGCCATTGGGCCGCTTCGATCTGCTGGAGCAGTCCCGCATAGGTCTTGAGCAAAGCGGATTTCCGAGCGAATAAATTTTGCTGGCGGGTAATCGGCCCCATTTCTTTGCCGCTAATTCCCAGATTCAACAAGAAAATGCCCAGTGGCACCCAGCCAGGCAGCGCCCAGCTACCCATCACATTTGCCAGCGCCGGGATCAGGGGGGCAGACCACCCAATCAACGACAAGATCAAGGCCGCAGGCAAGAGCTGGAGCATCCACCGAATGTGCTTTTTTCCGAGATACTCAGAAGGTTCCTTGATCCACGAAAGCAGCGTGTCTGAGCTTTCCCGTCGAAGTTGCGCGCCCTCTCCGAGGGACTGAAATTGGATTTGCCATTCGGGCATGGCTGCTAATTCCTTCACCGCCTGCTGCCGATCCAGAATATCACCGACGTTCAATGATGGAAATCGCAGCCATTCGGCCAGTCGCTTGCCACCAATGAGGGTGCCATGCCGGTGGAGATATTGGAACAAAGACCCCCGTCCAAACAGGTCTAGATCAAAACTAAATTCATGATCGGGATCTATCCAGCTGTCGCCGGCTTCGCGATGGAGCCAGTTCCAGGCCAGTACCTCTTCCTCTTCGAGCAGTAGATCGAGTTTGCGCTTGAGATCTTCGCGTTGACGAGCGAGTTCGCTGTGGATTTTGAGCAAATACATGAAGGCGACCAAGGCCGCTGCACCCGCAAATAAGGCCGGAATCGGGGCCACTCGAAACAACCACCACGTGAGTCCCACGCCAGCGAGGAAAGCCAAGGCCCTTGACCACGAAATCAAGTTGTAGCGGACGTCCAGGCGCTTGAGTTCTTGCTGCCAAGCGAGTCGGGCCGAGGCCAAAAAGTCGGAAAAAGACTGGGTCATGGAGAAGAAGCGTGAGTCAACACTTAGAAGAGCTTCCACCTCGACAACCGAAGCAGAAGTTGGACGCGTGAAGGTAGCAGTTTTTAGAAGGAAATACCTTGCAAGCGACAATTCAAGCCGCGATGCTCCCCTTCATGACCTCGGGCTTGCGCACGATGATACGCTTCCGATCAAACTCCAGCACGCCGCTTTCACGGAACTCATTCATCACGGTGGTCACAGTCTGGCGGGAAGTTCCCGTAAAACTGGCGATTTCCTGATGGGTGAGATAATTGCGGAGCACCAAGGCACCGTCGAGGGTTTTGCGGCCGTGGGCAATGGCCTGCTCCAACACATACTCGCCGATGCGGGTGCGGGCATCTTTGAACAGCAAAGATTCTAGCCTGCGCTGGGTGTAGATCACGCGCTGCCCTATCAGTCGATGCAAAAACACGCGAAAGCTGCTCATGTCCACCATCATGTCTGCGACTTGCTCGCAGGAAAGCATACAGAGTTCCGTATTTTCCACAGCTTGGGCAAAATCGCTTCGCTTCTCTTCGCCATACATCACCATTTCTCCGAATACTTCGCCGTGATGAAGGACTGCTTTGATGATCTCATCACCTCCGGGGGAGTATCCCGCGATTTTTACAGCCCCTTCGTGGATAAAATATACCAGATCGGCTGTGTCGTTACTGAAGTAAATGAACTCTCCCTTCTTGTACGAGCGCTTGGGCTGCTTTTCGTAGGTCTCGTGTGCTCCTTTGGTTGGACAAAAATATTCCTTCAGATTCACCTCTTCAAGGAACCAGATTCCATTCTCTTTTGCTGACATGACGATTTCGTAGAGGCCCTTACAAAGCGGGTGGAAATACCCACCAAACAGGATATATGAGAACAACTTTGTAACGAACGCTGGCTTTGAAAAGTTCCTCCTCAGTGTCGATAGTCTTTGACTCCCGCCCGAATGGGAACCTTCAGCCGATTTTCGTTCGGAGGAATGGGGCAGGCATAGCCATCACTATAGGCACAATAAGGGTTGTAGGCCAAATTAAAATCCACGACGATGGTATCTCCTGAAGGAAGCTTCAAGTCTAAATAACGTCCTCCGCCATAGGTCTCTTCTCCCGTCGTTTCGTCGGTGAAAGGCAAGAACAACCAATCTTTGTTCTCCTCTGTTGAAGCAGGCTTCGCTTGTTGATAGACGTGAAGCTGGAGAGAATCCTCCCCTACCTTCATGTGCAGCACGGCAAAAGGAACAAAGGGCGTGGATCTCCCCGGCTGGCTCGTCGGAATGAGGAGCGGCGATACATCCACAATTTTTTGAATGCGGGCCTCTACGCGATATTGATCATCGACAGGAAAATAGGCATTGCCCTGAAACTCACGCGCATCTTCGCGGAGAGGCGACGAACGTGGATCCTTGAACTTGCGCTCCAGTTTTTTGCGATGGGTCACAATTGATTTTTCATATCCTTTGGGGGGGTCCACTGGGGTAGCTTTCTGTAGGGCGGGGCCGACACCATCCCCCCAGGCGATGGCGAGCAAGAGTAAGACTAATTTGACCATGAGAGTAATTGATCGACGCTGTGAACAGCAATGGGGTGATATCTGGGCCGGGCTTCTTGGTAGATGGATTGGGCGGTCTCCTCCCAGCCAGGCGTTTCCATCATGGCGCGGTACAGTGGCATAAGAAACTTGCGTCGGCCCACCTGGGTGAGAAATTTTCTCAAAGCAGGGCCTGCTGCCTGGTAGTCGGAGCGAATGGATCGCTCGTACCACGCTGCCTGGATCTCACTGTTTTTGCTCGCAGTGAAGGAAAATGCCCGATCAAGCCGCGCCAAGTCTGATTCGTCTGTGGCAAGCGGCAAACTATGAATAAAATGAAGCCACTCGTGGGAAGACCATTCGACAGTGCCCAGGTCTGCTTCTGCCACGCCAGCGATCCATGCGCTCACGGCTTTTTCGACCAGGGTAAATCTGTTCGAGCTGGGAATCGGAAGATTATCCGGAATGCCAGGGCCATATACCCACTGGTCCACCCCGATGGTCTTCTCAGCTTCGGGAAATTGACTCAAGAGATCTTTGCGGAGAATGATAAGAAATTGGTCGGTGGTCATGGTCTGGAAGGCATAGGTGTTGAAATACTGCTTCAAAAAGGTATCCCATGCCTCTCGGCCCACCGTCAGCTCTATGAGTTGGAGGAAAAAGAATCCTTTGTCGTAGGCTATGGCCGTCACACCATCGTCGGGGTTCAGGCCTCGAAGGTCAATGGCCAGCTTGGTGTGAGGATGTTCCGGGCCCATATCCTGAACTTCTGCCTTGAGTTCCCGGAGCGAAATTTGCGCCAGCATTTGGGCGTATTCCGGCCCTTTCAGGGCTTCCATGATCCGATTTTCAAAATAGACTGTAAATCCTTCGTTGAGCCAAAAGTCATTCCAGGTGGCATTGGTGACCAAATTACCAGACCAGGAGTGGGCTAGTTCATGGGCGATCAGGGCCACAAGCGAGCGATCTCCTGCGAGGATGGTCGGCGTTGCAAACGTGAGTCGGGGATTTTCCATTCCTCCAAAAGGAAAACTTGGCGGGAGCACAATGATGTCATATCGGCCCCATTGATATGGCCCATAGAGTTGCTCGGCGATGTCCATCATGCGATCTACTTCTTCAAATTCAGCCACTGCTGCTTCGATCAGGGTGGGTTCCGCATACACGCCTGTGCGAGTTCCCAAGGGGCGGAAGGCCAGCTCGCCCACAGCCAGCGCCAGCAAGTAAGAAGGGATGGGTTGATCCATCCGGAAGGTATATCGTCCGTTTTCTGAGACAGAAACGGGATTTTCGGCACTCATCAGCGCCATCAAGCCGCGAGGAACCTGCACAGTGGCTTCATAGGTGAAGCGCCTACCCGGACTGTCTTGGCAGGGGATCCAAGTGCGTGCGTTTATGGCTTGGGATTGTGTGAGCAAAAAGGGCGAGCGTCGCGCATGGGTCTGCGAAGCAGGCAAAAACTGGAGGGCTTCGGCAACGACTTGCGTGCGATAAGCGATGTGAACGTAGCGTGTTCCTGCGGTGATTGGGATCACAAGTGCCTCGCCCAGGATGCTATCTCGCTCTCCCATGCGGAAGTCGCTGGGCTTCGTCGTCACCCCGTCCGTAGAGACATCCACACGGAGAATATCCAGTCCTTTGGTGTCGAGAATGATGTCTTTAGGATTGCCATTACGGCCGATTTGCCATACGGCATTGCCTTCGAGAAGCTGCTCTTCCATATTCACGACCAGCGAAAGCTGCAAATGTTCCACAAATGCCTCATAAGGATTGGAAAAGGAATGAGGGTCAGAGGCCTCTGTGCGGAGGCTGGGGGAACACTGCAACAGTGTCATGGCGCTCAGAGAGAGTGCACCAATGAGACGCAGGGAGGTACTAAACATGTAAGAATTTGTGAGGGGTGAGCAGGATTTAGGATAGGGGTGGCTCATTTGGCCGATAATTTATGTTAATTTCGTAATGCTTCGAGAAAATTCCGCAAGGTATTCCGGCGTTAGATTCGAGTTGAAGTTGAAGCAAATTAGAAGCAAGCAGAAGTCACAGTGTATGAAGCGTTTTTATCTGTTGGTTATCATGGGGTTTTTGACAGCGGTTCCTTCCTTGGCGCAATTTACGGCGATAGGAAGTGCTACCCAAACGAACCTCACGTGCTATACCCTCACGCCGAACACCCTCCAGCAGGCGGGGGCTATCTGGCACACCGTGCCCATTGATTTAACCCGGCACTTCGATGTATTTACCTCCATGTTTTTTGGCTGTGCAGACGGTGGTGCAGACGGAATTGTGTTTGTGTTGCAACCCCAACCCACAGCGCTGGGCACTCCGGGTGTCGGCATGGGATACACGCCGATTTCTCCCTCTATCGCAGTGGAGTTCGATACATGGCAAAATACGTGGCTCAATGACCCCCCAGGAGACCACCTCGCGGTCGTGTCCAATGGCAACAATGCTCATAATGCGCCCACGAACCTAGCTGGTCCTGTGCCAATCCTGCCCAATGGCGGCAACGTCGAAACGTGCGGCTACTACGACGTGCGCATCACCTGGGATCCTGTGGCAGGCACCCTCAGCGTGTGGGTCAACTGTAGCCTGAGAATCACCTACACAGGAGATATTGTCAACAATATTTTTGGTGGTAATCCCAATGTCTATTGGGGATTTGTCGCATCCACTGGTGCCTCTTCCAACCTTCATCAGGTCTGCATCACCGATTTCAACAACTACCCTCCACAGCAACTCTGCGATCCTGCTACCTTTGCCTTGAATGCTGGGCCGGGCGACACCTTCACTTGGACTCCTACCGCCGGCGTGAGCAATCCCGCCATCGCCAACCCGACTTTTTCTCCCGACACCACCACGACATATAGTGTCACGGTCAATGGTCCCTGCGCGACCACGCGCACCAGAAGCTGGGACATCACCATTGGTTATGATTCGGTGCTCGTCTTTGACCTAGGACCAGATACGGCCATTTGCGCCGGTCAAGGACTATTGATTGATCTTTTCCGACCTGGGGTAGAAAATTACACCTGGAGTGATGGATCCACCGATTCCATTCGCACCATCACCCAGCCCGGCACCTACTGGGCGGAGCTGAGTAATTTCTGTGGGGTAGAACGAGATACCATTGTGATCACACAGGAACAAGATCCAAGCATCAATCTAGGCAATGACACCACGCTCTGTGTAGGTGACCAGCTCACCTTGGATGCGACCAATCCCAATGCGACCTATCTCTGGCAGGATAATTCTACCGCTGCTTTCTTCACTGTGACAAGCCCGGGACTGTATATCGCAAGGAGCGAAAATTTTTGTGGCGTAGCTCTCGATAGCATTGAAGTCACCTACCTGGGTGTACCCCAAGCCTTTTCTCTCGGCAATGATACCATCCTCTGTAATACCGCAACCTGGCTACTGGATGCGACCCAGCCAAATGTGAGTAGCTATCTTTGGCAGAATTTTACGACCGCACCCACCCTCGATGTCCAAGCGCCTGGAACCTATTTTGTCACCGTCTCCAATCTCTGCGGCAGTAATTCCGACACCGTCCAGGTGGTCTATGACCAAACCCCCGAGGTCGATCTTGGGCCGGATACCACCCTATGCCTCGGCGTGCCATATTTCCGAAACGCTACCTGGACCCCTCTGACTACCTATCAATGGCAGGATAATTCTACAGACGGTACTTACACCATCACCTTGCCCGGAACCTACCAAGTCACCCTGACAAACACTTGCGGTACTGCCACTGACGAAGTAGCGATAGATTATTTGGCTCCGCCGGTAGATCCTCAGCTCGGCCCAGACACCATTCTGTGCGGAAATGCGACCACTGTCCTCAACCCCGGCCTCACAGGATATGACTTTGTGTGGCAAGATGGATCCACCAATCCGACGTTTACGGTGAATCAGGCTGGCACCTATTTCGTTGCCGTCTCCAATCGCTGTGGCACAGAGCGAGATAGCATCTTGGTGAGATATGAGACAGCGCCAGTCGTTGATTTGGGCAACGATTCCACGCTATGTACGGGTCAAACATTGTTGCTCAATGCCTCCTGGTCGCGAGCTTCTTCTATTTGGGATGATGGCTTTACGCAGCCCATTCGGACGATTTCTCAAGAAGGTCGCTATGCCGTCACCGTGACCAATCTCTGCGGCACAGCAAGGGATGAGATCCAACTCTTTTATCTTCCAGTCCCCGACGAAGTAGATCTCGGCGGCGACCGCACCCTATGCCTTGGAGATTCGGTGTTGTTAGATGCATTTCAGCCAGGCTTCGAATATCTGTGGCAAAATGGTTCAAGCGAACCTTTCTATTTGGTCACCTTCGGAGGAAACTACTCTGTGCGCGTGAGCAATGCCTGCGGTGTGGCCAGCGACCAGGCCAGCATCAACTTCCTGCCACAGCCGACGGTTGATCTTGGAGAAGACGACATATTGTGCAACGGAGAACCCATTCGACTAAACGGCACCAGCCAGACCACCAACGTGAGTTACCTGTGGGACAATGGGACGACCGATCCCGTTCGCTTTGTCACCGAACCTGGGGCCTATTTTCTGACTGTCTCCAACGCATGTGATGCCGTGACCGATACCATTTTCTTGCAAGCAAGGGATTGCAACTGCCTCGTCCATGTACCCTCGGGCTTCACCCCGAATGATGACACCATCAATGATTTCTTCACTTGGCAATACAGTTGTGATCTGCAAGCTGCTACCATGCGCATCTTTGATCGCTGGGGTGGCTTGGTGTTTGAGAGTGAGGACCCGGCAGCTGGATGGAACGGTCGCTCTCTTACTGGTAGGGAATGCCTCGAAGGGGTGTACGTATGGGTGCTGAACTACAGCTTCATTGGAGAAAGCGATGGGATCACCCAGACCCAACAACGCGGAACGGTGACTTTGCTTCGTTGAGCCGCCAATTCGTGCCATGGCGCCTACGGGAACTCCTTTAAGAGGGATCAGTGCCAGAACAAAATCAGCAGCCCGGAGGGTAAAGGACAGAATAGGCACAGCCACGCTGGTCTTTGTCCTCCGGGCTTTGTGATTTCTCAGCCCATCAATGAGCTCTTTCCAGGTTCAGCACGGGTTGGGAAGTAGTGAGGCTGGTCCAATTCCCTCCCCCGATCTCCACCAATCGGCGAAAAGCAATTTCGTAGCGCGCATCTTTACCCGGCAAAAACACTGCGTCCAGATGAATCCCCATCAAATTGCCTTCCTCCACCCGCCGGGCGAGCTCGTGATCGTAGCGTAGGCCTCCATCACTCACAAGTACCACACGACTCGGAACGATCGAGCTTTTTGCCAAGCCATAAGCCATGTCCATGGCCGAGAGTACCTTCGTCTCGCCGCGACCGGACAGCCGCTTGGTCTCGGCAAGCACGTCGCTCAGGTTTGCGGCTGGGACCTGCTTGAGCATCCACTGACTTGTGTCGCTGAAGGCAATCATCGATATGTGGTGATCGGCGGGTAGCCGCGCTGCCCACACGGCCAGAGCCCTCCGAAACAAAGGAATACGCTCCGATTCCTCCATAGATCCCGACACGTCCACCACGAAAATCCACGATTGCGGTGCTGGCCCGATCGCCTGAGGCGGGTCCTGCCGCCCCAAGGGCCGATAACAAGGATACACACCAGGCTCAGGATAAGCCATACTGGCACTGGCAGCCCAAAAAGATTCGAGCAGCGCCACAAGGCTGAGATCTCTGGCTCCGAAAAGTGGCATCAACTGATGATTCAGACACTGGTATTGCCTGGACCAGCGACCTGCAGCTGCGCCCAGCAAAGCGGGAGAGGCTGTGCCTCGAAGCCAGTCTTCAGTCGCTATCACAAAACGATGCATCACTTGCTCCCAGCGTATCCAGATAGGCTCCAGCACCGTGCGAGCCGAAGGGTCTAGCCCGGATCGCCATGCTTGTCTCCGCGAGGGCGATCTCTCCAGCCAGTGCCGAAGTTCGCGCAGCGACGTTTCGGCTTCCAGTCTTCGGCCTGTTTTCACGAGCTCTATGATGGCGCGGGCTTGCTCCATGCCGCTTCGAAAATGCTGGCGCGCACGCGCGGGCGGTGAAGTCTGTGCCAGAGCCAAATAATACTGCAAATCATCTTGCAGATGGTGGCGAAGACGTGCTTGCACCACGCCAGCATCCTCCAGCGCCACGGCCAGCGACTGTAACTGCGCCAAGCCCCCGGCTGGATCAGGATTTCGACGGGCTTTCAACAAATGATCGACTGCCTCATCTGCCGTTTGAATTTTGTGGTGAAGGAGCTCCAGTAGGCCGAGATCCTTTTGCAGAGAATCCTGCCAACGCTGTGGGAGGGATTGGGCGTGGCGCCACCACAGGGCTTCCCATTGATGGACCGCAGCACCTGCTAGTCGGGTAGGAATGGTCCGGTTTTCTCCTGTCAACACGAGGTTCATGGCTTCCCAGCGAGGCAAGCTTTCTAATGATTCCAACTGCCAGCTACGAGCCATCATGGTCGCTGCCAGAAGAGCAGAATCCGCTCTGGGAGAGGCTTGAAGCACATTAAGGCTCACAAGCATCCATCCTATCCAAGAGTAGTTGCGCATGGTGAGGCAAGCTATACCGATGATTCGGAATATTTATTTCGACTTGTGGGATTTTATTACCCTACCTTATTTCTCCATTTATTTTGAATGAATCGGGTGAAAGGAGAAGATCAAACAGTGGGAAAGAAATCTGAAAACGTGGCTCAGCCATTTGATTCGAGTCGCTTATTTACCCAACCCTGAACTTACACAGTCTTTCATCCTGCAACAGAACAGGCTAGATATCGAGAGGCTGAAAGTTGATCTGGAGCTTGAATCTTAGATTCCACCCCGCTGCGTTTGTTGCCATTGAACCGAAATCCCTACCTTTGCTTATGGATCAACCTAGCGGACAAATCTTGGTGCTCTCTGCACCTAGCGGATCAGGAAAAACGACCCTAGCAGGCAAGGTGCTAGCTCGTTTTTCGCAGTTTCAGTTTTCTGTTTCGGCGACCACGCGCGCGCCCCGCCACTATGAAGAACACGGCAAGCACTACTATTTTCTCGATCAGGAGGAATTTGAAATGCTTATCGCAAAGGACGGATTGTTAGAATGGGAGGAAGTGTATCCCGGACGATATTATGGCACCCTTCGTACCGAAATTGACAGGATTCTGGCCCAACAGCGATTCCCTGTTCTCGACATTGATGTGGAAGGCGGCGTGAATGTGAAGAAAGACTATGGTCCGCAAGTGGTGTCGGTGTTTATTCAGCCCCCAAGCCTCAACGCCTTGGAGGATCGGCTCCGCAAGCGCCAGTCTGAATCGGAATCTGACATTCGCTTGCGCCTCCAAAAAGCAGAACGCGAGCTACTCTACGCCTCAAAATATGACTTTATCGTTGTGAATGATGACTTGGAGCGCGCTGCCGACGAGTTGGAGCGCATTATTCGGCAAACTTTTGCCGTGCGTGAGATTCGCTGACAACACGAGATTTTCCACTACTTAAAATATAACTCTCCTGCCCCCAAATCCTCAGCCCATGGTGCGGCGTAGTTCTCCAGCCAGCTCTCGAATGATGCCTTTGTCTGTCGCATCGTAAACCCAGTTTGTGTCAAACTGCTCGATCACTTCCGCATTTGGATCGTGGTGGAGGGTGAGAGAATGAAAAGCTGTGCCATTGTTTTGCTGGTGGTAGCGGACGCGGTCCAGAACGTCATCGCCAATTTTGTACATGATAAAATCCGAAATCACCAGCACATCCGCATCTCGATAGCTCTCCGTCTGCAATTGTCGAAGCACTTCTTGTAGCGCCATCGTAATATCGGTGCCTCCCTGGAATGACATGCGCAGGAATGCCACGATTTGGTCGAGCGATCGCCCAATGTCGTAGAGGTCGATGGTCTGAATTCCGGTCGAAAAATTAATCAAAAACGCTCTGCGATTGTCTCGGGCGGCCAGCTTGAGGATGGCAAAGCAGAGCACTTTGGCGATTTGCTCGGGCTGCCCATTCATAGAGTCGCTTGTGTCGATACACAAAATAAACGGTCCTTTGGCTTTGCGGCGCGACCGAAGATCGGTTTCGGTGAAGTGGATCTGACTTTCTACCAGCTCGCGGTGCTCAAATCGGAGGGTTTGGAGACCATGGTCTGCATAGCGCTTCAAAAAAATGCTCTCGGTGTCTGGATCTGCCATGAGTCCCACTTCGCTACTGAGAAGATATTCCAAGTCGTTACTGGATTTTACCCCAACAATCTCTGATTTTTCTTCCGTAGGCTCCTCCCACATTTGCCTCAAAATCACCTTTTCATAGATTAATTCTTCCGTAATGATCTCGGCTTCACGCAGTCGGCCCAAGAGGTCTGCCAATTCTCGCACGGCATCTTCATTGGCGAGCAGCTCAGCATATTTTTGCAAGACATCAAATCCCTGGTCCTGCCACAATTCGCGAGACATGTCCCAATATCGCCCCACGTAGTCGGCAAAGGGAGAAATAAGGTCGAACAGCTTTTGATATTCCTTCACCTTTTGGTCCAACACGGTCTTGAAAGACTCCTCTTCCTCCTCAAACTTTCGGAGCTGATAATCCAGCAGCTTTGCACTCAGCAGGGCATCCCACTGGGCAAGCAGGTCTGTCATGAGGCGCTCGATCTGATCGCGGTCATCGGCAGAAAGTGCCTCCGGACTGCGATCTGCAATGATTTGCTTGAATTTGCTGGCATAAAAGTCCCCGTCTATCTCACTGCGTTCATAGGTATCGCTGACAAAATGGGTGAGAAAGCGGTAGCGTTGTACCAGATCCCGAAAGGGCATGACGGTAGCAGCCGATAAGCGTTCGGTCTCTTCTGCGAAAGGATTCTTTTCACGGGCTCGCTGGTAGGTTTTGCGAATCCAAAAAAGCGTGTCAGCAGCGATTTGTTCCGATAGCCTGGGCTTGTCTCGGACGAGTTGCATCAGCTCCGTCTCCTCAAAAATGCGATCGAGGGCCCGGCTGAAATATCGGTAGTAGGTGTCATCCAGCTCAGGTGCTACCGAAGTGCTCAAATGTAATTTACCAAGAAGATATTGGACCAAATAGCGGCGGGTGGTCTTGTCGAGAACCGTTCCGAATTCAATGAATCGGTCGAGTTCCTGCTGCATGTCTTCGGAGGGTTGCTGCATGGGAGGCTTGGCTAGGCAGGTAAAATGAGATCCCTCAGGAAAGACTTTGGTAAGCAAACAGGATTTTTTCCAGTCGCAGCTCCAGTTTGTCGAGCACAGACTTGACCTCCAGAAGGTTGGCCTTCACGATTTCGCCCAGCGCAGCGGGCACAAATAGGTGCTGAGGAATGGCCCTGATTTCGGTCGGCTCTTCTTCTACGAGGCGCTGGCGCTGCTCACGGATGTAATTTCGGAGTTGCTCTCCGCGCTCATCCCAGTGCGACTGGATCAGTCGGTGTGGCTTTTTGTAAATGATTTCAGAGCGCTCCACCTTGTGTGTGCGCAGCGGAAGGGTGAATTCGGTGCCATTGAAGCTGATCTCCAAGTGGTGCTCCTTCTCGCTCTTGCGGGCCTGAAGGCGGTGGCGGAGGGTCTGCTTGTCGTCGTAAATGTTGATGATGGCAGACTCAGTCACTGACAGCTTTTGATACTCACTGATCTTGAGCATATCGCCCTGAAACTGCTTTTCCATCTGCACGAAGCCGAAATACTCTTCTTGAATGGGCTGGAGACGGTCTTCGGCGATGGTCCGCTGAATGCGGGTTTCTTCCTGAACCTCCTTTTCCCATTCGTCGAGTTCCTTGCGCAACATGCCCAGATTCACCGCGATGGAATAGCCATGCTTGCGAATGGCTTCGCTGACCACTTCTTGTATGAAAGGAATCTGGTTGGGGTGAGACCACAGGCAGTGGACCATGAGAAAACAGTCCATGAGGTCGGCTTGCGTGCGGCCATTGAGGAAAGCAGAGCTTCGAATCAGTCGGACAATTTTTTTCCAGCGACGGTCATAGATATGAATGGGGTCGTGGGGAAGATTTTGGACCGTGTTGCCTGCCTCTAACTTGGCGCGCACCACTTGTATGGTATTGAGCACCTCGGGTGGTAGTACGATTTCATCGACTTGGATTCCCCAGGCTTCCAGTTGGTCCTGGCCGATCTTCACCGCATCCGGCACGTCATCAGTGTAAACATCGCTGGTGTCGGTGATCATGTGGAGAAATGCCCGCTGATCCTTGACCCCCACCATTTCATATCGCAGCAGAAACCTGTCCCACAGCGGCTGAAATGATTCGGTCTTGGGAGGCAACTCGTTCGACGCAGTGATGATCGCCTTGATATCTACCTTGAGATCGGTGTCGCCGTTGCGATAGATCTTTTCATTGAGAATGGTGAGAAGGGCATTCTGAATGGCTGGACCGGATTTCCAGATTTCATCCAAAAAGACAATGTTCGCACCGGGCAGGTATCGCTCGGTGAGGCGCTCGTATTTGTCCTCGTCCTTGAGCTTGCGGATTGACACCGGCCCAAAAATCTCATCGGGTGTGCTGAAGCGACTCATGAGGTACTCGAAGGAGCGTCCGTCGCGAAAGGCATACTTCAATCGCCTCGCAATGAGGCTTTTTCCAACGCCTGGAGGGCCCAGTAAAAAAATACTTTCTCCCGCGATGGCGCTCAGAAGTGCCAACTTCATCGGCTCCTCTCGTTCATACAGCCCTTGGCAAAGGCCCGCAATCAAGCCCTCCACGTGAACTCGCAGCTCCAGTTGACTGGACGAGGGGGCAGAAGAGGCTTTCTTGGTTGTGTGCATTTCGGCAGGATTCATGGGCACTGTA
>DAITMB010000009.1:49885-62613 GCA_036835375.1 Bacteroidota bacterium
CTACGAATGAAAGGCCATGAGCAGCAGCAGGAAAAAAGCCTTGCAAAAAAGACATTTTCCAAATAGCTTTGAAATACAAAGTTATCTGAAAATAATTCTACTATGTCATCTTCTCTTCTCAAATCCCCTGCACTCGGCCCTCAGCAAGTATTACCGCTCGCGGGCATGGTAGGCCTGAGCTGGCATTTGCTTCTCTACAGCCAAAGCCCTGGCCTGGGCTTACTGCTGTTTACCCTCCTGCTCCTCCCAGTCCGTGGCTGGTTGAGGCGCAGTTGGTCGCTCTTGGACTGCCTCCCTTTGGTCGCAGCGCTCGGTGCCTGCTTCTCAGGCGCTCCCATCATGTGGCTGCTGTGGCTGGCAAGTTGGGCGCTGGTCCTGGGCAAAAGTCTTCTTCGGACAGGATTGCCCACACATTTGTATGCGGCGGGCGGTTTCCTTCACGGAGTCACCGTGGGCCGAGAGGCGTTTGTAATGTTTTCCAAGCGAGGATCCGCAACCAGGAAATCCCGAGGCACCTTAGGTTGGCTGAAAGCAGCAGGCATTCCGCTGGTGGTGACCATGGTTTTCCTGATGCTTTATCTCGCAGCAAGCCCTGCTTTCCGCTCGATCGGTGAAAACTTGGGGAAGTGGGTGACCAATGCCTTGAAAGATTGGAACCCGCTGACGCTTGTTTCGCTCCTTGTGGGGACCCTCTTTGGGCTATGGTTGATGCTACAACCGAGCAATTGGCCTGCGGCATGGTCATTTGACGGGCATCAACACACGCTGCTTCGCCAAAGGAAACCTCCCGGCCAATGGTCTCTGAATCTTCGCGGAGAATATCGGGCAGGCTATCTGACACTGCTATTAGTCAATGTGCTCCTGGCGCTGTATCACCTCGTGGACCTTCCCTGGATTATGTTCCAATTTGACCCGGTTGCCAACACCTCGGTCATGTCTCAGCTCGTGCATGAAGGCACTTATTTGCTCATTGCGAGCATTTTGCTGAGCATGGGCATCATGTTGTGGATCTTCCGTGGCAACCTGAATTTTTTCTCCAAAGCACAAGGGTTGCGGGTGTTGAGCTATCTCTGGATCTTTCAAAATGGGCTGCTCTCGCTCTCCGTCGCCCTCCGCAACTTGCACTATATCGGCTTCGATGGCCTCACCTACAAGCGCATCGGCGTGATGGTCTTTTTGCTCCTCTGCCTCTTTGGCTTGCTGAGTCTGGCGTGGAAAATTTATAGTAAGCACAGCGTCTCCACCCTGATTGGGCAGAATGTAGCCTTCGCTCTGGCCCTCGCCCTGATCCTTTGCCCAGCCCCCTGGACTCGCTATATCACGAATTTCAACATTCAGCATTATCACGAGACGGGCAGATTTGACTGGGAATACATGCTCCAGCTAGACAACAATCACTTGGATTTGCTTCACGACTTTGCCCACGTATCTCCTCCGAAGGGACACCTCCAGTATGCTCTTCGCCAGAAATCTCTGCGCTGGCAAGAAGCACGGGAAAAGCAAGGTTGGCGATCTTGGAACTGGGCGAATCACTCTCTCAACCAATCGCTTTCCTACTACTCCATTGATTCTCAGCCCTTCGAATCCATGTGCGAGCCAGACCACACCGTTTCACCCTCCAACTAGATTTCTCATGAATCTCGAAAAACAACTTTGGATGGGTCGTGGATGGTTCTCCTACCATGTCGGCCAATGCCTCCTCACCAGCCTTGCATGGTGTTGGGTCGCCCCCCTCCTTGTCGCGCTCTTCGTTGGAGTTAGTGAAAGCGAAGCAGAAATAGCCTTTTTAACCTTCACTATCGGCTCGCTAGTAGCCTTTGTAGTGTCCACGATGTTCAGCCTTGTGGCTTACCCGTTGCTACAATACGCGCTCTCCCCCCTGCTCCGACTCAGCAAATCAGGGCTGGAGGCCTGGGGCATGGTCGTGTCTCTCCAGCAGGTCCTCTTATATGTATTGGTATTCCTCATTCTGGAGAAAGAATTGGATCACCTCCTTTCCGAAAACATCTTGATTTGGGCCTGGATCTTGTTCCAATCTCATGCAGCTTGGCATCTCCATCGCTACATGCGTCATATGTGGAACACTTGGAGAGGACTTTCATTGGAGGAAGCTTCGTAAGTTGCGGTATGTATTGGCCGCAGCAAATTGCTCAAGAAGATTTTCGCCAGATTCTGGCAGACCACGAAGGTGATTGGGCACTCGACGAAGAAAGGCATGGGGTGGTATTGGCGAAAGAATCT
Organism: Bacteroidota bacterium; assembly: GCA_036835375.1. Lineage (GTDB taxonomy): Bacteria > Bacteroidota > Bacteroidia > J057 > J057 > JANQTF01. The sequence continues at coordinate 52,127 of DAITMB010000009.1, forward strand.
CTCCGCTATCGCCTCCCCATGATCTGGCCAAGTCCTGAGAGAGGCGAGGTCATGGCGGATTATCTGGCACGAATCCCAGAGGAAGAGCCGGCTTACACCATTGTGATCGTTCAACTGGGAGCGGCTGCGATCGGCCACATGGAGCATGGAGAGTGCGTGGCGCACAAGGCCATCAAAAAATACATGAAACGCCACAAGCGGGGCAAGGCTCAGATTCAGTATCTCAACACACGAGGTAAATCCAAGGCCGGGTCACGTGTGCGATTGGCGAACACTGAGCGATTTTTTGAAGAAATTAACGAACGACTCGCGGATTGGCTGGAACTCTATGACGCGCCGAGCTACCTCTTGGTGTCCTGCACGCCCAACGTGTGGGGCATGATGTTTCAGGCGGATCCACCTCCACCTTTTGAGAAGAAGGATCCACGAATTCGCAGAATTCCCTACGACATTCCCATCCCAGATTTTGAACAGCTCACCAAGATTCGTGAAAAACTGATCCATGCCCAGCGAATCGACGACAATGGCGCCTAATTTCTGATTTGCTTCCTGCCGTCGTCCTATTCCAGCTTGGAGGTCTGAGCAAATTCCCGCACAGAAGCCAGGTAAGCAGCGGCGACCTCTGCCACCCGCGAAGACACCCGAAGTTCCCCCACCTGAAGATCTCGCTGCTGAAGGCGGAGCACCTCCCAGCGTGCATCTTGGCAGAGGCTTTCGCCATAGCACACCGGACCGCTGAGTTGGCGAGTAAGGGTGAGGTTGCGGGCAAATACACCTGGCCGACCCGTGTATCGAGACGAAGTCACAAGGTAGTCAAGCGGAGCATCTGCCGGGACAGGCAGGACTCCTGTATGAAGCTGAGAGTGGCGAATGAATGCCTCGCTCAAGCGCAGGGAAGCCTCGTAGTCTGGTGAAATCAGGAGCCGGAGCAGCATGACACGGTCCTGCACCTTGGCGAGCTCTCCCGGCAAAAAAGCACCTGGGACAAATGCCATCGAATAATTGGCGAGGCCGGGAACGAATTTTTTGCCTTGCTCGGACAGCATCCAGTTATCCAAATCCACATTGTAGTGAATCACCAGGGTCATATCTGGCCGAAAGGCGCGGATCATGTTCACGCGGGCGTGAAGGTCCGATCGGTTGTAATAGGCACTAAAAATGGCCCCATCCGTCGCTTGTTCTTTCCACCAAATCGCCTGCGTCGGCTTCATGTCGCCTCTACGTACGGCGCTACTGAGAGAATCTTGAAATGCCACCGCCTTCCACGCGTCAAAAGAAAGTCCATGCGCGGCCACTCCCAGCTTTTCCCGCGTGAGGAGCACGACTGCGCCCAGCCGCTCCAGCGAATCCCGTAACACTTTCGCTGTCGCCAAGGTCAGCTCCGATTCGAAGAAGCCAATCTCTTGGCCGAAAGTCGCGGCAGAGGCTTTCATCACGATGGCCTTCCCTTCCACGTCCTTCGCAAAGCGCAGATCGCCTGCCATGTGCCCCGGATCGATGGCGATGCGCCAGCCTTTCAACGGCTGCCCGGGATCCCCGGATTCCAGGAACATACTGGGTCTCAACAACACTGGCTGCGGATTGGGCAGGCGTCCCTTTCGCTGATAGCGTTGCACGAGCGTGTCCATCGGGAGCTCGCGCAACCACGAGCGCCAGTTGGGAATCTCCTCCGGAAAAAGGACAAATTCGGGCTGCCCGTGTTGGCGCTGCGCTGCACTCGCATAGATCAGCAGGGTGTCCCCCTGCCACAAATAATGACTTCGCATTCGCTCATCCAACAACAGGCAAGAGTCTGGTATCTGGCTCCAAGCAGGAAGCCACACGCTCAACGCCAGAAGAAAACTCAACAGTTGCTTCATGATTGTAAATCAATTGGGACCAGGGAAAGACTGACGATTAGAGAAAATGGTCGAGCACAGGAAGCGGAAAGTTAGATCAGAATATTCCAAAATTTCCCTGGAAGCTTTTCCTTTGGTAACAAACTCTGAATAACTTGGGCCCCGCATCCACCTCTCCCCTTACGATAAAACGTGATCCCATGAAATTTCTGGAAGAAGCCCAACTCGACGGCCGCCGTGCCTTGATCCGCGTGGATTTTAACGTGCCTTTGGACGGTGACCTACAAGTGACCGATGATCGCCGCATTCGCGAAGCCGTGCCGACCATTCAATACATCCTCGATCAGGGAGGTTCCTGTGTCCTGATGTCGCACCTGGGCCGCCCCAAAGATGGTCCCGTCGATAAGTATAGCCTTCGGCATACCGTTTCTACCCTTCAAAAGTACGTCGAAACAGAGGTTCTTTTTGCTGAAGACTGCATCGGGGAAGACGCTTTCGCAGCGAGTGCCAACCTGAAACCCGGCCAAGTGCTCCTGCTCGAAAACCTTCGTTTTTACAAGGAAGAGGAAAAAGGAAATGAAGCTTTCGCCGAAAAGCTCGCCAAACACGGTGACTTTTGGGTCAATGATGCCTTTGGCACCGCGCACAGGGCACATGCTTCTACGACAATCGTCGGTAAATATCTGGAAGAAAAATACTGCGGAAAACTCCTTCAAAAGGAGATCGTGAACGCAGACATGGTCCTCAACAGCAAAGAGCGCCCCGTGTGTGCCATCATGGGAGGTGCCAAAGTCTCCGACAAGATCCTCATCATGGAGCACTTGATGGACCGCATCGACTATTTGCTGATCGGCGGCGGCATGGCTTACACCTTCCTTCGTGCCAAAGGCTACAAAATCGGTACTTCACTTGTCGAACTTGATCGCATCGCCACCGCGGCAGATCTGATCAAAACAGCCAATAAGAAGGGAGTCAAAATCCTTACGCCGGTAGATTCTGTCGTTTCAGATAAATTTGGGGAGGACGGGACCATCCGCGTCGTGCGCAATGAGGACATGCCAAACGACATGATGGGACTTGATATTGGTCCTGAGACCTTTAAGTACTATTACGACACCATCATGCAGTCCCGGATCATCCTCTGGAATGGGCCGATGGGCGTATTTGAAATGGAAAAATTCGCTAAAGGCACCGAAGCCATTGCCAAGACTGTGGTCGAAGCCACCAAACATGGCGCTTTCTCGCTCATCGGAGGCGGTGATTCTGCTGCGGCCATCGCCAAGTATGGCCTTGAGGAGGAAGTGTCCTATGTTTCTACCGGCGGTGGTGCTTTGCTCGAGTACCTAGAGGGCAAGTCCCTTCCAGGCATTGAAGCCCTGGGGTGACCGTTGAAATCAACTTGGGATATGTTTTCTCTAAAAGCGCGCCGAATATTCCCACGGTCACTCTTTTGCCTTGAGGCATGAAGGTGATGGAGAGAATCATCCTGCTTTCGTAGAGATCATCATCAAAAAAACCCCCTTGCAAGGAACCTCAACAGTTTTTGCAAGGGGGTTTTCGTAGAGGTACTTATCCGATTCGCTCAAACCCTGTGTACGGACGAAGCGCCGCTGGTATCAAAATGCTCTTGTCTTCTTGCTGATGATTTTCCAGCAGCGAAGCCACAATGCGCGGAAGTGCGAGGGCGGAGCCGTTGAGCGAATGAGCCAAGTGGATTTTTTTCTGGTCGTCGCGGTAGCGGAGCTTGAGCCGATTGGTCTGAAACGTCTCGAAATTCGAGACGGAACTCACTTCCAGCCATCGGCCCTGGGCCGCGCTCCACACCTCTAGGTCGTAGGTCTTGGCAGAAGCAAAGCTCATGTCGCCAGTACAGAGCAGCAAACGTCGATAAGGCAGCTCTAATGCTTCGAGCAAAGTTTCCACATGGCGGGTCATGGCTTCCAGGATCTCGTAGCTTTTGTCAGGATGGGCGATCTCGACCAGCTCTACTTTGTCGAACTGATGCAGCCGATTGAGGCCTTTCACATCTTTGCCATAGCTTCCCGCTTCCCTGCGAAAACAAGGGGTATATCCACAATTTTTAATCGGAAATGCCGTCTCCTCGACGATCACCTCCCGATACAAATTGGTGATGGGCACCTCAGCGGTAGGAATCAAGTAAAAACCATCTCGCTCAATGGCATACATCTGGCCTTCTTTGTCCGGCAATTGTCCTGTACCAAATCCGGAGGCCTCATTCACCATGAGCGGCGGCATAATCTCCTCGTATCCAGCTTCCTGCGCTCGATCCAGAAAAAAAGAAATGAGCGCTCGCTGGAGTCTGGCTCCCTTGCCACGATACACCGGAAATCCGGCCCCAGTGATTTTTACCCCTAACTCCCAGTCGATGATGTCGTGGTGACGTGCCAACTCCCAGTGGGGAAGCGCTTCGAACCCAAAGGACACACTGCGATCATTTTGAAACACCACCACATTGTCCTCTGCTTGTCTTCCTGAGGGCACAGAGTGGTGAGGCAAATTAGGAAGCTGGACCATCGCCTCATGAATTTGAGACTCGGCCCCGGCCAATTCTTCATCTAGATCTTTGATCTTCAGCTTATCAGAGGAAGTCTGGGCTTTGGCGGCCTCCGCTTCATCATGCTTCCCCTCCTTCATGAGGAGCCCAATGGACTTAGCAGCGTGGTTCATGTCCCGGCGAATGGTCTCAACCTCGGTAATTATGGTCCTGCGGCGCTCGTCTAGGCGCAAAATGTCCATTACGCGATCGGTAGCGTCCTGAATTCCTTTTCTTTGAAGAGCGGCAGCGATTTCCTCGGGAGACTGCCGGAGCTTGGCGATTTCTAACATGGCATCATCGAATTTGGCGTGAAGTAACAAAACAACCAGCAAATACGTAAAGGCCGATTAGCCTTTCAGTAGGGAATCTCAAGGCTTGCGTTTGGAAAACCGGAAATCCTTTCCCATTTTTGCCCCATCCTTCTTCCAGAACGTTCCGCCTCCCCTTTCTTCCAGACCAATCTGCCTCTTCCTGAGGCCCACGTTTGCCGCCACACCTTATTCATCCCTTCTCACTTCTGCTACTCATCCTGAGTTGCTCCTAGCCGGATGGTTAGCCCCCCAATTTCATTTTCACTCTACACCTGTATGTACGATATTATCGAGCTGAATAACAATGATATCTCCAATTTGCGGGATATTGCAAAGCGGCTGGAAATTAAAGAACACGATAAACTTGGTAAGCAAGATCTCATCTTCAAAATTCTGGACAAGCAGGCCATTTTGCCTGAAAAAGTTGTGGCAGATCTGAGAAGAGGAGATAATAGTGGAAACGCCAAAAAGCCTTCACTACCCAAAGCATCGGCTCTTTCTCAAGCGCCAGCGCCAGCCGAGCCCGCCGGTTCTGCTCCCAAACGCCGCCTCCGCAAAGGAAAAGAGGAGGAAGAAGTCAAGGAACCTACTGAGTTCCCCAGCAATGAACTTCCTCCAGCAGCTCCCGTGGTCCAAGAGACTAAGGACGCTGTGGAAGACGAGAAGCCTAGCCGAAAAAAGAGAAATGCGTCAAAGCCCGCCCCTTCTGATTCGGAAAGTTCAAATGATTTGACCTTAGATTTTCTCAACGGGAACCCAGCGGCATCAGCAGAAGAACCCTTCATCCCCAATACACAGGACGCTGAGAACGAGTCTCCTGCTGCTTCTCAAGATGCCCCTCGTGAATCCGCCGAGCCAAGTCGTGGTGATCGCGTCAACCTGATTGGAAGACTTCCAGATCGCAATCGCAATGCCAACCACCCTGCGCAAGGGAAAGTGGAAGGTCGCGAAAGAGATAATCGCGAAAGAAATGCTCCCAGAGATGTCTCTCGCAGGGGCCTTCAACGGCCAGATCTCAACGACCGACCAGACAAACCAAGTCGGCCTGAAAGACCTGAGCCGACTACCCAAAAAGATCGGCCTGAACGTGGAGAGCGGCCTCAGCGCCCCGATCGACAAGAGCGTCCAGATCGTGCCGAAAGAACGGACAGGCCAGAACGCCAGCTAAGGTCCGAACGTTCTGAAAGACCTGATCGTGTCGAAAGGCAAGAGCGGCCAGAGCGTGCCGAAAGGCAGGAAAGGCAGGAAAGACCTGAGCGAATCGAAAGACCCGAGCGCACGGAGCGACCAGACCGGGGTGACCGGGGCGGCAAGCAAGTCTATGAAAGCAAGGTGGAACTTCCTGATTTGGAAGGGGTCATCAGCAACATGGGCGTGCTGGAACTCATTCCAGAGGGGTATGGATTCCTCCGTTCACCAGAATACAATTACCTCTCCTCCCCCGACGACATTTACGTGTCTCCTTCTCAAATCAAGCTGTTTGGCTTGAAAACGGGAGATACGGTCTTGGGACAGATCCGCCCGCCAAAGGAAGGTGAGCGCTATTTTGCCCTGCTCAAAGTAGAGACCATCAATGGCCGACTGCCTGATGAGACCCGTGACAGGATCTTTTTCGACCACCTCACGCCCCTTTTTCCGAATGAGCGCTTTAAACTCAGCGCCCCCAAGGAAAAGGACCTTAGCCTGCGCATCATCGACCTGTTTTCGCCCATTGGAAAAGGCCAAAGGGGCCTGATCGTGGCGCAGCCGAAAACGGGAAAAACCGTTTTGCTCCAAAAAATTGCCAATGCCATTGCGGCCAATCACCCCGAAGCCTATCTCATCATTCTCCTCATTGATGAGCGTCCTGAAGAAGTGACGGACATGGCCCGCAATGTGAATGCAGAAGTCGTGGCATCAACCTTTGACGAGCCCGCCGAGCGACATGTGCAAGTTGCCGACATTGTGCTAGAAAAGGCCAAAAGAATGGTCGAGTGTGGTCACGACGTCGTCATTCTCCTTGACTCTATCACCCGACTTGCCCGCGCCCACAACACCAACATGCCAGCTTCTGGCAAAATTCTCTCCGGTGGGGTGGATGCCAACGCGCTGCACAAGCCCAAAAGGTTCTTTGGTGCTGCAAGAAACATTGAACACGGTGGTTCTCTCACCATTCTGGCTACTGCACTCATTGAGACGGGATCGAAAATGGATGAGGTGATCTTTGAGGAATTCAAAGGCACAGGTAACATGGAGCTCCAGTTGGATCGTCGCTTGGCCAATCGCCGCATTTATCCTGCCATTGACGTCACGGCTTCTGGAACCCGCCGCGAAGATTTGCTCATGGATCCACAGGACATCAGCCGGATTTGGGTACTGCGCAAGTTCATGGCAGACATGAACCCCATTGAAGGAATGCAATTCTTGCAAGAGCGCATGGGGAATACCTTTGACAACGATGAGTTCCTGCTTTCGATGAATGGATAATGTTCCGCTTCATCGCCTGCACACTTCGTCAGTACGATTTCAAAAAGAGGCTGCTTCCTGATCAGGGAGCAGCCTCTTGGCTTTTTGATGATCGGCAAAAAAAACCGAAATCCGGTCTTGACTATAAAGGAATGACCGCCTCGGGCGTCTTCACGAACTGTCGTTTGAAAAGACAATCCGCGGCTTCATTTGAGCCAAGGAGACCGTAGTCTGCATCAAGCCTTGGCTTGGTCGAGATATAGGTAGAGATTGAGCAGTCCGTTGGTGTTGGTAATGAGTCGCTTTGCCTCCTCCAAGGTAGCCACGTGGGTCCAGATCACTTCATGTTCATGGTCCACGCCAGTCTTACGACCGTGATAAGAGCGAATGGTGTCGAGCGGCAAGCGCAGCTCTACATAAAAGAAGTGCATGGCTTCATCGGAAGTACCTGTGGAGACGTATAGCGGCTCGGCATTCACCGCCACGACCTGCGACGGATCGACCTTCAGCCCACTTTCTTCTTCGATTTCGCGCACCGCGACATCGTGCGGCATATCCTTCCCATCCACCATCCCCGCTACCGGCTCGTAGATGTAGCCGCCTGTGCAGATGCGGCGCTGTTTCACGAGTAGCGTGTACTTTTCGCCCGTGACTTCGTCGATTAAAATCATCATCACCGACACCACTTCGCCCTTCAGAAAACAAATGGGTGGGATGTTGTCGCCTTCCGGCGTGGTGGCGTGGAGCAAGACGAGCGAAAAAAGCGCCTCGCCATTGTGCCGATATCGAGTGTAGATCTCTTCAATCTCATGAATCGTGAGGCCGTTGGCGAGGAGGTGCTGCTTCCACAGCTGAAATTTGTGTGAGTCCTGGAGAGCTTCCTGCATGGATAAAAAATGGGCGATACGTGGAGGAAAAAGGCACGCAAGGGTGCTTGAACCAGTTTTTGCGTGGAGAGTGACCAAAGGTAGCGAGGAATGCGACGACATACGAGACCAAATCTTCGCTCCTTTGCGCCCCTTAACGACAAGCCCGATGAAGACCGCCCCGCCGCCGATGAGATCGTGGCAGGTCGCTCCATCGACAAAAAACCTTATCTTTGCCTAGATCAAGAAAAGCTGTCATGAAGCGCAAGTACATTTTGTGGATCATCGTGGGTGCCTTAGCTACCTGCGTCCTCTTCATTTATCCCCTCTACAATCGGGTGTTTTCTCCTATGGTGATGGTGCCAGGTGGTGGAGAGAAGGAGTTTTTCATCCCAACAGGCTCCGACTACAAAGTTGTAGGGGATCTGCTGGTCACCCAGGGCCTAATCGGAAACTTGGAAGGCTTTCATTGGGTCGCCCGGCAAATGAATTACCCTAACACGGTGCGGGCAGGGAGATTTATGCTGAGAAATGGCATGAATGGACGTGAACTGGTGACATTGCTTCGATCTGGTAAGCAGTCTCCCGTGAAGTACACTTTTGTGAAATTTCGCACGGTGGAACAGCTCGCTGAGACCACCGCCAGCAAGCTCGAAATGGACAAGGCAAGCCTGCTCAGTCTCCTCACCAACAAAGATTTTCTCTACCGGTTCAATGGCCTTACTCCCGAAACAGTCCTGGCAGTATTTATTCCCAATACCTACGAATTTTACTGGAATGTGACACCGGAAGACTTTTTCACCCGCATTTTCGACTACTACAAAGTGTTCTGGAACGACGAGCGAAATACCCGCCGCGAAAAGCTCAAGCTCTCGCGCCTCGAAGTCATGTCGCTCGCCGCCATTGTCGAAGAAGAAACCAACAAAAACGACGAAAAGCCGCGTGTTGCAGGTGTGTATCTCAATCGAATCCGAAAAGGATGGCCGCTCGAAGCAGACCCTACGGTGAAATATGCCGTGGGCGATTTTACCCTTCGTCGCATCCTCTATGAGCACCTCCAGATCGACTCGCCTTACAATACCTACCTGTACGCGGGCATTCCTCCCGGACCGATCTGCACACCATCCATTCCTTCTATCGAGGCGGTGTTGAATGGAGAAAAGCACGACTATATGTTTTTCTGCGCCAAGGCAGATGGCTCTGGCTATCACCACTTTTCGCGCACGCTCTCTGAGCACAACGCTTATGCGCAGGAATATCACCGGATGCTCAATCGCCAGAACATTCGCTGAAAATCAATCCAGGGACCAGCTGGCACGTCTTTTGTCATATCCCGTCCACGTACCACCCTCCACAAAGGATTCCTCGCAACCGCGAGAGAATCCTCGTTTTGTTTATTACCCTTATTAATTCCACCAAAACGGAAGACTTCTCTCGGAATCATGCCCGAGAGACGCGACAGCCATGTTATTAGCCTTTCCCGCCTCGCTCATCTTACCTTTTTTGACAGAACCCCCCATCCGTTCATCCTACGAAATGACCCGCTCACACAATGGGAACATCCGTTCAATCACGAAGCGATCGCTCGCAGTCAAGCAACAGCTATACTTGTATTGAAAGGGCGATAATCCTGGATTACAAGAGCAAGGGCTAGGGTAGAATCTTCACCAGTGGTGAATTGATTCCCCTAGTTTTTTATTGGAGAAAGCGGATGGTCTCCTGTTTTGAAAATGTCTTCTGGCTAGGACAATAGGTGAAAAATCCAGCTAACATCCACTGACCGTCAAAACATTATCCTATCACAGGGCAGGAAATTGTTTCAAGCATAGGGAATTATTGCAAAAATGCGTGTACCACCTGGAATGACTGTTTCCTTGATTTTTCTGCGTGAATCCACAATTCGGCCCGTATTTATGTCCAAACTGGTAGGATAGGCGGCCATTGGGGAGGAATACAAAGAAAAAATCGGCACAGTTTTCGCAGTTTTACAATGCAACAGGACGGTAATCCTGGAATTTCAAGAGCAAGGGCCAGGGTAGAATCTTCACCATCGGTGAATTGATTCCCCTGGTTTTTCATTTTCGTTTCGGTCCGAATCACCAAGTTCCTTCACCATTTCCTCGCCCAAAAGAATCCCGCAAGGCATGTCTGCACAGCATGGTGGCCACCTTCGCTTGATCATTCTTGCGATCTCCGCATCATAAAAGCCTCGGCAGACTCGGTTTTTCTTCCTTCATTTGAAACGAAGTCTTCGCTCCAGCCCAGTCTTTGGTTCATTGCGCGTTCCTTCTTTGTTGTATGATAGGTTATTGTCTCCGCTCATCCCCCATCGGCTGAGACGAGTTCAATATTCCAATCCGCACCGAAAACGACCGAAAACGCTCATCATCACCCATCTCAACTCTTGTCTCTCATCTCACTTCTAAACGTCTCACTTCTCCAAGTCTCACATCTCCAAGTCTCTTGTCTC
>DAITMB010000009.1:62713-66728 GCA_036835375.1 Bacteroidota bacterium
AAGTCTCTTGTCTCTCATCTGACTTCTAAAAGTCTCGCATCTCAAAGTCTCTCATCTCACTTCTCAAAGTCTCAAAATCTCTCTCCTCCTCCATTTTCCACGATATGATGAAACAAAAGGGTTGGTCCTGGATCATGATTCTAGGGATCTTCTACCTTGGATTGGGACTCTTAGCGATTTACTTCACGGTGATCATCGCGGACACCCGTGCGCGCTATGAAGGGCAAGACCTCGGTTCAGAATTCGAGGGCAACGACTGGGTGTCTTGGATGGATACCGAAGAAGGCGTGATTGCCCGATCTGTTCACCCTTTGCCCGGCTACAAACCGATCGACCGCGGACGAGTACGTCCTGGAGACCGCTTGCGCAAGCTCGATTATGAACCCATGATCCGTGCCGAAGCTGTGGACATTATTACCTCCTCCGCAAGACCCGGCTACCTGATTGTGGCCAATCTTGAGCGCACCGATCCTATTTCGCTCAAGAAAGAAAAGCTGGAAGTATTCATCCAAAATGGGTTCCGCCTGATATTTTCTTTCAATGAGAAGATCGCCTATTGGCACGTCATCGGCTGGCTCGTGGGCATCGGCGCTTTCATGGCCTTGGTCATGCTCGCGATCCTTATCCCAGTCCTTCGCACCCAGCGCGGCCCGGCACTCACCCTTTTGGGAGTGGTCCTATGTGCCCTGTTGTTTTTTTTCCTGCAACTGATTCGACACCTCTATCTCATCATTGAGAGCGACCTGACCAATATCGGATTCGAAAAGGTATTTATCCCAGGCTATCTCGTCCTGCTTTTTGCCTATGCCGTCTTCTACTTCGTCTTTCGGAGCGAGCTCAAAAAGTGGTATTTCTTTCTGCCTAGTATCCTGATTGGTGCCTGGATTTTGGCAAAGGTGATCGACATCGTGTTTCTCTCCAAGGATCTGAAATACTTCCACAGTCTCATCGAACAAGCTGCGGCGTGGTATTTTCTCCTTCACTTGGGCGCCGCAGTGCTGCTCTATCTGGCTGTACCGACCCGGCAGCGGCCTCACCGCATTTTTTGGGGGATTCTCTCGGTAGGGATTTTGTCGGTCCTGGGCTTGATCTACTACCTCTTTCCGGAACAGAAGGCCCTCTTTCACCGCGAGCACGCATTTTTTGTGATGAATCTTCTGCTGTTTTTCCCGCTGGTGAATGCGACCTATTTGCAGTTACAGTTCGGAAAAGTGAGTCTCGTGGTCACCCAGACGATCCAATACCTCGTGGCCATCGTCGTGAGCGTGGTGATTTATTTGCTCATTGTGCAATTGTTCGACTACGTGAACACAGGCATCCGTTACCGGCGCGTGCTGGAGTTCATCACCTTTGTGCTGGGCGTGATCGGCTTTCGGATGCTCTACGCGGCCAATGCAAGCAAACTCCGCAAGTATTTTGTCACGAGCCAGGAGCAAAAAGCCAGCAGGTTTCGCCACTTTATCGCCCGGATTCCTCAATACACCAACTCTACGTTGCTGATCAAGGACATCGAAGGGGAACTGAAGGCTTATTTTCAGACCGAAAATGCGATCTTCTGGGGCAGCGCCAGCCCCGACCAGCAAGGGACTTACAGCGAGACCCAAAAGCTGTATCAAGTATATGAATCACTGCGCCCCAGCTCCGCGAATTGGAGCAAGACCAAGGAAATTGCCAACACGCAGTTGGAAGAACAACTCGAGAGCTACCTCATGGCTTCGGGCTATCAACTGGTGCTGCCCGTGACGGTGGATCAGGATCACTATGCTTTGCTGCTCCTCGGGCGCAAGCGCCGAGGCGTGTACAACCTCGGCGACATTGAGCTGCTCTCCCAGCTCATCCAGCAGACCCAGCTCACCCTGAACGTGCTTCAGCTCGTGAAGCGGGAGAAAGAGCTGATTCAGCAAACCTATGAGGCCAACCTCACCGCGCTGCGCTCTCAGATCAATCCTCACTTCTTGTTCAACACGCTCAACTCCATCGGCGAGCTGGTCCATGAGTCAGCAGAGCTGGCGGAGAAAGCGGTAGAAAAACTCGCCTTTATTTTTCGCTATACGCTCAAGAAGTCCAACCAAAATTTCGTGCCGCTGAGCGAGGAGATGAAACTCATTTCTACCTACCTCGACCTCGAAAAAATCCGATTTGGCGACCGGCTCGAAACCCACATCTCTATCGCGCCTGAAGTCCGCGAAGTCTCCATCCCTGCCTTCATTCTTCAGACCCTGGTAGAAAATTGCATCAAGCATGGCATCGCCAAAATTCTCCACAAAGGCATGGTGTCCATCGAGGCGCGCCGCGAAGGGGAATGGCTGGTGTGCGAGGTGATCGACAATGGACCGGGAATCGACCTGGGCCGAATCTATAAAAGCACGGGGCTGAGCAACTCCATCGCCCGATTGGAAAACCTCTACGAGCAGAAAAATTTGCTCTATTTTGAAAACACAGGCGACGGAACCTTGGTGAGAATGAAAGTACCGATGGTGGATCATCCTTCCATAGCCATGAAGGAATAGGCACGGGATTTGCGTCTTTGGCCTCAACGGGTCTATGTGGGAAATGGTCCATGTCGGGCTGTCCGACTGGCCGTTTGCACGCCATAGATTTTTGTTATTAACTTGACCAGATACGAACTCAATTACCACAATTACCCGCTACGTATGTCGCAAAAGCTCAAGGTCCTGATCGCCGACGATGAACTCCCCGCTCGCAACAAAATGATCAGACTCCTGAAAAAATTTGAGGAGGAAGTAGAATTGGTTCACGCTGCCGAAAACGGATTTGATGCATTGGAACACATCCATAGTCTGAAGCCGGACTTGGTGTTTTTGGATATTGAAATGCCGGGGTTGAACGGGCTCGAAGTAGCCGAAAGTATTGACCTCGACGAGATGCCTTCCGTGGTCTTCGCCACTGCCTACAGCGAGCACGCCATCAAGGCTTTTGAGCTCAATGCGCTCGACTACCTGCTCAAGCCTTTCAGCGAAGAACGACTCAAGGCCACCATCGACAAAGTCGCCAACAATCGCGCAGGTTCTGCCCTCGACAAAAGCAAAATTGCCGACATCCTGCGCAGCGAACTGGCCGAAGACATCAAGATTCCATTCGCCAACAAAGTCCCCATCCCCACGCGAGATCGCTACAAGCTGGTGGACTACAGCGAAGTCGTCTGCATCGAAGTAGAAGAGCGCAGCGTGCGACTCTGGACCACAGAGCGCTCATATCTGCTCAACCACACCCTCGACACCTTCGAGCGCAAACTGCCCGAAGAAGAATTTTTCCGCGTCAATCGCTCTTGCATCATTGGACTCGCCCACGTCAAAGAAATCGTCATCTGGTTTGGCAACCGCTTCAAGATCATCCTTACCAATGACAAAGAAGTAATCTCTTCGCGCGAAAAATCCAAGATCCTCAAGCAGGTCCTTAAGTTTTAATGGAAGCTGGGGCACCTGCTCCATTTTACGCCATGCAGACGCTTGCTTCTGGCAGCCCCTTCTCCTGATTCGACTGGAGAAGGGGCTTTTGGTATCCCCCAACTCAACGGCCCATGTCTGGCTCAAAATGGGCTCTTCGCTGATTCGGCTGGGCGATGAAGAGCGCTTGCGCCCCATGAACATCCCATTTACAGGCCCGTGGAGATGCCAAGAAAGAAGGGATCTTGAAAAGTAGGGCGCTGAAACAAATGCTTGTGATTTCGGAAAAAAGGGAGGGCATGCTACCGCTCTGACTTGAAAGATTGGTGCTGAAGCGCGGGGAGCGAGATGTGATCACTCTTTGTACAAAGAGACACATCAGCAAAACGATCACTCAGAAATATGTTTGGCTACGCGCCAAAAACAAAAAGTGATTGTATCCATGTGTTGGAGCGCTTCAAAAATATCGCTACCTCCTTGCTTGATCCCTTCGGCTACCTCGCTTGCGAGTGCTCAGGACAAGCTCTGATGATTTATTTTGTCTGCGTTCCTTAAAAAAAATAGTTCTCTGACAATTTTGGCGCATACTAACCCTCATAAGGGTTTCC
>DAITMB010000010.1:0-32756 GCA_036835375.1 Bacteroidota bacterium
TCTGTTTCCACCCGCGCTTGATCGATCCACTCATCCACCTGCGGATTTCGATATCCGAATAAATTACTGCCGCCCCAAGAATCTGAGTGATAGACCTGCTTGAAATCATAGGGCAAATCCGATGACCCCATCGAAATGATCGCCGCGTCGAATTGGTGATTTTGAACTTGGGGAAGGTACTCCTGCATAGAGGCAGGTTTGCGCATGAGCTTGACACCGACCTTGGCTAATTCGGTCTCCATGCGGGTCATTACGTCCTCGACGGCTTGGCTATTGGGAGCGTAATAGATCTCAAAAGCGAGGTCCACCTGTCGGCCATCCATCATTTTATCCAGTACAAAATCTCCATCCGAATCCGACCAGCCAGCTTCTGTCAGCAGCGCTTTAGCTTGAACGGGGTCGTGCGGAATGCCGCGGATTGTGTCGTTGTGGTCGGGATTGGCAGGCGAGACTGGCGACAACGCCCGCTGGTTGGGCATGGCGAAGTGCTGCGCAAGGATGGAATCCAGCGGTAGTGCGAGGGCAACGGCCCTGCGCACCCGGACGTCGTTGAAGATCGGTGCACGATCCCCGCTTTCTGGGCGGAGATTCCACACAATCATCGCGACACTCGCCTTTGCCGGACGCACAAAGTGGTAATGCTCGTTGGCAAGCGGACTTCCCAACAGGTTTTTCTGACTCTGGACGCTGAGGTGAGCCACGTCAATTTTTTGCTCTTTGATTTGCAATTCTACGCTGGCGTCCTCTCTCAGAATTTTAAAAGTGATTTTCGGGGGGTAAGCGCGGTGTACATGTCCGGGAAGCTCCTTGCCCCAATAGTTCTCACGGCGGACAAGGACGATTTGCTGCTCGGGCGACCATTCTGCCACTTCGTAGGGGCCTGATCCGTAGTTGAGCCATTCGAGCTCTTTCCCAAGTTTTCCGTCATTGAAAAAAGCAGCCCAAGTCTTGATGTCGGGATCTTCGGCAAGGGATTTGGAGGATGCCCCCAGGAAGTCTTGAAGGTTGCGCTTAGCAAGAATTCCTTCTGGATCATACTTTCTGCGGTCAAGAACGGAGGAAATCAGGCTTAGGTACTGATTATTGATGTAGTACTCGCGAAAGGTGAATAGAATATGCTGCGGATTCTCAGGGCTGAGAGTCGCATTGTCGAGGTACTCCAAATAGCCCTTTTGGGGGGCGTTGTTGGTGAGGGGGCAGGCGATGGCTTTGAGAGTGAAGAGGATATCTTCTCCGGTAATGGGGGCGCCGTCGGGCCAAGCCGCTTGAGGGTGAATCTTGATGAGGTAGCTTTTGCCGTCGGGCAAGGCTTCCGGTAGCCCATCAGCAATTTGGGCGATTATCTCTCCAGGTTGAGTGATGTCAAATACGTGGAGTTGCTGGGTGACCAGCCCCATGATCAAGCTGCGATACGAGGTGGTAGCGTTGGTAGGGTGAAGGCTAGGCGGGTCAGATTCTATTTGCACCACGATCTCATCACTCAATTCGCCCGAATACACGATTTCATCGCTTCCTTCTCCCCGCACCATGTAAAGCTGGCTCGATCCGCCAGACGACTTTTGGCAGGACCACATAAAGAGAACACACAAGCAGTAGAACAAGTATTTGGGCTTCATGGAATTTGTAGATAATATTGGTTGGGTCAAAGGCGAATTTCCTGTCCGGATTTGACCCTTTGAAGCTACAAAAACCTGCAACAATGGACCAATGGTCGCCGTTTTTTTTCTCAGCGACAGGCCACTCGTACGAAAAGGTCAAGCTTTGCGACCTTAGATCTATGCGTTGTATGTTAGGCTGATGTTTGGCGCGCCCCTCATTGAATAGTTTTTATTCTCATGATTCAAGTCTTGCACCTCTCCAAGGTATATGGCAGCCAAAAAGCGGTGGATGACCTCAGCTTCTCTGTTGGCGCCGGACAAATTCTTGGGTTTTTAGGGCCAAACGGTGCGGGGAAGAGCACCACGATGAAGATCCTGACCGGCTTCTTGCCAGCCACGGAAGGCGATGTGCAAGTGGCTGGCTTCGATGTGAGAGAGCAGGTCATGGAGGTGCGCCGCCGAGTAGGATATTTGCCGGAACACAATCCGCTCTACCTAGACATGTATGTGCACGAGTTTCTGGAATTTTCTTGTCGCCTACACCGCATTCCACGAACAGAGCGCAAGCGCCGCATCGCTCAGGTGATTGAACAAACTCGCCTGGAGTTGGAGCAACACAAGCCAATCCGAATGCTTTCCAAAGGCTATCGACAGCGGGTAGGACTCTCCCATGCACTTCTTCACGAGCCAGAAGTGCTGATTCTTGATGAACCGACCACCGGTCTTGACCCCAATCAGATCATCGACATTCGAGCCTTGATCCGCGAAGTGGGTAAAGACAAAACGGTCATTTTCTCCTCGCACATCCTTTCGGAAGTAGAAGCCATTTCAGATCGCATTCTCATTATTCATCACGGCAAGCAAGTCGCCAATGCAAGCATCGAAGAATTGCGCGACTCTCAGTCCCGGTCTTCCTACATCAGGCTGGAAGTCGAAGGACCCGGACTGGACTTTGGGCCACTCATCGGGCATCCTGGTTGGCAGCGATTGGAGCCCCTCAACGATCGACAATTTCTGATTCACACCACCCAAGACATTGACCTGCGCAAGGAACTCTTCGCGCTATGTGTGGCGCAAGACCACGTCATTCTTGAGATGCAGCGCAAAGTCTTTTCTCTGGAAGACACCTTCCGCCAACTCACCAATGCATCCTCATGAGTGCTGTACTGACTATTTTTCGAAAAGAGGTATTGGATTTCTTCCATTCTCTGGTTGGCTATGTATTTTTGGGTGTATTCTTGCTCGGAACCGGCCTGTTCGTCTGGGTATTTGAGTACAATGTTCTCGAGACGCGCCTGGCACAGTTGGACACCTTGTTTTACATCGGGCCGTACCTTTTCCTCTTCATGGTGCCAGCGATCACTATGCGTGCCTTTTCTGAAGAAATCAATCAGGGAACGATTGAGTTTCTGATGACGAAGCCTGTCACAGACTGGCAGATCATCATGGGCAAATTTCTCGCCTCGGTGTTTTTGGTCCTGATCACGCTTCTTCCTACCCTCATCTATGTCGGGAGCGTGGCCGCGCTGGGAGATCCAGTAGGGAACCTCGACATGGCTGTCACGACGGGGGCCTACCTCGGGCTTTTAGGACTAGGTTGCGTGTTCGCAAGCATTGGACTCTGGACCTCGGCGATGTCGAGCAATCAGTTTGTCGCTTGGGTACTGGGAGTGTTTGTGTGCTTTTTCTTTTTCATGGGCTTTGAGCTGATCGCTGGATTGCCTGCGTTGCGCAGCGTCAATACATTTCTCATCAAGCTCGGGATTTTGGAGCACTACAGTTCTATCAGTCGAGGCGTCATTGACACCCGAGATATCCTCTACTTTTTGAGCATGATCCTCCTTTCGCTCGCTGCTACTCAGTATGTTCTGCATCGTCGTCGTTGAAGCATTGACCAGACCCGCATGAATTCTACCGTTCGTCTTCTTCTGCTAGCAGTGGCCCTGCTACTGCTCAATCTCATTGCAGATCAATATTTCAAGCGCTTTGACCTCACCCGCGAAGGCAGATACTCGCTTTCCAGGGTCACAATTGATGCGCTGGACAGCCTGACCTATCCGGTGTTTGTGACCACGTATTTGGAAGGGGAGTTCCCGACAGATATCCGAAACTTTCAGGAAGGGCTACGCACGACCTTGCTTGAAATGAAGCAATATGCCGGGGGAAACCTGCAATTTACTTTTGAAGATCCTCGAAATAATGTGGAGCTGATCCAGGATTTTCAAGCGCGCGGCTTCACTTCTGTGCCTGTCCGGGAACGACTATCGGCGCTGGAAGAGCGCCAACAGTTCATGTGGCCACTTCTGGTGATGCGCTACCGAGACCAGGAGGTGTATGTGGACTTGCTCAAAGGCTGTGCAGAGCCGACCCCGCAAGGACCGCAAGCAAATTTTGCCAAGGCAGAATCAGACCTCGAATACAAACTCACCAGCGCCATGCTGAGCCTCACCCGCAATCAACCGGGTGTCATCGGCTTGCTCCGAGGCCACGGAGAATGGTCCAATGATGAGATCCGTGAACTGGGTTCTGAGCTACAAAATCGCTATGCTCTCGTGGATTTTAACATGCGAACGGTCTATGCCGGCGCCTCCATTAGCAATGACATTCAGGTGCTGCTCGTGCTCCAACCACAAACATCTTTCACGGAGAGAGAAAAATACGAGTTGGACCAGTATGTCATGCGGGGCGGAAGCATCCTGTGGGTGCTGGATCAGCAACGGGTGGACATGGACATGTACAACAAGCAGTCCACGGTCACAGAGTTGTACCGATTAAACCTGGACGACTTTTTCATGAATTATGGCTTTAAGCTCAACTATGACTTGATCCAAGACCTTTCCTGCGAAAAAATAGAAGTTGCGATGGCGGAGGGCAATCGAGCGCAGTTTCTCAGTCGCCCATGGATTTTTTACCCAATGGCCTACGAACTTCCAGATCATCCGGTGACCCGCAACATCGATTTCACTTTGCTTCGCTACGCCAGCAGCATCGACACCTTTTCGCTTCCAGGGATTAAACACACGCCGTTTTTAAGGAGCTCCACATCCAGCAGGACCATTCAGGGGAGCCAGTTCATCGACATCACCCAGTACCTGAATAATCCGCCACCTGAAAATCTGTTTCGGGCCCAGCCCTCCATCGCGGGACTTCTGGTAGAAGGGGAGATGAATTCTCTTTTCGCCGGGCGACCCGCCCCGACGGATTCATTATCACCCGCAGCGCCCAACGAACCCCTGATTCCCACCTCCGTGGTGATGCGGCCAGGAGAAAGCCAATCGGACTATCGAGCCCGAATCGCAGAGCAGGTTCAGAATCCCCGCACGCGGCGCTATCTACAAGGCCTCACGAATTCACGGAAAATGGCCATCATTTCCGACGGGGAATTTGCCCTCGGTGCCTTGTTTCGCGGAGAGCGGCAGTACATTCCCTACGACAACAAAACCCTGCTGCTCAATGTGATCGACTACCTCGCGGGCGACGTCAGTCTCACAGGGATTCGGTCCAAGGAAGTGAGCATCCAGCGCTTGAATGCTGCTAAGGTGACCGAAGAACGAGTGTTCTGGCAACTGCTCAACGTAGTGCTTCCGGTAATCTCCATTGTGGTTTTCGGAGCCATTCTTTTCTATTTTCGCCGAAGGAAAAATGCGAAACGCCAGGTTCCTCTTCCGTCGTAACACCCACCAGCCTTTGTGACCTATGCCTGCCATTCAAAGAATGCTCATTGCCAATCGGGGAGAAATTGCCCTGCGAATCATGCGGACCGCCAGGGAAATGGGGATCCAGGTCATCGCAGTGTATTCCGAAGCAGACCGTCATTCCCCCCATGTGCAGTATGCAGACGAAGCCTATCTCTTGGGACCAGCCCCCTCCAACCAGTCTTACTTACGGGGCGAATTGATCATCGACTTGTGCCTGACAAACGCCATTGATGCAATTCATCCAGGTTACGGATTCTTGTCAGAAAATGCGGATTTTGCAAGAAAGGTCCAGGAAGCAGGAATCATTTTTATCGGACCTGGTCCGGACTCCATGGATCTCATGGGCGACAAACTCTCAGCCAAACAAGCTGTAAAAGATTTCGGCGTGCCCCTGGTCCCGGGATTGGATCATGAAATCAAAGAAATAGAAGAGGCACAGCGGGTCGCCTTAGAGATTGGGTTTCCAGTGCTGGTCAAAGCTGCTGCAGGCGGTGGGGGTAAAGGGATGAGACTCGTGGAGCGGCCAGAGGATTTTGTCGAACAGATGGAGCGTGCCGTATCAGAGGCTGAAAAGGCTTTTGGGAATGGGTCCGTTTTTATCGAAAAATTCGTCCAGAAGCCACGGCATATTGAGATTCAAGTCATGGCCGACACCCATGGCGAAGTGGTCTATCTGTTTGAGCGCGAATGCTCCATCCAGCGCCGTCACCAAAAGGTCATTGAAGAGGCTCCCTCCTCCGTACTCAGCCCCGCTCTCCGGCAAAAAATGGGCGAAGCTGCCGTCAATGCTTGCCGAGCTTGCCACTATACCAATGCTGGCACGGTAGAATTCTTGTTGGATGCTGACATGAATTTCTATTTTTTAGAAATGAACACCCGCCTACAAGTAGAGCATCCGGTGACTGAAATGATCACCGGCATTGACTTGGTGCGGGAGCAAATCCGGGTCGCGGAAGGTCACCCGCTTTCTTTCCGGCAGGAAGATCTCGCGATCAATGGCCACGCGGTGGAAGTGAGGGTATATGCGGAAGATCCTGCGAATAATTTCTTGCCGGATATTGGCACACTGGATGTGTATCGCCGCCCGCAAGGAAACGGCGTCCGGGTTGACGATGGATTTGAAGAAGGCATGACGGTTCCTATTTTTTACGACCCGATGCTGGCCAAACTCATCGTTCATGCCGAGAATCGGGAGGCCGCCATGGACCGGATGATACGAGCCATCGACGAATTTCATATCGTCGGTGTGCAGACGACGTTGGGATTTTGCCGCTACGTCATGACACATGAAGCATTTCGGAGCGGCGATTTCGATACCAATTTCATCAACCTTCACTTTTCTCCAGAGAAACTCCATCGCGCGCTCACGGAAGAGGAGGCGGAAGTCGCTGCCTTGGTGGCTATGCTTTCGCTGGAAAAGGCTCCCGGACGAGTGATCTCCAAGGAGGCTTATCCAGCGGTCGGCACTACTGCCTGGAGACTCAGAAGGTAATCTCTGCTGCTAGCACCTTGGCTGCTTTCTCATAGAATGAGATCGAACGGAAAGGGAAGAAGGCACCCTCGCACGCTCTCAACTCGCAGGATGCTTCCCGATTCGCCTTGCATCAGCACCACGAAATGCGCTTCGGCCATTTCTTCGTATTCCATCATGACTTGGCGGCAAGCTCCGCAGGGCATCACCGGGCGATCCACTGGGTAATGAATGCTTTGGGCGCGAATGGCCATCTTCCGAATATCTGCTCCAAGGCCTTGTGCACCTGCATAAAACAGCGCGGTCCTTTCTGCACAAAGACCTGAGGGATAGGCCCTGTTTTCCTGATTATTTCCAAGAATCACACTTCCATCCACCAGCGCCACTGCACAACCAACCTTGAATTCTGAAAAAGGTGCATAGGCATTTTCAGTCGCTCTCCAAGCTTGTTCGAGCAGGTCGGCTTCATCTGGCTCCAATTCTTCCCGGTGATCGTATAGGCGATAGTGGAGGTGGAGGATTCCTTCTTTCATGAAAAATGAGGTAAAAATAGGAGTGCGTTCCCAGCATGGATGCGGGAACGCTGCGATTTGTCCTGAAGACGATCCCTACAAAATGTATTGGCTGAGGTCTTTTTTCTTGACCATTTCTCCCAATCGTTCTCTCACAAGATCTCCGTTGATAAAAAACTCGCGGCTGGGATCAATGTCTGGCACTTCGAATAAGATCTCATTGAGGAGGTTACTCATGATGGTGTGGAGCCTTCGTGCACCAATGTTTTCTACCTCTTGATTGACTTCAAAGGCTAATTCAGCGATGACCTCAATCGCTTCGTCGTCAAAGTGGAGCTTCACCCCTTCGCTTGCCATGAGGGCTTGGTACTGCTTGGTGAGGGCATTTCTGGGCTGAGTGAGAATCTGCACAAAGTCCTCACGCGTGAGAGAACTCAATTCTACCCTGATCGGAAAGCGACCTTGCAATTCAGGAATAAGGTCACTGGGCTTTGCGACATGAAAAGCGCCAGCTGCGATGAAGAGCACGTGGTCGGTCTTGATAATCCCATATTTCGTATTGACCACTGACCCTTCCACAATCGGCAGTAGGTCGCGCTGCACCCCCGCACGCGACACATCGGGACCACGACCCTCGCCGGAGGCGACAGCTACTTTGTCAATTTCGTCGATAAAAATGATGCCATTGTTGCCTGCGCGATCAATGGCCTCTTTGGTCACGGCCTCCATGTCAATCAGTCGATCTGCTTCTTCTTCTATGAGCAGCTCGCGGGCGCTTTCGACCGACATCTTGCGCTTTTTCCGCTTTTTGGGTATCATCCCGCTGAGCATGTCCTGAAGACCGTCCATCCCTTCGAGTCCCGGAGGAGCCATGACTTGGACGCTGTGGGTGGGCACTGTGATTTCAATCTCGATTTGTCGGTCTTCCAACTCGCCTCGCTTGAGTTTTTCGCGAAATTTGTCCCGCGTCCGCTCGTTCAGCTCTTCATCAGAATATTGGCTGGAAGGGTATCCGAGTGCCTCTCGCTCACCGTCGTGGTTGGAATTAGAGGACTTTTTGCGAATCGGAGGGATCAGGATATCGAGGATTTGCTCCTCGGCATTCTCGCGTGCCATTTCCCGAATCTTTTCCTTTTGCTCTGTCCGAACCAAATTGACCGACTGCTCCACCAAGTCTCTCACCATGCTTTCTACATCGCGGCCTACGTAGCCGACTTCTGTGAACTTGGAGGCTTCGACTTTTATAAAAGGTGCTTGCGCGAGCTGTGCGAGGCGCCGGGCGATCTCGGTCTTGCCCACGCCAGTCGGCCCGATCATCATGATGTTGTTGGGGATAATTTCGCGTCGCAGTTCTTCTCCTGCATTCAGCCTGCGCCAGCGGTTGCGCAAAGCAATGGCGACGGATTTTTTGGCCTCTGCCTGACCAATGATGTATTTGTCAAGTTCTTGAACGATTTTGGCTGGCGTGAGCTGGTCTTCCATGTAGAAGGGGGATGGATGTGGTCAATACAGAAATAAAATCTAATCAGAAAAAAACGGCAAAAGGCCATCAAGGTTTTCAGTTCATGGCATCTGAATCACTTGGAAAGCAAGACTTGAGCAGCGCGCGTGGAAGGGAGAATTTTCGACTGTAGCCAAAAAGAGAGATAGCCAGTGTCTGGCAATAGCGCCCTGCGCGACAGTTCGAATGCGGGCTTTTCTTTTGTGGTCCACAATAGGTGCGCTGGTCATGCTGTCATTTGCCCAGAAGCGCCTGATACCGGGCCTGATCTTGGATCACGGATACAGCCTCTTGGATGTCGGGATCAAACATAAATCCAGACTCCAGCAGCCCTTGCTTATAATAATACCGTGACACAATCGCTTGCCGAAGTACCTCAGTAAGTCTCTTTTGATGCCTTTCGAGGTCTTTTACTTTCTGAGATTCCAGATTGTTGCGCAGCGCTTGAAGCTCGTTCTGAAGGCTTTTGTCAAAGCCATCGGTCGCCATTGCTTTTTCGAGCTTCTCTAGGTCTCCCTCGGAGCTTGTGCGAAATTCAAACCCACGTTGCCGCACGAAGGTTACAAAATCTGAGTACACTGCAGGACTCACCTGAAAGTCTCTCGGCGGGGCAATGCTATCATTTTCCGCCGCAAACTTCGTCACAAAGTCGAACAGCACCCCCTGCTCCTTCAAGGCGCGGACGATGGGCAAGTCCTTTTCTCCCTCCACCACGACATCAGGCAGGATGCCACCGCCGTCATAGACAATTCGTCCATTTTTGGTCTCAAAAGCTTGCCGAGCACTGTCGGGTGCGATGCCCGGCGTACCATCGGCATTGCGATGAGCGTAGTCCAATGACTGGATGCAGCGACCGCTGGGAATGTAATAGCGGGCGATGGTGATCTTCATCTGAGTATTGTAGGACAGCGGGCGCACATTTTGGACAAGGCCCTTGCCATAGCTTCGGCGACCTAAGATCACCCCGCGATCCATGTCTTGGAGCGCACCGGAGACGATCTCTGAAGCGCTGGCGCTGGATTCATCAATCAGCACTACCACAGGAATTTCAGTGTCGAGCGCGGGCATGTTGGTAGAGAAGCGCTGGTTTGAAGAGGAGGTGCGCCCTTTCATCGCGGTGATGTAGGTGCCTTGTGGCAGAAATACATTGCACACATTGACTGCTTCATCCAACCGGCCTCCGGGATTTCCTCTGAGGTCGAGTACAACGCCCTTCAGCTCAGGATGATCTTTTTTGAGGTTTTTGAGGGCTGAGGCGACTTCATTGCCAGCACTTCCCATGAAATTATTCAAAAGAATATAGCCGATATTGTCTGTCACAATGTCCGAAAAGGGCACATTTTCCTGTTGTGTCTCATTTCCTCCTCGCGTCATGGTGATGATGCGTGGCGTGGGATCACCCGCGCGAAGGATGTGAACGGTGATTTCGGTACCTGACTCTCCTTGAAGGAGATTTTTTGCCTCCTCCACGGTCCTTCCCTTAGGTCCCACCAGCTCATCGTCAATCTGAATGAGCTGATCTCCTACGCGAATACCAGCTTGATCAGCAGGACCGCCCTGATACAATTCCAGCACAAGCGCCAGGTCGCCACGACTACCAATCTCTGCCCCGATGCCACTAAGCTGGCCAGAGTTGAGCACCATGCTCTGCTCAATCATGCTCTCCGGGAAAAAGTTGGTATAAGGATCCAAACTCTCGAGCATGGCATTGATGCCCGTCTGCATCATGTTCGTGGGGTTGGTATCATCGACATACACCTCATTGACTTCGGTGAACACTTTGCCGAAAATGTCCATGTTGCGAGAAATATCGAAATACTTGTCAGCACCACGAAAACCCACTAGAAGCAACGCGCTGAGTCCCAGTACCCACCAGAGACGCTTAGGCTGAAAGAAAGCTGGATAATGACGGAGTCGTGAAAACATAGATACTCGATCGAAAGAGAAAAAGGACGAAGAGGGAAAAGACTGGCTATTGGCGAAAATGGGAACAGAATGTTGACTCAAAGAGCCAAAAGCTTACATCAAAAACAGATTTTCGTGAATATCCCAACTCTCTTTCCCTTTTTTGGAAATCAAATGCTTTACCAAGTTAACGTGAGCTACGATGGGGTTGGGCATTAATCTACTTTGTCAAGTGGTCCGCATTTTCAGGCTATCAATATTCGCCTTGTTATGTGGAGTTGCCTGTAGCCCCCCTGTTGTGATACATCCTTGAGGCAAACTCATAGAATGCTTGGGAAGATAGAGAAAAAATTCTGGAGATTGGTTCACTAAACCATATCGACACAACATCCTTTCCACCCTTCCTTGACATCATCCTTATCACATTTATGAGCCGGCTATTCCCCCCCTTTCAATGGCTAAAGGTCGTCTTTTGCTTTGCATTTTTACTTCCTTCATTCGTTGCCCAAGCGCAGGTTTCCCCTGTAAGGCCCGGTGCCACCAAACAAGAGATTCGACGTGAATACGCAGGGCGCTGGGGCTCACAGGGATATCGACTGCAAGAATCGAATGATGCCAAGTGGTTGATTATCAACGAGGACAGCGCGAATTATCGAGCCAAAATCACAGTAGAATTTGATGGGGACAGATCCAAGCGCGTTCTCACTGAATGGACTGGATTGGACTCTACCTATCGATTCACTATGCTGGGTTGGTATGAGATGCAAGTTGAGGCACTCGACGCTAATGCGAGGTACCAGCGTGACCGTGACTTAGAAGCCAAGTTGGTGGGCAGCTTTCGAGATACTTTTGCCAAAGCAGCTGTCTTTGCTACCGAGGACCAGTCCCACCGATACGTGTTGCTGCTGCATGCGACGAAAGAAGGAGCATTTTTCTCTCACCTTGAGCAGGCTTATTTCTGGGAGTAAAGGAAGGATAAGCGCTGACAGCTAAAAACCATCCTCCTTACAATCCAAAAATCCAACCCCTCTTAGCAATGTCTCAGTGCCCCTCTTTGAGTAGCTCTGGATACTTGGCTTGAAACCGCTTGAGGCGAGGGATCGACACTGCCTGGATGTATCCACTTGTGGGGTTGAGCGCTTCGTAGTTTTGGTGATAAGCTTCTGCCTTCCAAAATTTCTTAAAAGCAGTAATTTCTGTCACAATGCTTCCGGGCTCGAATTCGCCCGTTTCATACAACTGCTTGACGTATGCTTCGATAAGGGCCTTTTCGGTCTCATTCTGATAGAAGGCCACAGAGCGATATTGGGCGCCGCGATCGGGGCCTTGGCGGTGATATGTCGTAGGGTCTTGCGAACCAAAAAACACCTTAAGTAAGGTCGGATAATCCACGACGCTTGAATCGTAATAGACCTCTACCGCTTCAGCGTGGGAAGTTCTTCCCGCAGACACTTCTTGGTAGCGTGGATTAGACTCTGTGCCACCGGAATAACCGGAGACAGCCTCTTCGACGCCTTTTACCGACTCAAAAATGGCCTCTACACACCAGAAGCAGCCACTCGCAAAGTAGGCTTTGTGTAGTCCATCCAGATCTTGCTGCGACTTGGTCACACGCGTGCGGGATTCCGACGATTTCGCCTGAGAACTAGTTTGGCTACAAGCAGGAAATGCCATCAAGGTCAAGGCAACAGCTGCGCCCCAACTCAGTAGGGATTTAGATTGGAAAAGGGACATAGAAAATAGGGTTGATGATGGGATACATCAACGAATGGCGTTCTTGGAAAGTTTTCGGGGAAGACCCTATTGGTCTGGAAAGCGACGTTGAGCCAATTTTATTGAGATTCTCAACTGCAAACGGTTGAAAAAGCCTGTTTTCATGCACCGTTCCGGCGTGGAGACCTACCCTGGCCGGGTGGACAACAGGACGCAAAATGTTTGCTCAGGATTGGTTGACCTTGTTGTAGGTAGCCATGTTGGATGGGTCGATGGCCTCCATGATTTGCAAAAACTCGCTTTTCTCGTTGGTAAAGGCCCCCTGATAGACCTTGACCAGTTCATCCCTTTTTGAATTGAGGAAAGCACGGATCAACATCAGGATAGGATCTTGCTGGTGCAGTCGCTGAATGTCTTTTAGCGCAGAGGTGATGGCCTTTCGCCCTTGTGCGGGAGAACTTTCCATCATATCTAAGCCTTGTCGGTGATACTTGTACATGGCTTCGTGAAAGGAGCGATAGCGGCTATTTTGGAGATTTTCTACCAACCAATAGCGGTTTTGATTGCTTTCATTGGATCGCCAACCCGACTCCGCCGCTGCACTCCCGGCGAGGCCGACGATCTCCTGCGCTTTGCGAATGTACATATCTCCACCGGAGGGCGAATAGCTATCATAATCCATCGCCAAGATGATGTAGGCATAGAAATTCAGCAGGGCTGTGAGATTGTCGGTAAAGTTATTTTCGACGAATTGCAGCGGCTGAAATTGGATATAAGTGAAGCTAAATCGTTCATCACTGTGATTGAGCAACAGCGTTTCGTAGCTGGTGTTGAACACGGGGCGATAGACCTGAAGATTGAGTCGGCAGACGAATTGATCGGGCGCAGGACGTGAGTTGACGACGATCTGCATGTTGGCACGGATCCTTTCTGTCCCCTCAAATTTATCGGAAGTCCATTGCTGAAAATTCATGTATCGCGAAATCGCTTGCTGAAGGTCGTCAAACACACTCTTGTCGCTCTGTATCTGTGTGGCATCAATCGACACATTGATGAGGAGCTCTTGTGCGCAAAGGTGAGCTGAGCCTGCGGACAGGATGGCTAGCATGGCACAGATGCGGATGGAAAGTCGGAGAGATGGCAGCAGGTTTTTCATGAGAGGGTACAAGTTGAAATGGTCATTCGCCCAGTGAGGCTTCAGGCAGGAGGGTAGAAATTTTGTCCCAAATGGATTGGGCCACGGCTCCCTTTGACTGGATGGGGAGTCGCTCAATGTTACCTTTAGCATCTAAAAGGGTAACGACATTGGTGTCATAGCCAAAGCCTGCTCCTGGGTCCTCCAGCGTATTCAAAACTATGAGATTCAGGCGCTTTTTAAGCAACTTATTTTGCGCGTGGGCTAACCCGTCCTGGGTTTCCAGCGCAAACCCCACCAAAATTTGCTTTTCGGGCTTATGTTCCCCAAGATACATCAGGATGTCCTGAGTACGTGCTAATTCCAGGGTCAATTCGCCATCTCCTTTTTTCATTTTTTGTGCTTCAGTTCGTGCAGGTGTATAGTCTGCCACTGCCGCCGCCTTGATAATAACGTCTTGGATGTCGGCTCTGGTGCGCACCGCCTCAAACATCTCTGCTGCGCTTGTCACAGCTACCATCGTCATGCCGGAAGGAACTGGAAGGGCTGTAGGACCAGACACAAGGGTCACTTCCGCCCCGAGGTCCCGAGCAGTGGTGGCCAAGGCGTAGCCCATTTTACCAGAAGAGTGATTGGTGAGGTATCGCACTGGATCAATGGCCTCACGCGTAGGGCCTGCCGTCACCAGTACCCTCCGACCACGGAGCGGACCTGGTCTCAGATGGCGGAGGACCTGGTCAAAGATCTCTTCTGGTTCCAGCATTCTGCCAGGACCTTCTAGCCCGGAAGCGAGGTAGCCCTGACCTACGGGAAGAACACTGACACCGATCTCGTTCAATCGGCGGAGATTCGCGCTGGTTTGAGGATGGATATACATATCTGCATCCATCGCAGGGGCAACAATCACAGGACATCTTGCTGCGAGATACACCGCTGTAAGGGCATTGTCACAAAGTCCGTGGGCCATTTTGGCCAGAGTATTGGCTGTGGCAGGTGCCACGACCATGAGGTCGGACTCTGTACCCAAGGCCACATGCTCCGACCAACCCGATTCCCAAAGGCCGCTGAACACAGGCTGCCCAGACAAGGTGCTCAGCGTGAGCTCTCCTACAAATTGCTTCACAGAAGGCGTCACAACCACCTTCACCTCGGCCCCTGCTTTTTTTAACAAGCGGAGCAGAATCACGGATTTATAAGCAGCAATACTGCCCGAAATTCCAAGAATGATCTTTTGATGCTGGAGCATGATAAGAAGGCGATCTGGCAAGGGAAAGAATCTTGACCAAGGGATTAGGAATAGAAAGACCATCACAAATGGCTCTTTCTGGCTTACAAAAATAAAAAATAGCGAGCCGAAAAGACTCGCTATAAAACATCATGACTGCCTACGAAGGGCGAGACTTTCCAAAAAAGGAAGGGAAGAGCTGCGGGCTACACATCCTCTTCGTGTGGGTCACGAACGTAGATTTCTTCTGCAAAGAATTCTTCCAAAGAAGTTTGAGAAGGCTTGGGTTTGCGCTCGTAGGTCCGGCTGATTTCGATCTGCTCCTTGTTTTCCATGACTTCCTCAAGGTTGTCATAGGCAGGCGCAAATTCGGAGAGCTTACCTGCAAGTTCTTCCTTTATGTCTAAGGTGATCTGGTTGGCGCGTTTTCCCACAACCATCAGGGACTTGTAGAGGTTGCCGGACTTGTTGCCGAACTTCTCGATATCGATAGGAAGGAAAGATTTTTCGATCATGATCGGTAGGATGGTAGGTAAATAGCTGAGACAGGGGGCAAAACAACAAAAATCAAACGAGGTACGCAACAAAACGTTGTGCAGTCTGGCGACGAACACGTAAGATCGGCACGTGTCGAGGCATCAAAGATTGGAAATATCGGCGGATAGCTTACCTAAGACCTCTTTCGTTTTGGCATACAGCTTTTCTGATTCCTTTTTATACAAACTATTGGGATACCTCAGAATAAATTCTTCATATAGATCGATGGCATCCAAATAGCGGTTTCTTTGCTTGTCAATGACACTTTGTTCAGCGAGCAGCACTGCAGATTTAAATTCTAAGAATTCTGCCTCTTCCCGATAGCGCGAGTCTGGAAATTCTGAGACGAAAACACGATAGCTCGTCACTGCCGCTTTATAGTTTTCAATCCGGTAGTAGAGGTTCGCTGTTTCGAAGTCCTTCAAGGCAAGTTTTTCTCGCATGGTTCCGATCAGCGTTGTCGCTTCTTCTACTTTCTCGTGCCGTGGATAGGAGTTAATAAATAGCTGGAACTGATCAATGGCTTTTTTACTGAATTCTTGATCGCGGTAGTAAGGTGCCGACTCCAACACGTAGCAGTAGCCGACCATGAAAGCGCACTCTGCCGTTCGAGGCTCATTGGGGTATAGTTTGGCAAATTGCTCGAAGTAGTAACCGCCGATAATGTAAAACCCACAGTTATACTTCGCATAGGCGTAGGTATATAGCACATCCTTAGCCCTGGGCTGTCCACGATAAGCTGCC
This sequence comes from Bacteroidota bacterium, assembly GCA_036835375.1. GTDB lineage: Bacteria > Bacteroidota > Bacteroidia > J057 > J057 > JANQTF01. The sequence goes on from DAITMB010000010.1 coordinate 16,040, forward strand.
TGAAGCTCCTCCAATAGGTAGCTTGCCTTGTCGCAGTCCCCTTGTCGGAAATAATAAAATGCAGCGGAATCTTTTTCGACGAGGTTTCCTTTGCGGGAATACTGGTTGTACTTCTTCAATTCCGGCGAGCAGGAAGCGAGAGCAGCCAGCGCTATCAGGGCCATAAGGGCAGAGAAGATGTTCCTTTTCATTGGATCAAATGTACGAATAAATTGCTGGAGCACGTAGAACGAATTCGCTGAAAGGGAGTAGGCTGGAGCTGCTAGGTAACGGCATGTGATTGCTGACTTCCTTTTGTTTCGCTGTGAAAGTAGCCAAATCGTGGGCCAAGGTTGCACATTAGCTGAGGGCAGCGCATATATTTGAAGACTCATTCACCCCGCAAACAACGAAGCAGGTCCTGACGACCACTTTGAACACAATTGTCAAAAATCCTGCGCGAGACTTTGTTTGCACAAGAAGCCTCCTCCAAAACGGAAGTTTTGCCTGCTGACTCTCCATTGTGAAATCACTTCTTCGAAAAGCGCCATTCCTTCCTGAACGTCCCATTATCAATTTCGCCCTGTGACCATCATCGACCGATACATCCTCAAGCAATTTTTAGCGACCTTTTTCTTCATCTTGGGGCTGGTCATGATCATTGCTGTGATGGTGGATGTGGTGGAAAAAATCGACGATTTTGTAGATAAGAAGCCACCATTGCAAGCAGTGATTTTCGATTACTATGCGAACTTCATTCCCTACTGGGGCAATCTCCTGTCGCCGATTGTAGTCTTCCTTGCAGTCATTTTTTTCACAGCGCGAATGGCGGGTCGCAGCGAGATCATTGCCATTTTGGCCAATGGCGCTGGGTTTTATCGGCTCATGATGCCCTACCTTGGCACTGGGTTGCTGATTGCCTTGATCGCATTTATTCTCAAAAGTTTCATCATTCCGCTTTCGACCGCCGAGCGCATAGAATTTGAATACCAATACCTCCGCAAGCGTCCATATGTCAATAATCGCCACGTCCACAAAAAGATTGCCCAAGACAGTTACCTCTACATCGGCTACTACAATGCAGCCCGCTCGGAAGGCACGACCGTCAGCATAGAGCAAGTCGAAGATGAAAAGATCCGGGTGAAAATCGACGCCCGAAAAATGTCATGGGTCGATAGCCTTCAGCATTGGGAACTCAGGGATGTGCGCGTTCGGAGGATCAATGACTTGGAAGAAAATCTGTTGTTTGTCCCCAAGATCGACACTACGTTCCTCCTCACCCCGGATGACATCTACGTCAAGGACCAAAAAGCCGAGACCATGACCCTACCGGAGCTGATCCACTACATTGATTTGGAGGAAATGCGCGGTTCCGACATTCTGCGCTCCCTCTATATTGAGCGACATCGACGCTATTCTGATCCCGTGGCGCTCATCATTCTCACCCTCATCGGCTTCGCCATGTCCACCCGAAAGACGCGGGGGGGCATAGCCCTTCAAATTGGGATTGGGCTGGCGATCTGTTTCCTGTATGTGGCTTTGCTGGTGATGGGGCAGGCATTCGTTGACGTTGATTTTCCCGCATTCGTGGGCGTTTGGCTTGCCAACCTGATGTTTTTACCCATTGCGGTTATATTGCTGCTCGTCGTGCCCAAATAAGGAATTTTCTACAGCATCGCTGCGCTCCTGTTTCGATGTTTACTCCAAGCAAAAGTTAAAGAGCAACAGAACAGTATGGGTGCCGAGTTGGATCATCTGATTTCTTCTATTTATTTTTCATCGAATCAGCTTTTCGAACCCCCTGATTTCGAAATCATTTCTTCCTAAGATGCGTGTTGCTTCTCAAGCGGTCCACTCTTTGAAAAATCTTCGGTGGGGCTTGGTGACTGTGGTCGCGGGAATCGCTTGGCTGCTGGCCGGGCGGAGCATGGGTGACACAGATCAAGGATACATGATCGGGCTAGCTTGGCGGGTGTTTCAGGGAGAAGCCATTTACCTCGACTTTGAATATGTGCGCCCGCCCCTTTCACCTTGGCTCCACAGCGTGTGGTTTCACTTGGGAGACGGCTTGGATTTGTATGCGGCTAGGATGTGGAGCTTTTTAGCAATAGGGCTGATAATAGGCTGTCAATGCGCGTTTATCACCCAAGCCCATACAGGTTTCAGGGCTCGCTCTTGGGTATTGCTTCTGTGCTTTCTGGTCGGGATTCATAATTTTCCGGCCATGCCTTGGCACACCATCGACGGATTGCTGTTTGCTTCACTAGGACTATGGGCCATTTCGAAAAATGCGATCTGGTGGCAAAGCCTTGGCTGGGTCGCCATTTTCTGCGCCATGCTTTGCAAGCAATCCTATTATCCCATGCCGCTTCTGGCACTTGGATGGGTGGCGCTTCGCCGCCCCATCGTAGCGCGACGAGAGATTCTGCTGGGGCTGATGGTGCTACTCGGGCTTGCTACGATTATCTGGTGGAGATGGGGGGAGTTCTGGACACTCGCTCAAACGGGTATGGCTGGCGCGTCCTCTTTTCAAGATCTTTGGCAAGTAGGCGTGTCAGGCTATCTTAAACCACTAGTCGTCGCGGTGTGCATCACGGGCTTGAAGTCTTGGCTGGTTCACCGAGGCTACACAAAATGGGACGAATGGTTCATTCCGGGAGTCATAGCCACACTGCTGGGTCTTTGGTTTGCCCACACCCTTGTGGATGGCGCATATCAAGAGCCGCCTTTTCGCCTGGGACACATATTGTGGTGGCTCGCCTTGGTCGAGGTCGGTAAATTAGTTTGGAAAAAAGATCCTTCTGGCTGGGACGGACTCGTGCTACTTGGCCTGAGCTGGTGTGTTAGCATCAGTTGGGGGTATGATACCCCGCTGCTTGGATCCCTGCCCCTGCTATGGTATGTCGTGTCGGATAAAGACCGTCGTTGCAATACGAAGGGGGTAGTGATGATTGCTATGGCGGCGGCGGTAGTTTTGAGTGTATGGCGATTTCCCTACCGAGAAACATTTGCCTCAGCTGGCACTTCGGCAGCCATCACAGCGCATTACCCGCGCTTGCAATGGATCAAGATTGGTCCAGAGATTTCAGAGGAACTTTTAGAAATTGCGGCGATCAGAGACACCATGCGGGGTAAATTCACCATTTTGCCTAACTGGCCCCATATTCATGTTCTCACGCACACGACCAATCCCCTTCCGGTGGACTGGGCGCATCATGCAGAGATGCACTGGGAGCGAGACCAGGAACGATATCAGCAAGCGATCGCAACCTGCGATTTCATATTACTTGACAAAGATCTCCTTCACGAGGCCGATCGTCCGGGAAGATACGGCTCTCAAATCCTTCGCTACGTTTTGGATCACTGGGACCTCCAGCAGGAAGGAATTCACTTCTTGATCATGGTACAGAAAGGCCTTTCTGATCCCTCTAGCGTCTTTCCGCTCATTCCGGGACTTCGATGAGTGATGAAATCCTCTTAGCAAACTCCCTATAAACCAAACACCGCCGAAAGGAAAATCTTCCCTTTGGCGGTGATGCAGGTTGGTTCATTACCTGAAGCAGGGTTAGTTGTCGTATTCTTTGAGAATTTCCTGCAATTTTTCTTCGGTGACTTTATTAAATTTTACTTTGAGCGCCACCGTGGGGAGTGCTCTTTTTCCTTTTCCTTTCTTTTTGTAGTCTGCCACCTTGAATTTGAAGTTGACCACCCAAGGGTTACCATCATCGTCATACTGGACGGCAAACAGCACCACGGGGGCTTTATCATTCACAAACTTGATTTTTTTAGCCGTGTAGAGCTTGTCTGATTCTTTTTTCAGCGGAATGAGCATCTTCAAGTTGTCCGCAACGAGCATGACATTGGTTGTCTTGGGATACCTGCGACCCTTGATTTTCACGGAAAGATCAAATCCAGCGTCTGTTCGCTCCGAATTCATCGGGTAATAAAGCATCCTCGCCAGCGCAAATCTTGAGGCTTCCGTTACATCAAATTCGTACTTTTTCTCCCGTCCATTGTAGCGCACGACCGCCCCGGGTTGCTCGGTCCAGCGGGTCACGGGGATAAAGGTGGGGTCTTGGGCTGGGTCGCCATCTTTGGCTCCTCTGCGTCCTCCTCTGGCTCCGCCGGTACCTTTGTACACGGTGATGTTCTGGTCGCGACGCGTAGCAGGAATCAAAATTTGCAAAGTCACACCATTCACCAAGTCGGCCGGACGCCGCCCATCAGTGAATGAAATAGAAACCATGCCTGGGGATTCAATGGGGCCTTCATTGGTGACCAGGGGCATAGGAGCGGAAATGTATTCGGAGCTAAGCGTCATTTCCTTGAACTCTACGGTCAGCTCCTCTGCCTCTGTAGCGAAGGCATTGGCGGGAATGAGCACTTCACTCCCTTTGGGTGCGATGAGCCGATAGCTTTGCGTGGATTTGATCGCAAAAGGAGCGTAATCACAGTAGATCGTATCGATCAGCGTCAGCGGATCAATCGTTACGATCGGCACGGCGATGACATCTACAGTGTCAACTGGCGGGGTGGGCAATGGTGCCCGATTATTCGTAAAGAGGACGCCAATATCTGCCCTTCGGTTTTCTTCCCTACCGCTGAAAGTTTGGTTACTAGCAGCTGGTTTCGTAGTACCGAGTCCTTCATATGTGATGCGCTCTACTTGGACTCCTTGGTCGATCAGGTACAAGGCTACCTCTCGTGCACGGAGCTCCGAGAGCTTGAGGTTGTATTCATCTGTCCCGCTACTATCGGTGTGCCCAAAAATCTCGACATAATAGTTGGGGTAATTGACGAATTTGACGATCAGCGAATCCAGGGTTTCTTTAGACTGCGGTGCTAGTTGATAGCGGTCAAATCCGAAATAGACGGTGTCAATTGCAAAATTCTGTGCTGCAAGGGGCACGCAGGAAAGAAGTACGATGAGCCAAAGGGTTCGCGTACAGAGAGCCAGGTAATTACCAGGGTTCATAGCAAGGAGATTTCGCCAGAAGATATTGTCAAGCGGTCGAATATAGGGAAAATTCGAATTTGTCGAAATGTTTCCTGTGTGGCGGTTTGCTGATCTGCGATACGATGAGGCTTTTTCGCCAATCGTCGCCAAAGAAACTGTTTCCTTGGTGGCGGATTTCCACCTTGCCCCGTAGCGTCGGTAGGTTGACTCAGAAACCTCGCGACACACCTCGGTCCTTATTTGCAGAATAGCGTTCACAGGAGGTATCTCTCGGAGCGATGCCCGTGTCAACATGAGCCCTTTCGAAGAAATCATTTGCTACAAATCACAAGGAGAGGATGGCCTGGGGGTGTTGTTGAGTTGCAATAGGTAGGCACTGCATTGGTTGAGTTGTCCAAAAGCGGTGGCAGTAATGTATGAACCTAGAATCCCGACCGTGATACCAGGGCCTTGGATATTGGTAAATTCACGTCTCACGGTATTGAAATCCACGAACTTCGGGTCATTGGTGGTGCGATATAGGGTGAGTGAACTATCCATGGCAGTCACCTCCAAACGAAAATCATCGGGGAGATCTGCGGGGACTGAGTTACAGCGGGTAAGTTCATTCACCCCATAGGTGTAAACATTATTGTTGTTGGGATTCATGTCTAGGAAAAACGCTTGAAGTAATTCCTTGGCTCGAAACTGGAAGCAAGCACCATCTCCCTCGGGGCGGCACCTGACGGAGCTCGTGAAAAGTTCTGACGGGCCAAAGTCCGCGGTTTTGGCGACGCCGTTTTCGGTATAATCAAGGAAAGCCCTGATCTCAAATCCAGCGGCTTTGCCCCGGCTAAATGAGACGAGGAAATCTTCGTCCAAGGAGATCTGCCGCAAGCATCGAAGGCCGCCCGGTCCAGGGGTATTCGTAGGACGGGTGAACTCGATGATCTCCGGGATGAAGGTGTGGGATGTAATCGCAAATTCCGAATCATCGGGTCGGGTAATCTCCAAGTCGTAGCGCTTACCAGGCTGCAGCGCGCGGGTACCTTCCGTATCAAATTGATAAATCAGCGTAAAAGGAAAAAAATCTCCCGAATCCTTCGGCACAGGGCCAACTTCTGTTGCTCGCCATTCTTTGCCATCGCCCCGCAGGACCACGTTGAGGCCCGACACGCTAAAATCTTCAGCTGCGGCTGCATCTTCCGCATTTCCTTCTGGTAAAAACCCGCGTGCAATTCGGATCTCCTGCAAGGGCGCGTCGGGGGTGAGGATCCCATATACAGACCAGATGTCCTTTGGCTCTGCGTTGATATCTACTTCTGTGGTGCAACCCATGAATAGCAGAAGCAGTGGGAGGAGGATCTGGGGCAGGCTGACGAAGGGAGAGAACAAGCGCATGAATTGGTTGATTTGATCACAAAGATCAAATTTTATCCTAATTTTACCCAATTTGGTTTTGCCCTTCGATTGCATAGATGTACAGTCTAAAGAAGATCAGTACACACATCGTCTTCCCAACGCAACGCCAGCAACCCACGCTACCCCACATGTCCACTGCCAAATCTTCTGTCAGGAAAATCACCACTCACGTTCTTCGAGCTATGAAGGAGCGGGGGCGCAAAATAACGATGCTCACGGCCTATGACTATTCATTTGCCAAAATCCTCAATTCCGCAGGCATTGAAGTTATCTTGGTGGGGGACTCTGCGTCCAATGTCATTCATGGCCATGAGACGACCCTGCCCATCACGCTTCAGCAAATGATTGACCATGCGAGCGCGGTCGTGCGAGGCATCGACAGGGCGCTGGTGGTAGTGGATTTGCCGTTTGGATACTATCAAGGAGATTGGAAAGTGGCATTGAAAAGTGCCATCCGCATCATGAAGGAATCAGGCGCTCATGCCATCAAAATGGAAGGCGGCGAATTCATCATCGAATCGGTCAAACGAATCATCAGTACGGGCGTGCCTGTAATGGGCCATCTCGGATTGATGCCGCAATCGATCTACAAATATGGGACCTACTCCGTGCGTGCGATCGAAGAGGAGGAGGCCGAGATCCTGGTCAAGGACGCATTGGCACTTCAGGAAGCAGGCGTGTTTGCGATCGTCTTGGAAAAAATCCCGGCTGAGTTAGCGACCCGTGTGAGCCAGACGCTACAGATTCCTACCATCGGAATTGGGGCTGGAGCTGGCTGCGACGGGCAAGTGTTGGTGACACACGACATGCTGGGGATCAACAAGGAATTTTCACCGAGATTTCTGCGGCGTTATGCCGATTTGTACAACATCATGGAGGCAGCTGTTCAGCAATACATCGCCGATGTGAAGTCTGGTGATTTTCCGAATTCCGAGGAAGAATATTAAAGAGAAGCTGGTTACAATGAAATGCCGCCAGATCCCCTCCCATTTTGACCTTTTGTTTGAATGAACATTCTCTACGAAGACAATCACCTCATTGCTGTCAACAAGCCCTTTGGCGTGCTCGCACAAGGCGACGACACCGGAGACCAGAGCGTGGTGGACTGGGTCACGACATATCTGAGGGAGACCTATCAAAAGCCCGGCAATGTGTACGTGGGCTTGCTGCATCGACTCGATCGTCCGGCGGGCGGTGTCATGTTGCTTGCCAAAACCTCCAAGGCCGCGGCCCGTGTGTCGGCGATGTTTCAAAACAAAGAGCCAGACAAGACTTACTTCGCAGTGACAGAACGATGCCCGGAGCCAACAACCGCGACCCTTCAGCATTACCTGAAGCCTCTGCCTGACAAGAATATCATGAAAGCCTTTCGGCAATCGGTCCACGGCACCAAAGAAGCTCGTCTCAGCTACCAAGTGCTGGAGCAAGCAGCGGATCTCACTTTGATAGAAGTTAAACTTCTCACGGGTCGAAAGCACCAGATTCGGGTGCAGCTCGCTAGCATAGGCTGCCCCATTGTGGGAGATGTGAAATATGGAAAAACGAACTTTTTACCAAATGGCTGTATAGCTTTGCTGGCGAAATCAATTCGCATTGAGCATCCGATCAAAAAAGAACCCCTACACATAGAGGCACCGCTGCCTTCAGGTACGCCCTGGGATTTATTTTTCCGTGACAAAGGCGAAAACATTCCATAATGGTTGACTTCCTATTGGACTTACTCCTCTTTTCCTTTCAATTTTGCCGTACTATCCTGCCGTGATTTTTACCACGCGACCTACCACTTAGCCAATGGATCAACACACAGGACACCATCACCACCATCACTCCCTTTCGTCGCAACTTGAGCGCGGAAAAGTCATGCTCGAAGCAGGCAATTTCGAAGCTGCCTATCGGGAGCTGAGTGTGGCGGTGCATATGGTCGAAGACCACGATGCCTCCAGTGATATCAGCGACGAGGCCTTGGCTGAGCTTTACTTTCTTAGGGCGAGCGCACTCACTTCTCCACCGGAAACCAAAGCGTTTCAAGAGCCTGACCTGTTTCATCAAGTGCTTGACGATGTCGATGAAGCCATGATCGCTCAACCGCAAAACGCAACGTATCGGATAGCGAAGGCCAGACTTTACAAGCGCTGCGAATTTGCCAATTATCTTCAAGAGGCACGCGAAGAGTTAGAAGGATTGCTAGAGCAGGTTCCTGCTCTTCAGGAAGCATTGCTAGAATTGGGCGATGTACTTGTGCGAATGGAGCAATTCCGTGACGCACTTCCCTTGCTCGCTCAAATGATCAACCAGACGGATCAACCTCCCTTACAGGCGTATTTGCTGCGAGGCCTGTGTCATTTCAAAAACATCCCACCAAATTTTGAGGCCGCAGCCAAAGATTTTTATCAGGCTCAGCTACTTGACGCTTCCTCCGAAGTGCTCTACCTCTGGCGCTCGCAGTGTTTTCAGGAAATGGGCAATTGGAAAGATGCGCTTCGAGAATACGATCTTCTCCTCAGCTTTGTCAGCGACAATGCTGGCTACTTCGTGGACCGAGGCTTCATGCGCGATTCTATGGGAGATGAAGACGGCGCTTTGGAGGATTACAACCGGGCATTGGACTTGGGGGACCATCCGCTGGCATACAACAATCGAGCGATGCACCACCTCAAAGCCGGAAGATTTGAAGCGGCCATCCATGACGCCAAGGCAGCTCTCAAAACGGACCCATCGACTGGTATTGCTTACGCAACCTTGGCCGAAATTTATGCCGCCATGGAGGATCGGACAGAACTGTATCACAACTTGAAACTCGCCATGGAAACCTATTACGAAGATACCGTAGAGGTGCTCATGGAGCCAGCCTTTCAGCCTTACCACGACGATCCAGATTTCCTGGCTGTCATTGGCAAAGGAGAAGAGTAGTCGAGAAAGCCTACGCTTCCGAAACACTCGCGTGAAATGCTGACATGATTTCGCAGAGCCGATCCAAGCCTGCGGTGAAACACGCTGGACCTGGTTGGAGGATCTCGGCGGGGTCCAGTTCATATATTCGCTGATTGCGAACGGCGGGAAGATCCGCGAATCCGGGCCGAGATACCACACTTTGGCGGTCCAAGGCTTTGCCACACCAGCAGCCGATGAATATCTCAGGCTGTAGTTCAATTACCTCTTCTGCTGTCACATGACGCGCTTGGGAAGCAGCGCCCCCTGCTCGATCAGCAAAAATATTGTCCCCCCCAGCGATCTCCACCAGCTCACTCACCCACTGGATAGCACTGATCATGGGGTTGTCCCATTCCTCAAAATACACCTTGGGGCGTCGCTTCCATTGTTGGCGCTCCGCACGAATCTGCTCTATCCGATCCCGGTATCCGGCAGTGAGGTAGCGGGCTTGCGCTGCCTCCCCGACCATGGCGCCAACCATTTCCAGCGTAGCTAAAATCTCCGCAAGAGAGCGTTGATTGGTGATCAGCACAGAAAGATTTTCGCGAATAAGTTCCCGCGCAAGGTCTGCCTGAACATCCGAAAAACCGATGACGAGATCAGGCTTCAGGGCTTTGATTCTAGGCACATGCCCCCCGATGTAGGCAGATACAATGGGTTTTTCTCGCTTTGCCTCTGAAGGACGTTCAGTGTAGGCACTGATCCCTACAATGCGATGCGATTGCCCGAGGAGATAAAGCCATTCTGTAGTTTCTTCAGTGAGGCAGACGATGCGTTGTAAAGCTTGCATACGCTATGGAAGGTGAACTTTGGACAGTGGAGAGAGGGTTCTATAACGGTAAACGGATTCTTTCTGATGGCCAATCAAAAGCACTTTTCATTGGAACCCAGATCGGAAATTAATGGCTCCCATCGCAATTTGTTAAAAATAAGATATGAACACATTCCGCAAGCTGACCCAAGCTGATGCTGCCATATTAGCCTCCTTTGGGTCGCGCCTATTTCGCGAAGCGTATCAGACGGTTGGAGACCCGCGGCTCATTGCGGACTATGCTAGGGAGCACTTTACCGAGGAAGCCTTGGCAGATCAGCTGGAGGCTTCGGACAGCATCGGGTATCTGTGTGAAGCCGCAGAGTGGAGGGGTTATACGATGATGACTTTCCACGTGTCGCCATTTTCGTCATGCGAATTTGGAAAAGAAGACGCCAAGGTCGAAAAGCTCTATGTAGATGCGACATTTCAGGGAATGGGAATCGGCCAGACTTTGCTCCGACACTGTGAGACATCGGCACTACGTGCTTCCTGCCAGAGGATTTGGCTCACGGTGTGGCCCATTACGCCTGCACCTGCCTTTTATCAGAAAATGGGATATGAGCAAATCGGGGAAGTTCCCTTCGTGTATCCCGATGGACAACAGGAAATGGATTGGGTCATGGCGAAAGTGCTCTAAGTCATTGATCGAAGAGCAGCCAAGCCAGAATGCCAGAAAACGGCATCAACACCAGCAGGTAAGTTACAATCATGAAAAGAGTGGGATCCCAGGGAGGCAAGAAGGGTTGTCTGCCCAAAATCACGCCCTCCAGCATTGTCTCTGGAGAGGTTCCGAGCAAGGCAAATCCCAGTAGAGCCAACAGGGAAGGAGCGATGAGATACGCCGTCCACTTCCACTTGTGTGATCGGCTCGTCTCAGGTTTTTGCCACAAGGAAATCAGCAACATCCCAAATAAAATGAGCAGCAGCAGGGGAAATCCTGACTTCATGATGGTCCCGATCACTTCATTCATAAGGGGATGTCGGTTGAATGGCCAGAGAAAGAATTAGATAATTTGGGGGAAACTCCCATATGGCGAGCGTTAAAACGAGCATCGATGCAGCAAGATACTTTCGGCGAAGGGAGATTGTTTTCAAAAATGCCTCATGGAAGAGGATCTTGACGATCGTCTGTGCTGGTCCCAGCCGGCAAGCTCAAGCGCCCTTCTCGCCCCCAGATAAGCCATAGTGCAGCGCCAAGAAATGGCAACATGATCACAGCGCCTACCCAGTACAATCTGTTGCTCCCCCTTTCGACCTGAAACATCCACGAGAGCGAAATGCCACTCACCAGCAGCCAACTGATCGTCATGATCGTGAGGAAAAAAGGCCACATACCGACGTCAGTTTTGAACTTTGGATAGGATCTTGAGCGTCTGGCCTACTTGCAGGTGATCGGAAGTCAATTCGTTGCTCCTCTTGATGATTTCAACGCGCGTCCCGTAGCGCTGGGCAATTTGCCATAGATTATCGCCAGGCTGTACTTCGTGGGTTATCCACTTTGTGGCACCTTCCGGCGATGGCTGTGACGTGGACGCAGTGGAGCCCGGAGTTGTAGAGATCGTGGGGGCTGGAGACACCTCTCGTGTGGTGGGTGGACCTGTGGGCGCTGACTCTACTTGGGCCACGGGCTGCGCCAGCTCATATTGCAAGATGATGACCTTCTCATCCTTGGGTCTTTTATCCTTCAGATACAGCTTTTGGCCGATGTAGATGGTGGGCTTTTTGGAATCCAATCGATTCTTTTTGGCGATTTTGCGCGGAGAAACTTTGTGTCTTTTACCGATCGACTCGATTGACTCCCCTTCCTCTACCACATGGAAGCCTACTTTTTTGGGATTCTCCATGTATAAGATTGCCCCTGCTTGCGGGCGCTGTCCGGGGGTGAGGTCGTTCCACACCAGAAACTGTGCTAGCCGGACTTTCAAGCGCTCGGCCAATTCCGGCAAGCCAATTCGTCCATTGTAGATCACATAGTCTTTGCCGTAGTTTAGGTCATAGATCAAGTTAAAAATCACATATTGGCTTTCCACCATTTCAGACGGATTTGCCGCACGAAAGGCACCAGCCATGGTACCAATAGGCTGGGCAACGCGCTCCCCAGAACCTGCAGCAGGGAAAGGGCGATCAGGCACTTCCTGCGGAGCGTACACTGGCGGGCGCACAACAAAATCATCCATATTGCCAACCACATTGCGGGTTGAGCGCCCAAATCCAGGGGCACTGGCGATTTGGTCCTTGGTCGGATCATTGATATGGCCAGTATAAAACTCTGCGGGCTGGGGCACATAGTAGGTGAATAATTCTCCTTTGGGCAGCCTGCGAGGATCGCGGATCCATTTGTTGTAAAGGAAAAAAGTTTCCTCGTCCACAGCTTGATGTCCTTCAAGGAGTCGCTTCACGATTGACTCGCCGTAAGTAGAGTATGGGATCAAGGCCACAAGCGGACGCTGACGGAGGTTCACCGCCTCTTCGTAGGCAAGCTTGTGCGCCATGGCTTTGAGCGGGTACCAATGAAGGTCCTCGGTCACCACCATTCGCTTCGCTCCGTAGTACTTGGGATCGGTGTAAGGGATGGCGCCTGTGAAGCCATGGAAGTAGGCCATGACCGCAAAGACCCAGTTGTCAAAATCGCCGTTAGCACGCTTGAGATACTTCGCAGCGCCCTCAGAAGCACGGTAAATGTGCATGCGCTCATCCACCTTGTCATTGACCCTCAGTCCAAAATCACGGGCGGTTTCTTCCTTAAATTGCCAAAAACCTACCGCTTGGGATGAGGACACTACGTCTGGTCGCAGGGCGCTTTCCTGAATGGCGAGGTACTTCAAGTCGTCGGGGACGCCAGCTTCATTGAGCGCTTCCTCGATAAAGGGCATATAGGTGTGAGCCCTCATGACCATTTCATTAAAATATCGAGGGCCTTTCAAAATATCATCTACATATTCCTGCACCTTGCGCTGGGCCCCTTCTGTGAGTTCAACTTCCATCCCACAGTACTCAAATTGCCGAGGGACTTCGCTAGCCACGAGATTTTCTAAGCTCAGCAGCAAGGCCATCAACACTACATATATTAAGGGAGACTTCATGGATAGGATTTTTTCGAGATGGAGGGCCATCTACCGGAAAAGGATTCCGGAAAATCAGGCCGAATACATAGGTGTTCGCAGTTTGCGATGAGACGGTTACAAATTTCGCCTTTTCCAGCTCTTTATTCAAGATCTGAACCGAAATCATTCTTAGCCCAACATGACATGTGTTGCACATATGTAAGATCCTTCCCCAAATCGCGGCCAATTTCCATACCCAAAAGCTTCTGAATGCCGATTTGCTACCGTTCAGGGCGAGGATGCTGCTCTGTCAATAGAACTAGCGTGTAATTCTGCCGCTGTTTTTTTTCTAATGAAGGAGAGCCCGTCTCGCAAGGGCAGCATGAGAACCTCAACCCGCGGGTCTTGAGCCATGTGATCGTTGAATGCCTGTAGGCCCAGGGTTTCCTTGTCCTGTGGTTCATGGAGCACCTTGCCCTTCCAGAGCACGTTGTCGGCAATGAGCCACCCACCGGGGGAGAGCAAAGGAAAAATCATTTCGAAATAAGCGAGATAATGAGCTTTGTCGCCATCGAGAAAGACCAAATCAAAAGGTCCTTTTTGAAGAGGAATAAGATCCTTAGCGTCCCCAATCAGCAGTTGTATTCGATCTTTCATCCCGGCTTCTTCGACATATCGCAAAATGCGATGAGCCCGTTCATGATTCAGTTCGATGGTGGTGATACGCCCTGTAGCAGAGAGCCCCTCAGCGAGACAAAGGCAGGAGTATCCCGTGAAAGTACCTACTTCGAGAATGTGACGGGGTTGCACCAATCTCGACCACCAGGCCAGGAGCCGACCTTGCACCGGATCGGTGAGCATCTGTGGGTAAAGTACCTGAAGATGCGTTTCTCTGCGCAATCGACTTAGCAGGGGCGACTCGGCCTGACTGTGAGCTTCTACATATCGCTGGAGAGCCGGGTCGATGAGGGAAAGGGGAGAGCTCACGTCGAAGGAATAGGTCGGTGGAGAAAAAGTTCAGGACAAAGTGCAGAGAATTCTTAGATTTGTTTCAATGCAAGTCATCTTGACCCCCATTTGCGTGACAATATTGTCAGCAGCCTGTCCGCCTGTACATTTTTAGCCTTTGTGCCATGAACTTTATCGTCTCCTCCACGGCACTGTATCGCCAGTTGAGCCGCATCAGTGGCGCGATCCCCTCGCGTTCGGTTTTGCCAATCATTGAGAATTTTCTCTTCGATGTCAGTAACAATACGTTGATTATTTCAACGACCAACCTTGAGACTTCCATGCAGACCAAGCTAGCGGTGGAGTCGAGGGGTGAGCCGATCAAGGTCGCAATTCCTGCCAAAATTCTTCTCGAGATCCTCAAAGCGCTCCCCGAGCAGCCCGTGACCATGATTGTGGACGAGCGCACCTTCGGAGTTGAAATCAGTTCTGAGAACGGGAAATATAAAATCAGCGGTGAAAACGGAGAAGACTTCCCTAATATTCCCCGCCACGAAAACGCCGACTCCGTGCAGCTGCCGCTCCAGGTGTTGCTCAAAGCCATTTCCAAGACCATTTTTGCAGCGTCCACCGACGAAGACAAAGCTGCGCTCAACGGCATCCTGTTCGACTTGGGAGACAGCAGCATTACGTTTGTTGCGACCGATGCCCATCGCTTGGTGCGCTATCGCCGCGTTGATGTCACGGTGCCACAACCCACCAGCTTCATTGTCCCGCAAAAAGCGCTCAACTTGCTCAAGTCTTCGCTGGATCCCAATTCATTGGCCAATGTCACGATTCACTACAACGACGCCAACGCATTCTTCCATGCCGAAAACTTGCTGCTCGTCTGCCGACTCATCGACCACAAGTACCCAGACTACGAAAATGTGATCCCTTCCAACAATCCCAACAAACTCTTCATCTCCAAGCAGGAGTTGATGGGCTCGTTGCGCCGGGTGAACTTTTTTGCGAATAAATCTACTCACCAAGTTCGATTTACGCTCAAAGGCTCCGAACTCGAGATTTCTTCTCAAGATCCCGATTTCGCCAACGAAGCCCACGAATTCTTGAAGTGCCACTATGAAGGGACTGATGTCGAAATCGGGTTCAACGCGGCGCTTTTGATCGACGTCATTTCTAATGTTGATACCGAGGAAGTCGTCGTAGAGCTATCCGAACCCGGCCGCGCGGGCATCATTCTGCCCAATCTTCAAGACGACGGCGAGAACGTCCTGATGCTCATTATGCCCATTATGCTCAATAGCTACGTGCCCACCTAGAGACACGCATGGCTGAGCCAAGTAAGGTGACCAGGCTATGATCGAAATGCCGTGACATAGATTTGCGCTATCGCGCTTGTCAACGCTTGTCCTTCATCATGGATTGAAAAGCATACATTTCATCACGAAGACGGGCTGCTTCCATGAAATTAAGGTCTTTCGCGGCTACCTCCATTTGCTTGCGAATATTGGCGATCTTCTTTTTGAGGTCGTCAGCCGTGAGATATTCTGCTTCGACATCTGCAGCAATGGCGGTCACCTTTTCCTCAAATTCCTCATAAGTCTTGGCACGGGTTCCGAGTGCATCATGAAAAATGTCTCGTGTGTGACGCGTGGTGGACCTCGGCGTGATATTGTGTAACTCATTGTACTGGATCTGCTTGGTGCGGCGATAGGCCGTTTCGTCCAGTAATTTTTTCATCGAGTCCGTGATTTTGTCTCCATAGAGAATCACCCGTCCCTCCGAATGTCGAGCTGCGCGGCCAGCAGTCTGAATGAGGGACTGGCCCGAACGAAGAAAGCCTTCCTTGTCCGCGTCGAGAATCGCCACCAGCGATACCTCTGGGAGATCCAGCCCTTCCCTCAGCAAGTTCACACCTACGAGCACATCAAACTTTCCTTCGCGAAGGTCTCTCAAGATATCTACCCGGTCCAAAGCTTCGATGTCGGAATGTAAGTATCTGGCTTTGATATTGAGATCGCCGAGGTATTTGGTCAGCTCCTCCGACATGCGTTTGGTAAGGGTGGTCACAAGCACCCGGTTGCCTTTTTTGACTTCTTCGTCCACTTCTTCGAGAAGGTCATCGACCTGGTCCACGCAGGGGCGCACTTCTACTGGCGGGTCGAGAAGGCCCGTAGGTCTCACGATTTGTTCTACAATCACGCCGGCGCTTTTTTCCAATTCGTAGTCGGCAGGTGTAGCACTGAGGTAAATGGTCTGATGAAGCAAAGAATTGAACTCCTCGAATTGCTGGGGGCGATTGTCCAGCGCGGAGGGCAATCTAAAGCCATGCTCCACGAGGGTGAGCTTACGCTGGCGGTCGCCGTGATACATCCCTCTGATTTGTGGGATCGTGACATGACTTTCATCAATTACAAGCAAAAAGTCCTCTGGAAAATAATCTATCAGACAGTAAGGACGGCTGCCAGGTTCACGCCGCGCCAGATAGCGGGAGTAATTTTCGATGCCGGAGCAGTATCCGAGTTCCCGCATCATTTCAAGGTCAAACTCGGTTCTTTCTTTGAGGCGATTTGCCTCCAGGTACATGCCTTGATCTTCAAAATATTTGACCTGCTTCATCAGGTCAGCCTGAATTTCCTC
>DAITMB010000010.1:32856-65804 GCA_036835375.1 Bacteroidota bacterium
GTCCTACCGAAGCGTAGTACACGTTTGCCTGAAAATCCTCGGGCTTCCCGATACCATAAATACAAGACACAGACGCCACAACGATCACATCCCTTCGACCAGACACCAGCGCTGTGGTGGCGCGGAGTCTCAACTTCTCGATGTCCTGATTCACGGAGAGGTCCTTCTCGATATAGGTATTCGAGGTCGGGATAAATGCCTCGGGCTGGTAGTAGTCGTAATAAGAAATAAAATATTCGACGAGGTTATTGGGAAAAAACTCCTTGAATTCCCCGTAAAGCTGGGCCGCAAGGGTCTTGTTATGACTAATGATGAGGGTTGGCCGATTGGCTTTTGCAATGATGTTGGCAATGGTAAAAGTCTTGCCAGAGCCGGTCACACCGAGTAGCGTTTGGTGAGGCTCCCCTTGTATGAGACCGTCGTACAGCTGCCTGATGGCCTCAGGTTGGTCTCCGGCAGGCTTAAATTCAGATTGAAGGTCGAAAAGATAATCAGACATAGAAACAATGTACGAAAGGCTCATAAGACTTGTTTGTAGGAATTCCTGCTTAGTTTGTGGGTAATCAGGTGAACTTAAAATAGCATTTGCAAAGTCCTTCGGATAGAAGTCTGAGGGACGATAGAAATTGCTTGGAAGCATAGCATTTTTCCCTAAATTCAACCATAAGGCTTCAAAACAAGAGGTTCGAAAACCATCACACACATGGGAGACCTGAGAGTCAGATCCGCTCGCACAAGGCAGGAGCAGCAGCAATTTGTTCGCTACTTGCTGAAAGACGCAGCAGCAATGGAGCGGATGCTTCGCGAAGAATGGTTTGAGACTTCACCTATGCGCATTGGTGCAGAGCAGGAAATGTGCCTGGTGGACCGCCACTGGAAGCCCAAGCACATCAATCTGGAGGCTTTAGAGACGATCAACGATCCTGCTTTCACCTCAGAATTGGCAAATTTTAATTTGGAAGCCAATCTGGATCCATTGCCATTTTCAGGCAACGCCCTTTCTCAAATGCACCTCAATCTCAAGGCGACCCTCACTCGTGCCCAAGAGAAGGTGAGTAGATTGGGTGCTAATTTGATGATCTGTGGCATCCTTCCAACCATCCGTAAAGCAGATGTCGAAATTGCAAATATCACCCCGCTGGATCGCTACAAAGCCCTCATGGATGGCTTAAAGGAGTTGCGGGGCGAGGCCTTTGAGCTGCGAATAACAGGGATTGATGAACTCAACCTGAAGCAAGACACCGCCATGCTGGAGGCATGCAACACGAGTTTTCAAGTGCATTTGCAAGTCACTCCCAATCAGTTTACTCAGCGCTACAACTACGCCCAAGCTTTGGCTGGTCCCGTGCTCTCCGCAGCGGTCAATTCGCCCATGCTCTTTGGTCGCAGACTGTGGCAGGAGACCCGAATCGCCTTATTCCAGCAGTCCATCGACATCCGCACCCTCACCGAGCACTTTCGCGACCGCAGTCCAAGGGTTACTTTTGGAAGCGACTGGATTCGCAACTCCATCATGGAAATCTATCGCGAAGATGTAGCTCGCTTCAAGGTCTTACTCGTCACTGAGGTGGACGAAGAGGTATTCGAGCAAATGTCGGCTGGCATTACTCCGCGCTTGCGTGCCCTCAACATCCACAACTCGACAGTCTATCGCTGGAATCGCCCATGCTACGGTATTTCTCCGAATGGCCAGCCACACCTGCGTATCGAAAACCGGGTATTTCCGGCAGGCCCCAGCTTGCCAGATGCCATAGCCAATGCTGCTTTTTGGCTCGGTCTCATGAATGGGCTCGAAGATGAGTATCCTGATATCAGCAAAGTGGTGGACTTTGCTGACGCAAAGTCCAACTTCTTTGCAGCCGCAAGATTTGGTTTGGACGCACAGTTTACCTGGGTGCATGGACGGAAAGTGTCGCCTTCCAAGCTCATCCTCGACGAATTATTGCCTGTCGCTGATCACGGCTTGGACCGTGCCGGCATTGATCAAGTCGATCGCAATACTTATCTCGGCATCATTCGGGACCGAGTCGAGACGACTAACACTGGATCGCGGTGGATGCTACAATCTTTCAATAAACTCGCCAAGCAAGGATTGCCTCGGGACGAGATTGTGACCTCGATCACGTCCTCCATGTACACTTACCAGCACCAAGGCAAGCCAGTTCACGAATGGGAACTCGCCTGCTCAGAGAGCTTCGATTACCAGCCCACGGCCTTGCTGGTGGAGGAATTTATGCAAACTGACCTCATCACGGTGCAGGAAGACGATATCATCGACCTCGCGGTGACTCTCATGGATTGGCGCAAAATACGGCACGTTGCTGTCGAGGATCACAAAGGGCTGTTGGTAGGACTGATCACGATGCGGATGCTGGTCCGATACATGGCAACCGCATTTCAGCACCAAAAGGAGGACGTCGCACTGAGTGTTAAAGAATTTATGATCCCGAGTCCGGTAACCATCGCCCCGGAAGACACCATCATCCGAGCGATGGAACTGATGCAGGCGCATCAAGTAGGATGCCTGCCTGTGCTCAAAAATGGAAGTTTGGTCGGCATGATCACCGAAGCAGAATTTCTGAATATCACGGGTAACCTGGTGAGGCGACTGGCAAAAAAAGGAGAGGTAGAGACGCCCAAGTCGGTGAACCAAGCTATAAAACAGGAATGAGATCGGCGATAATCTGAGCAAAGAGGCGCGAGGACTCTCAGCAGTATTTTCACAAGCCAATAAAAAAAGTCCACCCTTGAGGTGGACTTTCTTGTTTTCGAAAAAGTGTCAGGATTAGTTAGCTCCTTCTACCGCTTCTTCGACTTTCTCAGCAGCAGCATCAACGGCAGTCTCGAGGGAATCCACGACGTCGGAAGCAACTTCTGTAGCCTCTTCCATCACTCCTTCCACTTCTTGCGCCGCTTGCTCAGACTGAGAAGCAGTTTCTTCGCAGCCAAACATGAACATGCCAGCTACCATAACCATTGCGATCCACTTGAATTTCATAATCTTAAAATTGAGTTCAGCGTTTGATTTCGGCCCAAAATAAATGAGAAGTCTGATAATTTGCAAGCCTGAAGCAGATAATCAACTTATTTACTCAAAAATTCCAATCGTCGGGATCGGTATTACCCATCTCATTATCAGGGAACTCAATCCATCCGGTTAAGAAAATGAGAAATATCAATTCAAATCAATTTTCAGCTACTCGTAACAAATAGCTCAACTCATTTTTTCCGCTCAATCGCGTAATTCATCAAACTCTCCATAGAGGTTCTGGCCGGAGATTCCTCGAATGAGTGTAGCAAAGTGCGTGCCTCGTCTAAATATTGCCTCATGGTCCTTTGCGAATATTCTATTCCTCCATTTTCATACACATCCCTAATGAGAGATTCGACCTTGGCGGGATTGTGATTGTGGTTTTTGACGATATTTATGAGCTTTCTGCGCTCTCCCCACGAAGATTTGTTGAGGACATGGATAAGGGGGAGGGTCATTTTTTTTTCTTTGATGTCGATAGCGAGGGGCTTCCCGATGTCATCGGTTCCATAATCGAGAAGATCATCCTTGATTTGAAACGCAATGCCGAGCTTTTCGCCGAAGAGGCGCATGGTTTCAATCTGAGTCGAATTCGTGGTAGCGCTGGCTGCGCCCGTTTCGCAGCAAGACGCAAAGAGAGAAGCCGTTTTCTGGCGAATAATTTCCAAATATACCGCTTCGTCAATATTGAGTTTCCGCGCTTTGTCAAATTGAAGAAGCTCTCCCTCGCTCATCATTTTGACTGCATAGGATGTGATCTTGAGCAATTGAAAATCGTCATGCTCCAGGGCCATGAGTAATCCCCGGGAGAGGAAGAAATCTCCAACCAAGACAGAGATTTTATTTTTCCACAGCGCATTGAGCGAAAAAAAACCTCTTCGCTTGTCGGAGTCATCGACCACGTCGTCGTGGATGAGGCTGGCGGTGTGTAGTAATTCCACCAAAGCAGCGCCTCGATAAGTAGCAGGAGTGATCCCGCCACAGATCTGCGCCGAAAGCAGCACCAGCATCGGACGCATCTGCTTTCCTTTTCGCTTGAGAAGATAATGGGTAATCTTGTTCAAGAGCGAGACCTCGGTGCGCATCGCCGAGCGAAAGTATTTGTCAAAGTATGCAAGCTCCTGTTCGATAGGGGCTTGGATGTCGCTCATGGAGGGAGATTTTACCATATCGAGGCAAACTTACGCATTTCTTGGGTAGCCCAATCCGCCCAGGGCCATGTCAAGAAGAGGGTAATCGTGAAAAAAATCATGCGGGAAGGGGGCTAGTAAGCCCTACGATTGTTAAGACTATGCCGATTAAAGATAACCCGATATTTCGGCTTCAGTTCTCTGGAAAAATTGCCTACCTTCTGCTCTCGAAACATTGGCTTTTATTCGGTGTTTCCTTATCGGATCAGTAATTCGAAAGAACGGAAATCTTCCACAGCACATTGGGCTAAGCATCTCCATCGAAGCGACTTCGGACTACCCTTTCGTATAGGAACACCGACTGTCATGACTTGGTAGGATTCTCGTCGCCATTGCAGCATGCAAGACACTTTTTCCGTCTGCCGTCTAAACACGTGTGTCGCTCGTAAGTCAGATTTACATGGATTAAACATTTCCCCCGAACCGTTTTTTTACCGACAACCTTCGCCTAGCCATGAAGCGAATTTGGATCATGATCTCCCTGCTGGGGGGCATTCTGGGAGGCCCTGCCTATGCCACTCACATCGTGGGAGCAGAGCTCTACTATGAATGTGTGGACAGCACCAACCATGTGTATGACCTCACCCTGAAATTGTATCGAGATTGCTTGAACGGGCAAGCACCATTCGACCAAAACATCACCCTGTTTATTTTTAATGCGAGCACAGGAGCGATCATTCAGACAGTGAATGTGGCGGCGCCGCCAAATACGCCTCAGATTCAGCCTACTGACTGGAGCGCGTGCGTGGCGGTGATTCCCAGCATATGTGTAGAGGAGGGAATTTACAAAAAGCAGGTGACGCTCCCCCCCAATGCTACGGGATACAACATCGGTTGGGCGCGTTGCTGTAGAAATCAGAGCATAGATAATTTAATTTCCCCGCTTCAAGAGGGGATCACTTTTTTGGCACAGGTTCCGCCGAACGCAGTGGCTAACTGCAACAATATGCCGACCTTCGATGCCGTGCCTCCCATTTTTTTGTGTGCCAATGAGCAGTTTAATTTTGACCACTCTGCTACTGACATAGATGGCGATTCTCTGGTCTATGCCATCGTCAATCCCTACACAGGACTCAATTTTCTCGGTCAAGGGGCCGGTAACCCTCAGGTGGGCAGCAATCCCCCAGCAGTAGATCCCTTCAATAACCTTTTGGGACCACCCCCTTATGTGAATGTGGGCTTTGCGCCAGGATATAGCTTTGCCAACCCATTTGGCTCGAACAATTTCGTGATTGATCCACAGACGGGATTCATCTCCGTGACGCCCAATCAGGTAGGAATCTTCGTTTTTGCCATCTCCGTATTCGAATATCGCAATGGCATCCTCCTCAGCGAAAATCGTCGGGATTTTCAGATACACATCCTTCCTTGCTTGCCCCAAGGCGTACCTCCCAACATTTCCCATGACCTCACGGGCACTACCCACATCGGCGACACGATCTTCATCACCGCAGGGGTGCCATTTTGTTACGACGTGACCATTGTGGATACCATTCCCGGTGACGTCTTATCTGCCTACACGGTGTCCGCTCCCTTTGGAAATGGGGGATTTATTCCTCCGATGGCGACCTTCACCTACTCTGGCACCAACCCAATCCAAGGTCAAGTATGCTGGACGCCTGCTTGCGCCTACAATGGCCAAAAAGTGCCCCTCATCATCGGTGCCTTTGACGTGGGAGACTGTCAGAATGTGTCTAATGTCTTTGACACCGTATGGATCAAGGTCTCCGTGCCGCCAAATCAGCCGCCTATCATCACGCCCGATTTGTCAGGACTTACTGTGAGCAATGATACCATTCTGATCCCTGCGCTCAGCAGTTTTTGCTTTCCA
Source organism: Bacteroidota bacterium (assembly GCA_036835375.1). Taxonomy (GTDB): domain Bacteria; phylum Bacteroidota; class Bacteroidia; order J057; family J057; genus JANQTF01. The sequence goes on from DAITMB010000010.1 coordinate 38,909, forward strand.
TTCACTGTCACCGATCCCAATGCAGATGATGTCTTGACGGCTTTTGGTGCGAGTCCTATCTTCTCGGCACCGGGGGGCCCTACGTTTACTTTTTCCGGGACCAATCCCCTCAACGGCCAGATTTGCTGGACGCCGAGCTGTAATTTTGAAGGGCAAACTGTGCAGCTGACCATCGGTGCGCAGGATCTCTCCCCTTGTAACAATGCACTGCCAGCTACCCGAACGCTCTATGTGCGCGTGCTTCCTCCGCCGAACAACCCGCCGCTGATCACCACCAACTTGAATGGAACCAACTTCAGCAATGACACCATCTTCGTCTCGGCGCTTCAGAATCTCTGCTTTTCGTTCACAGGAATAGATATAGACGCAGGTAGTGTGCTGACTTTCCAGACGATCAGCCCGATATTTAATAATCCCAATGGCCCTACTGTCACCACTTCGGGAACCAATCCATTGAATGGAACAGTCTGCTGGACACCATCCTGTGATTTTGCAGGTCAAATCGTTCCTCTCATATATGGTGTGCAAGATCCTGGCGTATGTACTGCGGTGGGAGTAGATCTCGATACGGTGTATATCAGAATTGATCCACCGGGAAATTTTGGTCCAGCCATCATCACCAATCTTCAGGGGAATGTGTTTAGCAACGACACCATTTTTGTCGATGCAAATGATCCGTTTTGCTACAGTTTCACGGCCTCCGATCCTGATGGAGATCCAGTGACTGTGACACCTTTGGGGCCCATATTTACAACCGCGAATCCACCGATCGTCACGACTTCTGGCACGTCTCCCGTCACGGGGACCGTTTGCTGGAGTCCTGGCTGCGAATGGGTGGACGTAGTGATTCCACTGGTCTTACAAGTCGAAGATCAGGCTCTCTGCGACCAATCTCTTAGTATCAGCGACACGGTTTATATTCAAGTCAACCTCCCGCCCAATGATCCTCCCCAAATCACGCCGATCTTAGGGGGCCTCACAGTGGTCGGAGACACCATTTTTGTGGATGCGACAGACAGCATTTGCTTCTTTCTGAACTTTTCTGATATCAATCTCGGTGACGTACTCAGCCCCTTCACCGTGTCGCCCATTTTTAACGACCCCACCGGGCCTACATTCACCTTCATCGGTGTGAACCCTGTGCTGGGCGAAGTGTGCTGGTCACCAGGTTGCCAATATGAAGGCCAGTTGGTAGAACTCATTGTTGGTGTAGAAGACAATGGCGATTGCAACAATGAAAAACAGGCTTTTGATACTCTTTATGTTCGAATAAGCGATCCGATTACCATCCCACCCATCGTGGGGCATGATCTGGGCGGGCTAAATGCTGTCGGCGACACCGTGTACATTGAGATTGGAGACGGAATTTGTTACGAATTCTTCATTGCTGACCAGACTTTAGACAATGGCTTGTCCTACACAGCAGAGTTTCAAGACTGGTTTGGTGCCACGCTCAACCTCACAACCCTGGATGTGATTTTCCGAAATGACTCCATCCTGGGAACGGTATGTTTTGAATCGGACTGCTCTAATGGCGGAACCATATATCGGAGTATCATCACGGGGATCGACAAAGAAACGTGTCCACCTTTTCAAGAGACGAAAGACACGGTATGGGTCAAGGTCAATACCGCTTTCATGTCTTTTGCGGGACGAGACACGGCGTTTTGTCAGGGATCAGGTGGCATACAAATCAGTGCTATTCCGATAGGCGGGGAAGCTCCATACTACTACAAATGGTGGTGTAGCAATCCGGGCCAATGCGGATTGAGCAGCTCCTCTGTCTCGAATCCGATCGTGAATCCAACTGATACCACGACCTACTTCGTCCAAATCACGGATAAGAATGGCTGTACCAGCGAAATTGACGGGATTGAGGTTGGCGTCAAGCGGCTACCCATTGTCGATGCTGGACCAGACGAATATATCTGTGAAGGTGGATTGGGCGTGAAACTAGGCTGCACCATCCTTAACCCTCAAGAAGCCCCAGGACCATACACCTACCAGTGGATTCCTTCCGCAGGGTTAAGCGCCTCCAATGTCATTGATCCCTTTGCAAATCCAGATACCACAACCATTTACACTGTCATCGTGGGTTCTGCGAACGGCTGCTCCAGCAGCAACACAACACTCGACACGCTCAGCACCTTGACAGTATTTGTAAAGGCACGACCCGTAGTCGAGGCTGGCCCTGACTTAGATATTTGCTTAGGAGACAGCACGCTCTTGTTGGGCTTTGCGAGCAAAGCAGGACCAGACTATACTTATGTGTGGACGCCTTCTACTGGAATCATTGATTCTTCGCAGAAGGCGCCGAGGGTCAGTCCACCACGAACGACCACATTCTTCTTAGTGGCTTGGTCAAATGGATGTCCTAGCGAAGCAGACTCTACCACGGTCCATGTGCGCACGCTCCCCACAGCTGATCCCGGCGTCACTTATGAAATTTGTGCACAGGACACCATCGCTTTCAATGGCGTGGCGGGAGGAGACTCCACTGCCACCTATCAATATATGTGGTCACCTGCCGCTGGGCTGAATGACCCTACGGTTCCAGATCCCCTGGCCTTTCCGAGCCAGAGCACGACCTATGAACTGTATGTGGTTTCCAGCCACGGCTGCAAGGGATTTGTGTACGATGTGGACATTAATGTGAGGCCGACCCCGATCGCAGAGGCTGGTCCAGACACGACTCTCTGTCTCGGAGATACCCTTGTGCTTCAAGGTTCCTTCCAGATGTTAGGCGGTAGTGCGACAGGCCCTGTATTTTATAATTGGAAAGCAGAGCCAAGCCTTTCGGGGAGATTCATTCCTCGTCCGTCAGCATTCCCTGACGAGACGATCATCTATGAATTGGAAGTGAGCAGCGGCGCTTGCAGTACCACCGACTTCGTCAAGATTGATGTCATTCCTTCGATCGAAGTATCCATCCTTGCGGATACCACGCGCTTTTGTGGGGGAGATTCAGTCCAGTTGGTGGCGATGGGAGGCCGAGGGAGTGCGACTTTTACCTGGTTGCCGAGCGGAGGCTTGAGCAATGCTGGCTCCGCTTCGACTTGGGCCAGCCCAAATGTCTCTACGACATACTCCGTAACGGTAGAAGAAGCGGGGTGCCAAGGCCGTGATTCAGTGCATCTTACTGTCAATCCGGCACCAAACGCAGACTTTACCAGCTCTCTCCCTGAAGGATGTGCAGACCTAGAAGTGGCTTTCTTCCATTTGGCGGAAAATGCACAAGCATTCATTTGGCAATTTGGGGATGAAAGCGTCATCTCTAATGAGCCCAATCCGACGCATGTGTTCACTGGCGAAGGCATCTATCCCGTGACCTTGACCGTGATAGGCCAAGGTGGATGCGAGGCCGTGAGTGACGTACTTCCCGTGGTCGTGTTTGGAAAAGGTCAGGCTCGCTTTACTTCTACACCTCCGGCGAACTCTACGGTGTATCTGCCTTTGGGTGAAATCGACTTTCAGGCTGAAGTGCCTGGAGCCCAAAATTACTTTTGGGACTTTGGGGATGGTGGAAGTTCCCGCGAGGAGGCTCCCGGCTATCGATTTACGCGCGCAGGACGCTACCCAGTGACCCTCACAACAACCGACGTCGGAGGCTGCATCAGCGACACGACGATTTGGTATGAGATACTGGATCCGAATATTTTTATTCCCAACGTATTTACCCCCAATGGCGACGGCACTCAAGACATTTACCAAGTGCAATATCAGGGTGCGGAAACCTTCTTGCTGGAAGTATTTGACCGATGGGGAAGGCCGATGCACACCAGTTCGCAGCCAGATTTAGGGTGGGATGGTCGCCTTCCCAACGGAGCATTAGCCAGCGAAGGGGTGTATTTCTATGTAGTGAGAATTGGAGAACAGGCCTACACCGGCAACCTCACCTTGATGCGCTGAGCATTGGGTGGGAGAGAGAAGAGATAGCATCAAACAGCTTCTCGGAATGATCATGACAGGAAGAACTGGGACTCAGGACTTCCTGTCATTTTTGCTACCTTTCGGACATGAAACTGGATATCACCCTCTTGGATCAATTGGCAGAATTAGCCCGGCTAGACATTCAAGATGACCAGAAAGAAGGGCTGCTTGAAGACTTGCAGCGCATGCTGGACTTCGTGCAGCAACTTCAGTCGGTGGAGGTAGAAGGAGTGGAGCCAATGGTATCCCCTTTTGAAACCTTTTTCAACGGAGTGGCAGATATCCCAGAGCCGCCATTGGACAGGGAGCGAATGTTGAACCAAGCACCTGACCGGGAGGAAGGATATTTTCGGCTGCCAAAAATTGTGGACAAAGACAGTTGAAGAGGCGTTCCAAATGTTCCTTCTGATGCAAATAATATCTGGATGCACTAAGTGATCGTTGAGCAGAAACTAGAACGATCTCCACACGCCACCTGAATCACATGGATCTCTCCCGTCTTCCCTTTATTCGTTTGCTAGACTTTTGGCGCCAAGAGCAACTTGCCTACCGTTGTGTGTGGGCCGTTGCCATGGGGGTAGTTGTCCTCTTTTCTGCTGCCATTTTGTATTTGGTGACAGATCCCACCCTATTTGGACTATCGCTAGACCTCGTATCAGAAGCCAGAGAAACATGGCTTCCTCTGTGGGAGATTTCGCGTTCCAACCTCCACATGGCGATTGATTTGCCTGTATTTCGGCAGACGCTCAGCTTTTCTGCCTCTCCGATTTCGCCTCAAGCAACCCCAGTTTGGATATTTCTGTTGGCACAGAGCCTGGGATGGTCGCTCGCATTAGCGAATATTTCACATCTCAGCTCTCGCTGGACATATTTGATTCTGCTGCTTTACGCCGTGTTTCTTCATCAATGCGGTATCGCTCATGCACTTGGGGGGCAAGCAAGTTGGCTGGGCTGGGCATTAGAATTTTTGTGGATCATCGGTGCCCTGGCCTTCACCTATGCTGGCCAGATGGGTTGGATCCAGTGGAAAATGCCTTGGCGTTGGCTGTGCTTGTTGACCTGGACTTTCGGACCTATGCTACTGCTGGGAACGCTTCAGTCATGGCTCCCACTTCATGACGCCATGGTAGGCACCTATCCGATGCTCTTGGTGTTAAGCTTTGCTTTCATCTTGTTTGCGAGCAAGGAACCCACCAATCTTTTGATTTATTTGGCGACCAACCGCCGAAATCCTGCTGCCAGACTTGATAGTCGATTGCTTTTGGGATTGCTACTGGCAATGCTCGCATTAGAATTTCTCTGGTTGCTGAGCACGCTCCATGTGTTGCCCATGGATGAATTTCAATTTATCCGCCCGATCCACCTTTTCGCAGTGGTCGCGGTGTTTTTGCCAGCGACTTCGCTCAACCAGTTTCACCAGACCAAAAATATTTTTCCAAAATCCTCTCAGCTCTCGCTCGCGCTGGTCTCCTACTCGATCATTGTGTTGAGCTTCGTGGGGGTGACCCTCACGATGATGGACCCCATGTTTCTGCTGGTGATCGAACGGATGATCGCCATCTTGTTTTTTTCCGTTGGGGTAGGGCACGTGATCTTCGTTTACGCCAATCATCGTCCCCTATTGGCTAGAAAGGCCCATCTCTACTATCTCATGGCGCGCGGAAGGGGATTTTCGCTTTACATCATCTGGTTGATAGGAATGATCGGACTGGTATTTTCAGAGGGGTATCAAGGCTGGAAGACCATCGGGCTTTCTGCTCATGTCTATGCCAATCTGCAAGGAGACCAGGCCCTGATTGCTGGCCAATCCGACCTCGCGTTTCACCTTTATAAGGTGGCGCTCGCAAGCAGCCCTAGCAGTCCTAAGTCTAACTATAACCTCGCTTCTCTCACCCTCACCAATCCTGAGCAAGCGAAGCAAGCAGTCGCATTTTACGAGGCAGCGACTTCGGTCACTGAGTTTCCTTATGCTCGAATCAATGCAGCGCTCCTTCTCCAACTCATGGAACAACCTGACGAGGCCCTCGCCATCCTTCAATTGGGCAAAAGGAAAGGACACGCTGCGGCGGAGCTTCAACAGAATCTCGGCGTGCTGTTTAGACAAAGTGGGGAGGTGGATTCTGCGGTGGTCGCATTCCAGCGAGCACTTCTGCTAAATCCACAGCTTGCTGCCTCCGCCATCAGCCTGGCAGATCTTTATCGCGATCACAATCGTCCACAAGAGGCAGCATCTTTCTACCGTTTGGCCTTGGAGAGTCGTCAGTTGTCCGCCCCGATTCTGGCGGCGGGCTACGAGTATGAGCTCGCGACGGGGCAGAAGTTGGGCATTTTACCCAAGGAGCAAAAATTTGAAGATCCCCTGTTGCGCTACCACATGATCCTCCGTGACTGGGAAGTCAATGACACGCTGGACTGGGGCAAGGTACAAACCCTTGGACTTCAAAGTTCGGAGCAGGGACCATTGCTGCTCAACATGTTGCGGCAAATGCAGCAGGACTCTGTTGACTTTGCCAAAAGCAGGGCGGAGTTTTTGTCGAATTCTTCGCCAGCAAGAGCCCAATCGGCTTGGATGGTGCTGGGTGCAGCCTATTGGAACTTCAATGTGCCCGAAATGGCTCACAACTGCTTCGTTCGGGGAGCAGAAGCTGGGTCAGGCAAGTCAGCGCTTCTCGCAGCAGAGATGCTGCTGGAAATGGGCCTGTATGACTCGGCACTGGTGGTGCTGAGTGAACTGCGGGTGATAGAAGAGGACTTGTGGGAGCCCGCTTCCCGGGCGCGTGCCATCTTGCTGCTAGCTGCTGGGCAATCGCTATATGCTTCATTGGAATATGACTTGGACCAGCTCAGTTTTGATGACTGGATGCGAGTGGCACGATATGCCGGAAACTCAGATGAATACATTCCTGCCCTGGCCGCATACCGCAAAGCATTGGAGCTCGACAGCACCAGCATACAGCCCTACCTTCAACTCGGAAAAGAATACACCAGGCATCGGGACTCCCTCGCCTTCGCCAACCTCGAGGCTGGTCTGGCGCAAGTCGATTCTACTGATGCCAGCTTAACGTTGGCCTTGGTCGAAGCCCACTTAGCCTTCGGACAATTCGATCGCGCCGCTCAAGTCTTTTCCCATGTCTCCGACACCAGCACCCGCGAATGGCTCTTGGTGAAGGCGGAGCTTGCGCTGGCGACAGGCGATAGCCTGAAAGCTTTGGCTTGCTATCGGGATCTCTATGCCCATAATATTTTAGATCCGGGTGTCCTCATTCGGCTATCTGATCTCATGATGAACAGGGGCCATTACACAGAAGTCAACCAGCTGCTGACCACAGCCCTCCAATACAATCGGGAAAATGCCGAAATCTGGTATCGCTACGCATTGATTTCAAAGCATTGGGGATTTGAACAAGATGCGGGTTTTGGAGCAAGTAGGGCCGTTCAGTTGACCCAAGATGAAAGATTCCGGCAGAAAATTCTCAAAGAATTTACCCAAGAAATCACGAGTCTTGTTCAATAGGCAGTAACTTATCCCGAAGCTACCGCCTGTGCGGTCGGAAACGTTATTGCCCATGCCCCAATTTTTGTATTATGACCGAGATCTGAGCTGGCTCTCTTTCAACTTTCGGGTGCTCTGCGAAGCCGCAGACAAAACCTTGCCGCTCTACGAAAGAATCAAGTTCCTCGCGATCTACTCCTCCAACCTGGATGAATTTTTTCGGGTTCGGGTCGCTTCGGCTCGAAGCCTGATCGGCGTGAAGAAAAAAAAGCGGGCGGACCTGGACTTTAGCCCGGAACAGCGATACGATGCCATCATCAAAGAAGTCAACCGTCAGTTGGAGGTGTTTGGAGAGATCTTCCAGCATCAGATACTACCTGAATTGCGGAAAAACAACATTCATCTCCTTCAGGGCAAACCCCAGCACCCTGAACACCTGCGCTTCATCTCTCAGCTGTTTGACGAGGAGATTTCGCCCTATATGCATCCTGAACTGCTGAGAAGAAAACGGATCCAGCATTTTTTGCGAGACAATGTGCCCTATCTGGCTGTGAAGCTCTACAGTAGGTCTGAGCGAGCCTACCGCGAAGCGGCAGAACACGGCAACGAAGATCGACGCTCTCGCTGGGCCATTTTGCTCGTGCCGACTCATTATTTCCCCCGATTTATCTGCCTGCCCACGCTGGGCGATCAGCACTACATCATGTTTCTGGATGATGTGATCCGCTATAATCTCGGGAAAATTTTCGTTGGCTACGACATCAAGCGCACCCATGCGATCAAGCTCAATCGAAATGCAGACTTGATGATCGAGGATGAATTTAACGGGGACTTGGTCGAAAAAATCAGAAAGAGCCTCCTCAAAAGGCAAACAGGCGTCCCTGCTAGGTTTCTGTATGACCAGCGCATGGGAGAGGACATGTTGCGCTACCTCATGGACGCTTTCAACCTCACAAAGGGCGACTTAGTCGCGGGCGGGCGCTATCACAATTTTCACGATTTCTTTTCTTTTCCCAATCCATTTTCGCCTGACTTGGAGCGGCAGGCGTTCTCGCCACTGCGCAGGACCGACTTGGAGCAATACCCCAATATGGCTGAGGCCATGAAGCACGGAAGCTGGTTGCTGCACTTCCCCTACGAATCTTACGACTATGTGCTTCGCTTCCTCAACGGCGCGGCGGCAGACCCAACTGTGTATAGCATCAAGACCACGCAGTACCGCGTGGCCTCCAACTCTGCCATTGTCAACGCTTTGATTCGCGCTGCCCGAAATGGAAAAGACGTCACGGTGTTTGTGGAATTGAAGGCCCGCTTTGACGAGCAAATCAATCTCATCTCCGCTCAAGAGATGAAGGAAGCCGGTGTAAAAATTATTTACAGCTTGCCGGGACTGAAAGTCCACGCCAAAGTAGCACTCGTAGAACGCGAAGAGCAGGGACTGCGCCGTGGCTACGCATTTCTCAGCACCGGAAATTTCAATGAAAAGACCGCCCGCCTCTACTGCGATCACGGATATTTCACGACCGATCTCACGATCATCGAAGAACTGAAAGAGCTCTTTCTCTACCTCGGCGATCAAACGTATCGGCCCAAGCCTTTCCGAAAGTTGCTTGTCGCTCAGTTCAACCTCCGGGAGGGACTTTATGCGCTGATTGATCGGGAAATTCGAGAGGCTCAGCAGGGCAATATTGGTCAAATCATTATCAAACTCAACAATCTCGAAGATCGAGGCATGATCGACAAACTCTACGAAGCGTCGAAAGCAGGCGTGCGAATTCAAATGCTCGTCCGAAGCGTCTGCGCTATTCGTCCAGGATTGGTTGGAGTCAGTGAAAATATTACGGTGACGCGTATCGTGGACCAGTTTCTAGAACATGCGCGGGTCTTCGCCTTCTATCACAGTGGCAAGACTGAAGTGTATATGGGCTCGGCAGACTGGATGAATCGCAATCTTGAGCGGCGGATTGAAGTGGTTTTTCCTGTGGAAGAAGACAACCTGAAGACTGAAATCTTAGAGATCTTGCGCCTACAACTAGCCGACAACGTCAAAGCCGTGCGCCTCAACAAGCACATGGATAACATTCCCATCAAGCGAAACCAAGAAGAGCCACCACTCCGTGCGCAACAGGAGATCTACGAGCGAATTCAGCAGGGGCGACTCCTATCGGACGCTGAGACACTTTTTCCTATCCCTGAATACCAGATCAAGTCATAGCAAGTCAGACAGAAAACTTCTGCCATATTGACAAAAACCGAGCGTTTTATCAGCAAAATCTCAGCTTTGGCAGGGATTATCCTGCCTTGAATTCAAGAAGTGGTCGCTCCAGCTGGACGAATAGAGCTTCGGCCTTTGTTCCGAACGTTTTAGCAGCAAGTTGTTTTTTTACCTAAAAACACCTGCCAACAAACGGATGTTTTTATAGCAAATAAGAGAAAAAGAGGGGATTTCGGCCCATGGCATGAAGCTAGCTACGATAAGTATAATTGCGAAGGATCATCAAGTCAGCGCAACAATTTTCACTCCCAATCAAAATTTATCCTTTATATCATGGAAGAGATTTTCAGAAAATTCCTGTACACAGGTGTCGGCATTGTGGCACTCACAGCCGAAAAACTTCAAGAGTCAGTCGATGAGATGGTCGGCAAAGGAAAGGTCAGCAAAGATGAAGGCAAGCGACTCGTAGAGGAGTTTGTCGAAAAAATGGAGTCCAAGCGAGACGAATTCGAAGAGCGCCTCAAGGAAGCTGCCGACAGCATGACGAGCAACATGCGCCTTCCTCAGTTTGTGACTAAAGAAGATCTCGCCTCTCTAGTGAGCCGGATTGAAGCACTGGAGGCCAAACATGGCATCGGACTCACTGCCCAAGTTGTAGCTGAAGAAGCGGTGGAAGAGGTCAAAGAAGCAACTTCCAAGGCTGCTTCACGTGGCAAAAAAGAAGCCGAATAATGCTCATACCCTGGTGGAGTATTTTCTTCGGGAGTTCCCCGACGCAAGTGTCTCTCAGCCAGATAATTGAGGGAGCCTATCTAAAGAAAGTCAGATTTTTTCTCACATTTTCTTGGATACCACGGACATTCTCCCCTTCTTTGCCAGCCGGAAAAGGATAAGAGGCTTCTCAACTCCTTTTCTACCTTCCTCCTTAGCTCAGTTGGTTAGAGCGGCTGACTGTTAATCAGTAGGTCCTTGGTTCGAGTCCAAGAGGGGGAGCTGCGAAAGCCTTTGCACATTGTGCGAAGGCTTTTTTGCATTGAGGCAATAAATCAGGCTTCTTCCTCTAGGTTTTGGTAGAGAATTAACTGTTGCGATGCTTGTGTTTTTCCCTTCACTTCAAAGCTATACTGGTGCAAGCGACAACAAAAAAAGTACGGACCCATCGCCCCAGCGAGTCCTCGTAGCTCAAAAGCATCGCATAGCTTCCCGATATGGCCGAATGTCACACTTTCAGGGCAAGGGGCGAGAACAAGTTGCTATTTTAGCAGTCGTTTGTTCCAAATCCCTACAGAGCGCCTGCTCGTGGAAGTAGAAAATAGTAGATTTATCTTCCTTACCGTTCGCTGTCCAATTGCAATTTTGCTCCCTCTGATTCTCCAATATGCGACTTCCTCTTTGGACCCTTTTGTTATGGCTCCCACAGAGCTTGATGGGCCAACTTGGGACCCACATCGGGATCAATGCAGCGCCCTTAGCCATCGGTACACTCGACATCCACGCTGAAGAACGGCTGTCCAATACCATTTCGCTTCACCTCGGAGCCGGATTTCGTACACATGAAGCCGATAGAAGAGAACCTCGCCTGCGCATTTTGCAGGATTTCTATCATTTGAGTAACACTGCCACGTACCTCTCCATCGGTATTCGATTGTTCAATCCAGAGACAGGAATAGATTATCCCTACGTGCAGTTTTCGATGACTTCTGCCTGGTACTCCGACAAATTCCTCAGTGCCTCCGGACAAGAGGAATGGTCGAGGGCATTTACTTGGGGGAATTCTGCCACCATCGGCTATGTCATCAACGTGGACCAACGGTGGCAAATCGACCTGGGCCTTCAAATGGGATATTCTCCGCCTCGTCGCGATTTGCTTTCGTATTACCTTCCCGGCCTGGGCTATTCCACCTTTGGTCTAGGGCAATATGGCGTGAATGGCGGCCACGTGCAGCCCGTCGCCACGATAAAGTATAAGATCCGAGTCAGTAAACGCGAGCGACTCCACCGCGATCTTTAAGGATCATGATGGAGTCACTGCCATGGCGGAAAGATCCCACCAGTCACAACAATATATGTAGAAACTTAAATCTTGACCACCCAACCGTAAGGATCCGGGTCCACACCGAATTTGATTCGCTCCAACTTTGCACCAAGCCAAGGGCCTACTTTCCGATCTTCGATATTAGGCAACATCATGTCTTCTCCTGCAAAGCCAATTCTGGCAATATGAGCAATCGTGGCCGCTGTTCCGGCACCAAAAGCCTCTTGTAAGCGCCCTTCCCGGTAGGCACCCTGCACCTCGTAGATCGAAATCGCGCGCTCTTCTACCCGATACCCGGATTGGCGAAGGACTTGAATGGCGCTGTTTCGGGTGATGCCAGGTAAAATGGTGCCGCTGAGTTGAGGGGTGACCACGACGCCATCAATCACAAAGAAGATGTTCATGGTGCCACACTCTTCGATAAAATGGTGGTGTGCTGCGTCAAGCCACAAGACGTTGTTGTAGCCTTGTGCTTTGGCGAGTTTGTCAGGAAGCATCGCACTGGCATAGTTACCAGCGGCTTTCGCAGCGCCAGTGCCGCCGATGGCTGCCCGTACGAACTCTTTGGAAGCAAATAGGTCCACTGGCTTAGCGTAGTAAGGACCTACCGGACACGTGAAAATGCTGAGGAGGTAGCTTTCAGAAGTTTTTACTCCGATGTATTCGTCTGTGGCAAAATACAGCGGGCGAATGTACAAGGCCCCTTGCTCCCGGCTTGGAATCCAGTTGCGGTCGATTTGTACAAGTTCTTTCAGGCCATCCAGAAACAAGTCCTTGGGAACTTCTGGCATTGCGAGCCGACGAGCCGACTGGTTGAGACGACGATGGTTGGCATCTGGTCTGAAAAGAAGGACTTCTTGATCAGCTCCGCGAAAAGCTTTCATCCCCTCAAACACCGATTGCCCATAGTTGAGGGAAGACATGCTGGGAGAAATCTGGAGCGGACCGTAAGGAAGAATCTCGGGCTGCTGCCAGTGGCCGTCACGGTAGCGGGCGACGAACATGTGATCGCTGAAGATTTTCCCAAAAGGGATATCATTCATGTCGATCTCCTGAAGCCGACTTTGGCTGATCGGCTGGACCCGAATGTTTTTCTCTACAATGTTCATGTTGCGTAGTAAATATGAGGGAAGCAAGTAGTATTAGCGTCTGCTCGGCTGTCGTAGAAGTGCTGGAAGTAAATTGTAGATCAAGGCGGTGCCGGCCCTACCTTTCTCACTGCCATCAATTCATGTAAAAAAAGCTGGAATACTCATTTCCCTTGTATTTCAGCACGAAAGAATAGCGCTTACCAGGAGCTAGCGGACCTTTCGGAACGCGATGTATGTCCACTCCGACACGATCGGTCACTTTCCCTGTGACCCATAACTTCTCGTTCTTATCGTCCATCAGGTGAAGTTCCACATAGCCTGGCGCTGTAATCTCGTATTTTATTTCGAAGAATTCGGGGCGAGAATCTACAGAGTTGATGTAGAGCTTAGGTGGACGAGAGGAGGTAGTGTACTGCGCATGAGCGCTGAGCAAAAAGCAGCTCAGTAGCACCGACAGAAGGAAAGAAGATCTCCAAACAGAAGAATTCATAGGCTGCAAATTACGGTTTTTTCAACAGGCTGACAAGACGTTTTCGTGTAGCAGCTGTCCCTATCAACGCTTCACTCCACCTTCATCGTTTACCCAAGCCACCCAGTCTTTTTTAGCCAAGATATTACACTAAGGGTGGCGCCAGTTCGATCCTCCACATAGCGGATCAAGGTACGAGATCGCTTTTCTCGTAGTTCGTGATTTCGGCATATTCCTTCGATCGCTTCTCGTAGCGATTCAGTGCTATCTATTGACTGGCACGCACCGAGCTTGACCAGTTCTACTGCCTCCGGAAAACGCTGGTATCGTGGACCAATCAAGAGGTTGCACCCATACACAGCGGCTTCCAGCACATTATGCAATCCCTTATCAAAGGCCCCCCCCACATACGCCATACTCCCGTAGGCATAGAGTCGAGAGAGCAACCCGATCTGGTCGATCCACAAGATCTCGTGTGTCAGGCTCAGCGAGTCGATATTCGAATAGCAAAGCGATTGCTTAGGCAAAGCATTGATCTGGGTTTGGATATGAGCAAGGTGAATCTCGTGAGGAGCGATGATCAGGCAGGGTCGCAAGTCTTCTGGCAAGGTTGACCAAGCGCGCAAAAGGAGGTCTTCCTCCTTCGGCCACGTGCTCCCTGCCACCAAGCAGGTTCTTCCGCGCAGAAAGGCCGCAATGCCGGGCACTTCTTGCCAATTGTCGCGATTGCTACTCACCCGATCAAATCGCGTGTCGGAACTCACGGAAAGGGAAGGATGTCCCAATTTTGCCAAAAAAATATGAGAGGCTTCGTCTTGTGTGAAAATGTGCTGAAAGCTCAGGTAAGCCTCACGAAATAAGCGCTGAGCAGGCCATTTGAAGCTCCACTTCTCAGGATGCGGGCGCGCAGCCACCAAAATCAACGGGATGGCGAGCCGTCGAGCCTCCCGTAAATGATTCATCCACAACTCATACTTGATGAAAATACCGAAAGCGGGGGAGACAGTTTGCAGGAAAACCCGCGCATTGGCTGCTGTGTCCAGCGGCAAATAAGCGACGTGATGCGCCTTGGCGTAGTTTTTTCTGATTTCATAGCCAGAAGGCGAGAAAAATGTCACCAAGATCCGAAATCCAGGGTGCTCATCGTAGAGGGTGTCAATCAGATTTCGACCTTGCTCAAACTCTCCCAGGGAAGCGCAGTGAATCCACACCCACGGAAGACCTTCAGTCGCCACGGCAGCACGGAGGCGATGGCTCCAATCCTTACGCCCGTTGATCCAGAGCAAAGCCTTGTGGGAAAATCTTCCTGCAAGCAAAATCCCTAGCCCATAAAGCCGAATTCCCCATTCGTACAATATCCACATCACTCGAAGCGCCTTGAATTTGCTAGCGAATTTTCAGCAGCGAGTCCGTCGCCTTTCAATTGTAATACACCCGATTCGGAGCACGCTGATAAATTGGAAACACCCAACTGACGCGAAACCCACTCAACAGATCGAGCCGGCGCTCAAGGGAGGGTAGGCCCGTGTCGAACTGAATGCTGCGCTGTCCGCGGGTAAAATTCTGACTAAAATCGAAGCCTGCCGAGAAATTGAGGTATCCACGGCTATCAAAATAAGTATACCCTACCGACTGGCGAACCCCAAAACCAGCCGACAGCCTGTCGTAGCCCTTGCGATAATTCCCCGAGAACTGGGTCACATCGTCGTCGTATGCTTCGAAGTCCATACGATGCCGGAAAAATTGGCCCCCGACCTCAACGTAAATACCAGAATTGGGGTTTTTATGAGGAAAAACAGACAGAATGTATCCTACCGAAAGCGGGACTACCCACCCTAAGGCTGTGATACGATAATCTGTGAGGAGTCCTTCGTCCCCGATCATGCGGCCACCAGCATCGAGCACGTGCCGAAACATGTCGAGCTCTTTCACGACATCTCCAAACAGGGCATGGACGCCTCCGATGAAGTAGAGATTGTTGGCAAACTTCATCCCTGACTGGAGACCGAGCTGAGAAAGGTAACCAAAGCGGTCTCCTAAGTCAGCCCCGGGCATACCGCCCCGATACGTCACTTCAAGAATCCCCATTGAGATGACTGAATCGGCGATACTTTTTTGAGCGCAGAGAGGAAAGATTGCGCATAAAAGAAAGACACAGAGGAATAACTTTGACATGGCAGCACCTTGTAAGAGGCGATGTAAGTTAGGAGTGAATAGGATAGGAAAAAATGCGAACTCGAAGGCAGATTAGCGGGTGAATGAACCGATCAAGCCAAAGAAATTTCCGTTGGGCAGTAATGTGAGTTGGCGGGCAAGGAAGTTTCTACTTTTGCTCGTGTCAAGCAGGAAATACAATCCTACTCGACCCTCCCGCTGCCTTCAATGATATTCACGCCCACTGCGCGTCGTTCTCTAGCAAGGCTGACAAGATCTCAACGAAAAGGAGATCGGGAAGGTGGGGACACTCGTTACTCAAAAAAGTTCCTTATTCTATCCGTTTCAGGTCTGTAGATCTGGCGCGTTGTGTATTGTCTAGTATTTATTCAACCAAAATTCACTGAAGATGAAAGTTGCAGTCGTTGGAACTGGCTATGTAGGTCTGGTGACCGGAACTTGCTTTGCAGAAGCCGGTAACGATGTCCTGTGTGTTGACAACAACCAGGAAAAACTCTCCATGCTCCGATCAGGAAAGGTGCCCATTTATGAGCCCGGACTTGAGATCTTATTCGAAAGAAACACGAAAGAAGGACGTCTGAACTTCACCGATTCGCTTGCAGAAGCCGTCAAGTTCGCCGAAATCATCTTTCTCGCTCTTCCAACCCCTCCGACTGAAGACGGATCTGCCGACCTGAAATATGTGCTGGGCGTCGCCCACCAGATCGGGGGTCTCCTCACAGAATATCGTGTAGTGGTCAACAAATCTACTGTGCCTGTGGGAACTGCTGACCGCGTGCGGGAAGCCATCGCCTCACAGACTGATGTAGAATTCGATGTGGTCTCCAACCCTGAGTTTCTGCGCGAAGGATATGCCGTAGAAGACTTCATGAAGCCTGAGCGCATCGTGGTCGGCACCCTTTCCGAGCGTGCTACTGACTTGATGACCCGCCTTTACAAAGCATTCGTGATGTCCGGCAACCCGGTCATCTTTATGGATGAGCGCTCTGCCGAAGTCACCAAGTATGCCGCCAACTCTTTCTTGGCTACCAAAATCTCCTTCATGAACGAGATCGCCAACTTGTGCGAGCTGGTCGGGGCGGATGTGGACCATGTGAGAAGAGGCATGGGAACGGACTCCCGCATTGGCAAGCGCTTCCTGTTTCCTGGTGTGGGATACGGCGGTTCTTGCTTCCCTAAAGATGTGTCTGCGCTGTTCAAGACTTCGCAGGAATATTCCTACGATTTCCAGATTCTGAACTCGGTCATGAACGTTAATGAACTTCAGAAAGGAGTTCTGGTGGAGAAAATCATCTCTACTTATGGCACAGACCTGAGCGACAAGACTTTCGCCGTGTGGGGATTGGCCTTCAAGCCCAATACTGACGACATCCGCGAAGCGCCAGCTTTGGTCATCATCCAGCGCCTGGTCGAAATGGGTGCCAAGGTGAAAGCCTATGACCCAGAAGCCATGGAAGCTGTGAAGCGCTACACTGACTTGGAGATGGAGTTTTCCGACAACATGTATGATGCTGTGGTCGGTGCTGATGCCTTGGTGATCGTCACGGAGTGGAATGAGTTCCGCAGCCCAGACTTTGATCGCGTCAAGCTTGGCCTGAAAGAGTCCATCATCTTCGACGGGCGTAACGTATATGACCTTTCCACCATGGAAGGCCAACAATTCACTTATCACTCCATCGGCCGCAAAAGCATTTTTGCACCCGAAACCGTCTCCAACGAATGAGTAGAAAACCGAAAGTACTGATCACCGGGGGTGCTGGCTTTTTAGGCTCCCACCTCTGCGACCGTTGCATGAAAGAAGGATATGAGGTAGTTGCTATGGACAACCTCATCACGGGCAACTTGGCCAACATCGCCCACCTTTTTGGTCAAGACGGCTTCACATTCGTGAAGCACGACATCACCAACTACACCTATGTAGAGGGAGAATTGGACTTTATCCTTCACTTCGCCTCTCCTGCCAGCCCCATCGATTACCTCAAGATCCCCATCCAGACCCTGAAAGTGGGTGCTATGGGTACGCACAAAATCCTCGGTCTTGCTAAAGACAAAGGCGCACGCGTGCTCATCGCTTCTACCTCAGAAGTGTATGGCGATCCCTTGATTCACCCACAGACTGAGGATTATTGGGGCAATGTGAATCCGGTTGGATTTCGCGGTTGCTATGACGAGGCCAAGCGATTCATGGAAGCCCTCACCATGGCTTACCATCGTTATCACGGCGTCGAAACCCGAATTGTGCGGATTTTCAATACCTATGGACCCCGCATGCGTGTTGAAGACGGACGAGTACTCCCCGCTTTCATGAGCCAAGCGCTCCGCGGAGAAGACATTACTGTCTTTGGCGACGGCAACCAGACCCGTAGCTTCTGCTACTGCGACGACCTCGTCGAGGGAATCTGGCGCTTGCTTCACAGCGATTACTCCGACCCAGTGAACATTGGCAATCCTTCTGAAATCACAATTTTGGATTTCGCCCAAGAAGTTGTCGATCTTGTGGGCTCAAAGAGCAAAGTCGTGTACAAGCCGCTGCCACAAGATGATCCGAAGGTCCGCCAACCAGACATCACCCTCGCAAGGGAGATCTTGGGCTGGGAGCCGCAGGTACCTCGTGAAGAAGGCTTGAAGCGTACGCTTGAGTACTTCAAAAAAGAGGTGATAGTAGATCGTGTTCCACAAGCATAAGACAATCATCGCAGGTCTATGGCTCATTGAGCCGGATGTGTTTGGAGATGACCGGGGCTGGTTCAAAGAGCTGTTCAACGAACAGGCCTTTGATCAGATTGACCTCGGTCATCTTCGTTTTGTTCAGGACAACTTGTCCCGCTCCTCGCGTGGCACTCTTCGCGGCATGCACTTCCAGCGCCCTCCGCATTCGCAGGGTAAGCTCGTCACTGTCTTGGAAGGACAAGTGCTCGACATGGTGGTGGATCTTCGCTTAGGGTCCCCGACCTATGGACATCATGTCTCTGTGGAATTAGACGCGAGCAAGCATCAAATGCTATTTGTGCCGCAAGGAATGGCCCACGGATTCCAAGTATTATCGGAGAGCTGTTTGTTTTTTTACAAATGCACCGATACCTACCACCCGGAGTCAGAAGGTGGTCTTGCGTGGGACGACCCTTCGTTGGCCCTGCCTTGGCGCGACATTCCTCCCATTTTATCAGGAAAAGACCTTCATTACGCGCCTTTCGAGGAATTTAAGAGTCCTTTCTCTTTTGAACTAAGCCCGAATCATTAGAAAAAAAATTTTACTCTGTTTCCGCATCAGAAGTAGGACATCAAAAACCATGAATTTTCAATTTTATCTCTAAATCTGGGATCCAGCTTTGATCGCAAGATACTTGTTGATCGTGTTCACCGTCAGGTTCTCTGGAGCCGTAAGCATACTAGGAACGCCAGCTTGAGCCAATTCTTTGACCATCAATTTTTTGTCGTACATCAACTGCTCTCCGATGGCCTTCACATAGATGCCTTCGGTATCAGCAGGGGCGGTAGTAAGGAGGGATGTTAATTCCGTGTTTTCGAAAAATACCACCAAGAGCAAATGTTGCCTGGCCATTCGTTTCAAATAGGGGAGTTGCCTACGCATGGCGCTGAGGGATTCGAAGTTGGTAAACAGGACCAGGAGGCTCCGCTGCGACAGTTTTCTGCTCACAAATACATACACCCGCTCATAGTCCGATTCTTGGAATGCTGTCTCCTGACGATAGAGTAGCTCTTGAAAGTTGCGCAAGTGCCCCGATCGACTGGAAGCCGGTAAAAATTGGTCAATTTCTTTGGCGAATGTGAGGAGTCCGCTTCGGTCGTGTCGTGAGATCGCGATATGTGCCAAGACCAAACTAGCATTGATGGCGTAGTCGAGAAGTGCCATGCCTTCAAACGGCATTTTCATCGCTCTACTTTTATCGATCAGGCAATAAATCTGCTGCGAACGCTCATCCATGTATTGATTGACCATGAGCTTGCTGCTGCGAGCAGTGGCCTTCCAGTTGATGGTGCGGTAGTCATCGCCGCGCACATACTCCTTGATATGCTCAAACTCTGTGCTGTGCCCCAGCCTACGAATGGGCTTAACCCCTAATTCTGTCAGCCGATTTGACATCGCCAATAGTTGATATGCCTGAAGTTGTAAAAAGGATGGATACACGGCCACAGTCTGCCCGATGGCAAATCGCCAATGGCGAATAAACAAGCCGATGGGGCTGCGCACCAAGGCGTGTAGATCGCCAAACTCATATTCCCCCCGAGCAACTGGTCGCAAATAATAATGAATCTTCGCCTCGGCTCCTGCTGCCAAGCGGAGCTTTTTGTTCATATCTCGCCATTGAAACTGCACCGGGACCTCATCTATGATCTCCACCTTCAGCGTAAACCCATATTGATTGGTGAGCGTGATCTCAATCCGGTTGGCGTCTCCATTCGACAGACGTTGGGTCACTTCCCGCCTTGCCAATACGCCTTGGCGATGCCGGAATAGCAACAAAATATCAAGCACCATCGCGACAACAGTGACCGCTAGTCCCATGTAGGCCAGCGGCAGCAGTGTAGGTATCACGTGAGAGAGCACAAACGCTGCGATCAGTGCTCCTAGCAAGAGGAAAAAACGTGGATGAAGAATCAGTTTTCGCATGATTCGCATGAATGGGCAGCCGGAACAATCAAGCTGACGGAAAGATTTTATGTTGGAGAGGACAACAAAGGGAGAAAGCAGTCGATGCGAAGGAAATCGTTATGATCTCATCTAGAAAGCCACCCTTGTCGACTCAAAAGTTGCTCAAAAAAGCAATAGGAAACCTTGGCTGGCCACCACATTTTTTCGAGATTTCGGCCTACATCAAGCCTCACCTCGTGGATCCCCACAGATTTGGCTTAACTATTCGGTCACTTGACAATGAGAATTTGTGCCATCAATGCCTCAACTTTAGTTTTACCTGAGCACTTGGTTTCGAAAAGATGATGAATGCCATATTGATCAATCTCAGTAAAAATTTTATGTTTGAGAAGAGTTTTTGTCAGTTCTAATCAAGTGAAATCCTTCTTGTGTGCTGCTTTTCTACATCCGCTTAGCTTCCGTTTTGGCTGTGGTGTCGTACACATATTCCTCACTCCCCCACAACTACCCTGACCTAGATGCAACGGCTCTATCTTTTGGCTGGAGAAGATTCCGGCGACCTCCACGCCAGTAGCCTGGTCAAGGCGCTGCGAGTGAAGCGCCCGGATATCCTCTTGCGGGGATTGGGTGGCGATCGCATGGCAGCATCCGGAGTAGAGTTGGTGGCCCATCTCTCTGCGGGAAATTTCATGGGGTTTGGTGAGGTAGTGAAGAACCTTGGGGCGATTTTACGCTTGTTTCGACAAATCAAAGAAGATGTTCGCCAGTGGAAACCAGATGCGGTAGTGATGGTTGATTACCCGGCTTTCAACCTTCGACTGGCTCCTTTTTTCCACGCGCTGGGAATTCCTATTTATTTCTACATCTCTCCTCAACTGTGGGCCTGGAAAAAAGGGCGGGTGAAAATTATTCGGAAATACGTCGAGCGAATGCTGGTCATACTGCCTTTTGAGCAGGAATTCTATGCCAGAGAGCAAGTCGAGGTGGACTTCGTCGGGCATCCTTTGCTAGATGTGATCTCAAGCCAACCAAAAATTTTGTCTTCCCCTCCCATCATCGCCCTGCTTCCGGGATCTCGCAAGCAGGAAATTCAGCGGATGCTACCAGTGATGTTGACCCTGACGAAGGCCTTTCCGGACCATCGCTTTGTCGTTGCAGGTGCGCCCTCGCAGCCGGCTTCATTGTACCATTCGATAGTGGGAGATTCTCTTGTAGAATTGTGGATGAATCGCACGTACGAACTGCTTTCAAAGGCCAGCTGCGCCGCCGTGACCAGTGGCACTGCGACCTTGGAAACAGCCCTTTTTCGTGTACCTGAAGTCGTGTGCTATCGTGGGTCAGCGATCTCCTACGCCATCGGAAAAAGGCTGGTGAAGGTGCCATTCATCTCTCTCGTCAACCTCATCCTTGGCCGAAGAGCCGTCCAGGAACTCATTCAGCGGGACATGAATCCCGAACGCTTGACACATGAGATGCGCCAACTCATGTTGCCCGATGTTCAAGAGAGAATGGCACAGGACTATCAAGACCTCTGGCATAAGCTTGGAAGTGCAGGTGCTTCCCACATCGCTGCAAAAGCCATTTTGAAAGCTCACGACCAATACTTGGAGAAGAAAAGTGTCATCTCCCAACCATAACTTGATCAACATTCATGCGAGCATTGATTCTGGGAGGAGGCTTGGCAGGTAGCCTGATGGCGTGTCGGCTTTTGCAACGAGGGAACGAAGTGTGTCTGATCGACGACCGGGCACCAAATAGTGCCTCCAGGGTTGCCGCTGGCCTTTACAACGTCATCACCGGCAGATTTGGAGCAAAAACGTGGCTAGCAGAAACCCTGTTGGAAGAGATTAAAGCCTTGTTGGCTGATCCATTCTACCGAGGGATTGAGGAGGAAGTGCATCCTATGCCGATTTACCGCCCGTTCCGCGATATCGAAGAATACAACCTCTGGTCCGGAAGGATACAAGAACCTGCCTACCAGCACCTGGTCTCCTTCGTGGAACGGCCCATCTTTCCCGATCTCCTCCACAATCCACATGGAGGCATCCGAATCGAGACCTGTGGCTGGGCAAATATCGGCGGCATCGTTGATTTGTTGCATCGGCTCATTGAGCAACATGGGGGCAGCTGCCTTGTTGGTGATATTCCCTACGAGCGCATCGACTTGAACAAGAAGACAATCATTTGGGAGGACAAAACCATCCGGTTTGATGCGCTGATCTGCTGTGAAGGTCACCGCATTCGTAACAATCCTTGGTTTGAAAAGCTGCCTGTGCAACCCAACAAAGGGGAGATATTAGAAATAGAATCCCCTGAATTGAGCAAGCTTCCCTTTGTTGTCTCTCGAAAAATCTATGTCCTTCCTAATGCACCGGACCGCTGGGTCGTGGGCGCGACCTACGCGAACCACTTTGACGTTTCTGGACCGAGCGAAGCTGGCAAAACGGAGATCTTGGGTTATCTCGATAAGGTGATCCGGGCACCCTACTGTGTGGTAGCGCATCGGGCTGGGATTCGCCCCACTACTCCCAACCGTCGCCCCATCCTTGGGACGCATCCAGACTGGCCCAGCGTCCATGTTCTCACTGGATTTGGGGCCAAAGGCATGTTGGCGGCACCATATTGCAGCAAGTTACTTGCTGCCAAGATCATCGGCGAGCATCCGGCGATTCCTGAAGAGATTTCGCTCAGTCGATTCAAAGCATTTCGACCCCGTAGGTAGCGGCATTCCACTACATTCCGACTTCCCTCAAGTGCCACCTTGGCACCGTTGTCGTGATGTCTCTACGCACGCTTTTTGCCGTATATCTTTCCCAACAGCGCTAAGGAATATTCACATTTGTATCTGGGAATCCAGATAGAAATCCCTACATTTTCTAGGTCAAACTTCCTAGCGCTGTTTATCGTTAATCTCGATACTCCAGTATTCGTCCCATTCTCCTCCATTGCAGGAGATCTCTAGAATCGAAACCCTATCTGCTATGTCCCTGCGCATCTTTCTGAGCGCCACGTTGCTCCTGTCAGGTTGGTTGGTAGCCCAGCCTTTCCAACCTTTTGCCCAATCACGCGATTGGCAAGTCCTTTCCTCCGACCACTTCGACTTATACCATCATGAAGAAGATCAAGTCATGGCAGCGTCGATTGTGAAATTGGCAGAGTTGGCGCGGCACGAGGTGATGGTCCTTTTTGACGTTCGTCCTGAGCAACGATATACCCTTACCTACTTTCCACATGCGATGGAATTGCTTTATAGCAACCAATCCGTAGGCCCACAAAATATTGAGATAGGTCAATACTTCTTGCCAACGCAGCGCGGCGTGCTGATCCATCCCGGCACCACTAACGACTTGTACAAGGCTATCAAGAAAGAAGTGACAAGTTTTGTCATGAATGAATTTGTCTTTGGAAAAACCATGCGAGACGTGCTCCAGACCAAGCTCCTCCTTCACAATTCGCTTTGGTTTTGGGAGGGATTGCGGGAGTATTCGGGCGAAGGCTGGAATTTTGAAGACGAAATGTGGATCAATACCTTGGAAAGCCAAGAGTTGCTCTCGCTCGCACTGGAGGGACAATCGGAGCTGAGCCGGACCGTGAGAAAATCTATTTGGCATTTTATCTCGCACGAGTATGGCGACCAGAAACTGTCGGAAATCGTCTATTTGGTCAATATTTCTAATTCGATCGAATCTGGAATCGTCTCTGTCCTCGGGATTACCCTCAACTCACTCACCAGTCGATGGCGGGACTATATCCTGACTTCCGCCGATGCTCAGCGCCAACGAAAAGTCGATCTTTCGGTATGGAACGATGCCCATGAGGTTCCGCTTCCCAAGGGACACTCGCTGATCAGCTTTGCATGGAATCACGAGACTGGACAAATTGCGGCTTGGCTACATAATGAAGGCGCAGCACAATTATTCATTTTTGAAGTAGATACCCGCGAATGGTCGGCTATGCCTGTCAAAATGGGCATTCAGAGCGATTTTGCGCAACATGTTTCCCTGACGGACATTCCGCTTGCATGGTCGAAAGATGGATCAAAGCTGGTGACGATCCGCTATAGACCCAAAGGCCTTACTCAGCTGGTCTATCTTTCTTTGGAAGCCAAAGAATTAGAAGTATTTGACCTCAACAAAAGCTTTCGCGCAGTCCTCGACTTGGCTTGGTCTCATGATGGAGCTACAGTAGTAGCCTCTATTCTTCACGACGGTCAGATCGACTTGTACAAAACCCCCGCTGAAGATGCACAATTCAAAGCCCTCACGAGTGACACTTTCGACGACCGAGATCCTTCCTGGAGCTTAGACGATCAGCGGATTTTCTTTGCGAGCAACCGCGATTCCTCTGCACTTGGACAGAGTAAGCCACTGTGGAAACTACATGAAGCATCTTACGACATTTTCTCGCTGGATCATCTTGACACTTATGAACTGGAGCGGCTCACCAAAACGCCCTTTTCTCATGAGCGAAAGCCTGTCGCCACCACCAGCTTCCGCGTCAAATATCTCACGGATGAATCCGGGATCTGGAATCTTCATGCGATGAATGTATTTCTTCGCGAAAGAGAGGCTGTGTCAAACATTGACGTGGGCCTTATGGCGTGGACGGGCGATGAAGAGACGGTGATCCTCGCTGCACCTTATCAAGGCAGGACCAATCTTTACCGCGTAGAATCGTCGCTGTTGACAGCACCGCCCACACCAGAGTTGACACTTTTGCGGTTGGAACAAATCGCTACTTTTCAAGCCAAGGAGCGACAAAAAAAGCGTGAAGAAGCTGTTAAACAATTGGAAAGGGAGCCGGCACCGGAACCAGCACCTACCCCTGAACCGGATATAGCCCCGATTGACACTACCCAGCAAGAGACCCCCAGGGATCAACCCGTGAGATATTATATCTTCGACGAGGAGGATCAACCTTACGATATCAAGCGTCCCGTCCAACGAGAAGGCACTACTTCTCCTACCCAGCCACGTCGCTGGTCCACTGGCACTCAAGGACGACGCGCCCTTCAAGCCCCGGACCTCGACGCGATGCGCATCGGTGGGGCCAGGAAAGCAGATAATCGATTTGCTGCCGACTATCTCACTTTGGGCCTTGTATATGACCCGCTTGCACAGGTAGGCTTGAATTTGGGACTCAGCTTCTCGGACGTATTGCAGCACCACCGCGTAGAAGCGTCCGTTCAGCCCTTCATTCGGAACGGTTTCGCCACCCTTCGATACAGCTATTTGCCCGGAAAAATTGATTGGTATGGAGAAGCCGGCTACCTCAACCGAAACTTTCGACACCAGACCCAGCTTCAATCGGACTCTTTGGTATTCCGATATCGCCAGGCGCGGGTCACGGGAGGCATGATTTTGCCACTCTCATCTCGTAGTGCTCTGAACGCACAGGTGGGATGGCACTATATCGACCGGATCGATCAGCAAGTCCAGAAGTCTGAGCTATTTGATGCTCAAGACCAAGTGCTACGTGCTGGCGTGCAGTTTATTCACAATCAAGTGAAGCAACACGAGCGCTATCGATATGCAGGCTGGCAAGGCAGGATAGGTTGGGGTGGCTATTATTCATTGGGGCAGAGGGCGCTCGCCTTCCACCGTGTTCAAGGAGAGCTGAGTCACTACCTTCCCTTAGGTAAAGGCATCGTTTTCGCTTCCCGAGTCAGTGCTGGATTTACTTTTCCACAGCAAGTGACCCAATACTATCTCGGCGGTGCAGAAGACCAGCTACTACAGTTTACCCTGGAGCAAGCCGAGTCAAATTCTGTTGCTGCGAACAGTGTGGACACGAGCTTGTACAGCTTCCATTATCAGGATTTTATCATGGCTGTTCGGGGATTTCGGCCATTGGTCCGAGATGGCTCTCGGTACACCACCGCCAATTTCGAACTACGATTGCCGATTTCCCGCCTCATGCGCTCCTCTCTCAACGCCAAAGCGCTTTACAGCCTGGAGTTCATTCCTTTCTTTGACGTCGGAGCTGTATGGTCAGAGGGCAATCCACTCAATCAAAAGAAGCCTACAGACACCCGCGTCATTACGTCAGGAAATATCACAGTGGTGCTTCAGACACTCAAAAGTCCGTTTCTCATGGGCTTTGGCTCAGGCATGCGGATGAATGTCATGGGATATTCACTGAGGGGAGACCTAGCCTGGGGAATCGACGACCAAGCATTGACAAAGCCCATGATTTTACTCACGATGGGCAGACCATTTTGAGGAATCTGCCTACCTCGAATATTATCCCCCTTGATGCATATCGCTGTCCTAGCTGAGCCAGATAGTTTCCACACCCGAAAATGGACCACCGCATTGCTAGACGCTGGGGTAAAGGTCACGGTGTTCAGCTTCTCTCGCTTCCAGCTTCCACACGTGACCTGCGTGCCCATCGAGCCCCCTTTTGCTCGACAGGGAGGTCCCAGCTACTGGAGTTATCTCTACGGCGGCAAGCGTCTTCGGCAAGCCCTGCTGGCGCATCGGGTGGACTTGGTGAATCCCATCGACGTGACACCGTTTGGAGTCTGGGCGCGAAGGGCCGAGATTCATCCTATTATGGCCGTGGCGATGGGAGCCGATATTCTTGAATATCCCCCGCGTGATTTGGCAATGCAGGTGCCCATGGAACGCTTGTGGGGCCGTGGCGTGCATGGCCCAGCTCGTGGGATAGAGCTGATGCAGTATCCGTTGAAAAAATGGCTGTTCCGACATGAAGTGGCGCGAGCCCTGCAATCAGCGGACTTTATCACAGGTGACAACATGGTGTTGGTCCGCGCCATGCAAGAATGGTTCGGCGTGGAAGTAGCCAAAACAGCGCTCAACAGATGGGGGGTAGAGCCAGAGCTTTTCGAGATGTCAGAGGCAGAGGAGGCCT
>DAITMB010000011.1:0-2064 GCA_036835375.1 Bacteroidota bacterium
ATGCACTTCATCGCCACGGGTTGATCCATCTCATCGGCAAGGATCACGTATTTGCAAATATCCAAGATGCCGTCTTTTTTTTCACCGGCATGTCGCCCCACGAACAATCTTCACATCTTGCATGGCAAGTAGGAAAAAAAGGGGAGACCACCTAATTCGAACGCATGAAACGACTGACTCCATTCGACCGATTTAAACAGGTGAGGCTCAGCCATCACCACCTCATACTTCGGGACCGGTTGGCCATTGACAGAACTCACTTGGCCAACCAGCGCACGCTGTTGGCATTTTTCAGGACAGGCCTGTATCTGCTCATGACCGCCGCCGCAGTGTGGAACCTGGAGTTTTTGCGCGAGCTTCGCTGGATCGGCGGATTGGCGACGGTTGTGGGTGTGTTGGTGATGCTCATCGGGGTGCTGGCGTTCATTGAGATGCGCAGAAAAATCTATCGAAGCTACCAGCCTGCCATCAGCGACGAAGTGGAGAAAGCGATTTCAGAAAGAACTTCCGAAAAGGCATCATAACCTACGCTGTCACGCGAGGCGGCTCTCTGTGTTTGACTTGCTGCCTAAATCCACTCCCATTTTCCCTTTTTGTCCTTGAGCAACATGCGCGTGTCTGTCACAGCCTCAATGGGAAGTTTGCCATAGTAATGTGGGAACAACTCTCCCTCGGGACCGCCGGGCTCGTAGCGTAGTAGATCTTTGACGCCCTTTTCGCCGATGATGAGCACCACCAGCTCGCGCGCATCAGGGTAATGCCTTGCCAAGGTGCCTTCGATTTGATTTTCTAAGGAAAGGTGAATGAATCCTTCTTTGTCAAAGCCTGTGGGTGCGTAGAAATCGTGATTCAGGGCTTTTTCCCACACATTGGGCTCAACCAAGTGATAGAATAGTGGCATAGATCAGGAATGCAATGGGTGTGAGAGAGGTGATGAATTATTGCTCGAAGTCGATCTCAGCATTGTCGCCGATGTTGATGGAGTTGGTCTTTCCGCGCAAAGAGGTATCGTTTCCGATGACAGAATTTTGTAAAATGATTGACTCAAGTCGAGAATAAGCCCCCAGAATTGAGTTTCTCACAATAGAATAATTGATGCGGGAGCCTTCTGCGATTGCCACGTATGGCCCGATGATGGAATGATTGATTTCGCAGCCTTCAGCGATGTGGACCGGAGGGATGATCACGGTGTTGTGGTACTGATAATTGTGGTGTCTTCCTTTTCTTTCCAGTAAAATGCGATTGGTCTGAAGCAGGGTTTTCTTGTGGCCGCCATCAAACCAGTTTTCGACGGTCATGGTGCGAAATTTTACGCCTCGAGTCACCATCTCCATGAGCGCATCGGTGAAGGCATACTGCTCTGTGACCTTGATGGGCTTTTTCACCATCTCTTCCAAAATACTGTAGAGCAAGGTGAGCTCTTCGATTTTGTAGAGCCCCACGAGGGCGAGATTGCTGGTCGGGAT
This sequence comes from Bacteroidota bacterium, assembly GCA_036835375.1. Lineage (GTDB taxonomy): Bacteria > Bacteroidota > Bacteroidia > J057 > J057 > JANQTF01. Next base: position 1,467 of record DAITMB010000011.1, read on the forward strand.
AGAAGGCTTTTCTGTGAGTTTTTTCACGAAAGTCTGCTCGTCGAGCATGGCGATGCCAAAGTTGCGCGGATCATCGACTTGGTGCACCGCCAAGGCCGATCCTTCCATCGCGAGGATGCGCTGGATGTCCACCGTAAAAATGGTATCTCCCAGATTGACGATCATTTCCTGGGCATCCCCGACAGCGTCCTTGGCGACCCAGAGCGCATGAGCAAGTCCTTTGCGAGGCTCTTGCAACACAAATTCCGCATTGATCTGGTCACCATAGTCACCCAAGACATATTCCTTAATCTTATCTCGAAGATAGCCCACCACAAAAATTTGCCGGGTGACCCCTGCGTCCAGCATGCTCTCGATGATGTGGCCTAAAATGGGCTTGCCTGCCACCGGAATCAAAGGCTTGGGTTGGGTGTGGGTATGTGGCCGGAGCTGTGTGCCTACGCCGGCTACGGGGATCATCGCAATCATATGGGCATCCTTTCCGGAAAAGTAACACAACTTCCACGCAGCGCAAAGCTCTGGAGCGGGATTGGGAAGATTCTCTGTAGAAAAGGAGGGTTTACAGCGGCGAGGCTACCACGCTCAGAGATGCGTCTAT
>DAITMB010000011.1:2164-65226 GCA_036835375.1 Bacteroidota bacterium
TCAGAGATGCGTCTATTCGGATACCATCTCACCTACTGTGGGTTTCTCTTCGATTGACTGGAGCGCTTTCGGAGAGATTTTGCCATGTCGGGGATTGGGCAGCATGTCCGGCGGACAAAGAATGCCGATGCTTTCGAGCAACTCATCCATTTCCATGAATGCCGCTAGAATAATTTGAGAGTAATTCTGCGAGGCATTTCCAAATCTTCGGGACTTCACCTGCCACAGTTCCTGGATAAATTCCATCCCTCCTTCGTTCGTCTTGATTTTCCGAAGGACCCGATCCACATTTCGCGCTCCTGCATGATACACATGTAGCACCAGCAACTTGAACCAAGTCTCGTTTTCCTCATACGCCACACCGGCTTCTTCCAACATGCGCCGGGTCTGAGGCAAACACACTTTTTGAATCAATCTCGCAGCGCCTCGGGCGGATGACTCAAAGTCAGCTCGCTGGTCCAATGTATCGTTCACTATGAGTCCCATTTCCCGCGCCACGCCTTTCATCAGCTGGAAGGCTCCATAAGCGCCATCGCTGGAAAACTGAAGTTTCCCCGGGCTTTCGATCAACAAGATCGCCTGCGCAAACCACGGATCGACCCCTTCCTCCGCAAACACCGAGAGGGCCATATCAATATGAGGAAGCATTGATTCGTAGCGGTAAAAGTGGCTCCTGCCTGTGGTAAAATAGATCTCATCGCCTTTAGTCAACCGATGCGCTTGGCGCAGGCTGTCCTGGTAGGCCTTTTTGTACTTGTCCGAACGGAGCTGCCAGCCAAGCGTGGAGAGCGTATCCAGAATCTGACGACTATGGGCAAGGTTCACCAACATGCGGTCGGGGTGCAGGTGCATGGCAGTGCGCCAGAACCGGGGCTGAGAAAGGGTATCCCATCCCTCGGTGTAAAGGCTGCTATCACGAATCACATGAAGGCAAACTTGGGAGAGCGATTCGCCCACTTGATCGGCGATCTCATGCGGAGCCCATCGCCCAGGAGGCCGCAAATCATTCGGCCACACCACAGCCATGACCATCACTACTCCCACCAGTGCCGGATGTCTCCTCATGGTTTGTTTGTTCGCTGCACGGATGCACGTTGTACGTTCATGTGACCTGTCGAGCTTACTTATCGATCCCAGCACGCATCAAGTCGCAAACATCGCACCCATTCACTAGCCTTTTTAGGACTGGCAAGGTAGGAAAAAGGAGGAATGGTTGTACCCTCCTCATCATCGCCCAGATGTAAGAATGGCAGCCAAAAAGAAGGCCCTCTCAAGTCCGTCACAGAAATGGAGTCTCTGCCATGGAACCTTGGGTTCAGCAAAATAACGAGTGTAAAAACTCAATCTTCGTCTTGGGGCCGGAGCGGATTGCTCTGGCGGTTGCGCTCTTGTTCCCGGGCTTTATCTGCTTCCTGCGCTTCCTGTTGGAGCAGCGAGGGATCGTCCAGCACGGGCGATTCCACCAACGCCTTCCAGTCAAATTCTTCATCGAAGGGATCGAGTGCTCGCTGCGGGTCAAAGACTTGCGGATCAATCGGATAGGCCTGATAAGGGCTGAAATCTGCCTCCTCGGTGAAGAGATCTCCCAAATCACTCGCGCCAGTATCGTACTGATTCAGGGATGGAATCCCCAGGATATTCCAAAAAGTCTTGAACAGAGAGCCAAAGCTGTAATGCTCATGCCCGACATAGTTGCGCTTCGCATAAGGCGAAATCACCAGCAGAATGCTTCGATGTGCATCGATATGGTCCACGCCATTCTGGGAGTCATCCTCTGTGACAACAATGGCCATGTGCTTCCAGTAGGGTGTGTGACTCAAAAATTCGACGACCCGGCCCAGGGCGAGGTCATTGTCAGCCATGTAGCTCTCACGAAATGGATAGCCAGCCTGCGGACGTTCGCCCGCGCCGTGGTCATTGGGCAGCATCAGGGTCACCATGTGGGGCATATCCTTGCCTTCACCGATCCATTTTTCTTCGAATTCTTGAATGAACATATCCGCCCGAAACTGGTCGGGAATGGCCATGTTGTAATTCGGAAAGAGCCGGGAAGAGCGATCGTAGAGCGGCCCCGGGAGCGGAAAATTCACCATGTACTTCACACCAGCATACTTCAGCGTGCTATCAGAATAAGTGCCCGCCAATTCGGTACCGAACCCAAAGTTGAAAAATTCGATCTCATTCCGCTCCAAATGATCCCAGAGTGAACCATGTTCATTGTAGTCTTCTGGATAAATTGCTCCTGAGGAACCGACAAGAGCCCAGTTACCGGGTGCTTCGGAGCTTTCTCTCATCCTCCGTCCTCCGCCATAGGCAGCTGATACAGACGTTTCTACCCATTCGTTGGGGTAGGTTGCAGCCAGCCACCTGTGGCCGTCGGCGGAGTGGTCCGCATCGACATAGAAGTTGTCGCTCATCGCAAATCTCCTCGCCAGCGCATGGTGATTGGGCATCACGTCGGCTTTGCTCACACTGTCGTTGCCCGCCTGGTTTCGAAAACTTGCCTGCAAGCCATAGCGGGCGAGGGTCGGATCTCCTTTGCCGCCAGCCACCTGCCCAAAGACTTCGTCATAGGTGCGATTTTCCTTCGAAATAAAGACGATGTATCGAATATCTCTTGCTGATTTTTCAGGAACCAGCGGGATAGGATGGATCCGGGAGCGTGTGCGCATGACTTCTTTCAAGGGTCGAATGCGGAAATTATTCTGAATGACTTGCTGCGTCAGCTCGGCGAGTTGCCGATCTTTGGGAAGGTCCATGATCGTCACTGATCCCTTCATCAGCGAACCGATGTAGGAACCTTCCGGGCCCATCTCCCATTTTGCCCCGCCATTGGGACCCGAACCGTATCCCTTGGCATTCGCAACAATGAGCTGCTTGCCGTCTGGGCTGACTTCCAATTTGCTCGGAAACCATCCCACGGGGATATGTCCAAGCAAAGAGAGGCTTCGCGCATCAATGACTCCCACGGCATTGATCCCCGACTCCGCCACGTAGAGCCGATTCCCGTCGGGAGAGAGGGCCAGACCAAACGGAATGATGCCTCTGACGTGATCTAAGCGCCGATCAATGCTCAAAAAGATGGTTGCTACAACGGTGTCTTTGAGCGGGTCAATGACCGAAATGGCGTCGTTGTTGCCATTAGACACAAACACAAACTGGTCATTGGCAACCAAGGAATTGGGACTTGCACCACCCACGGCAGGGATGCCTTCGACCATTTCACCGACCAAAACGCCCGTCTTGATCTTGTGGGCCACGGTAGCTTGTGGTCCAGCCAAATCAATGGCCCACACCGAGAAAGACTCGGGGGCATTAGGATCTCCCAAGCCGGGGATGGCACGACCTTCGCGGGTCACGCCTTCGCGCATTTCGGGGCTGTTGTAGCCATAGACAGGCCAATTCAAGGCTGTGCCTTTGGGGTTGCTCAGCAGATCTACGCCAGGGATCGGCGAATATTCAAACATGCCGACATTCGCCACATACAGGGTCTGCTCATCCGGGGAAAGGGTAAGTCCAAAAGGATAGCGGCCTACAGTGACTTGCTGACGCACTTGACTTTTTTCTGTATCGATGATCAACACCCGAAATCCAATCTGGTCGAGGACGTAGAGACGCTTTCCGTCGCGGCTGAGGCATAGGTCGCCAAGATAGCCCTGTGCGTATCGTCTGCTACCTGGATCGGCGAGGTCCTGATCTCCAGAGATAGAGTCGATTTTGATGCCGGTCGCGATGTCAAAGACATAAACCATGTTGGCTTGGCCACCGGAGACATAGACTTTTTGGTTATCAGGGCTAATGGCAAGGCCCATAAATACTGCTTCGAGCAGCCCTTTGTCGGTGTTGGGTCCAGGCGGAATTTGCCTTACTGCGAGGGAGTCTTTGAGGCCAGAGAGTATGGAAATGGAAAAGGGGTTGGTTCCAGAATTTGCAGTAACAGCGATGCTTCCATCGGGACTGAGGGTGAGGCCATAGGGATGCGGCGCAATGGGGACCGTCTTTCCATAAGGCCGAATGATGCGACCGTTCGGTAGAATGGTCGTGCCCACAGGATCAATGCGGCAATAGGCTGTGTCAGCTGGGGTGGAGATGACCCACAAAGCTGGTGTGTCGGACGACTGGCAGGCGATCAGCAACGACAAGCCAACCCAAATGTAGGCAACACGCATAGGACAGGAGTTTTGCCTGCAACATAGCGACACGACATCAACGAATGTGAAAATCGCAGGTTATGATTGTGTTAAGCGTACTGATGCCCCGGGTGCTGGGTCGGCGCTTCGCCAGGGGTGGAACGGCATTTTTGTGATGGTTCCACCCTCTGACGTGCAGACCTGCGCTGAGCAAGTCGAAGCACCTCTCCCGACAGCGGGAGACACGCGCTGGTTCGCAGGGGGCGGATCATTAGCTCTTCAGCACTTGGCGCACAACTTGGCCATCAGGGATGAGCAGATACAAAAAATAGAGGCCAGGAGTTAGCTCGCTGAACGACAGGGTGGCGTCCCAATGAAGGGTAGTCGGTGCGGCACCGGCCTGAAGGGTACGCCCATAGAGGTCAGTGAGTTTCCAAGAGATGGGTTGAGCGCGATGCAGATCCAGGGCAACGGTAAGCTCGTCTTGGACCGGGTTAGGAAAGAGGCTTAGCTCGCCCTGGGTCCACGCTTCTGCAAGATCACTGAGAATCGCAGAGAAAGAAAGCGTGGCATTCGACTCGCATCCTGTGACTTTGTCCTTCGCCACTACATAAAAAATACCGCTATTGCTCGGCGAAAAAGCGGTCCCCATCCCCATTTGTATGCCTTCGTCGTTGAACCAAAGGTAATCTACCGCTGGTGAGGGAGCGGAGATCTTGAAATTTCCGCTGCCGTCGTAAATAAAACTTGGCACCGCTACCTCCACGACTTCTATCAAGGTCATCGAAGATATCTCCCCACAGGAAGTCGCACGGTCGATCACTTCAACCTGATAAAATCCGCCTGTTTTCACGACCAGCATCGTATCGTGAGCTCCTAGAATGGCCACAAAATCCTGATACCAATTCACAGAATCCACGCTACTGACACGCAAGACCAGTGAATCTCCGAAGCAGATACGATTGGTATCAACTTCAATTTCGGGAATGGCGGGAGGAGCGGCTAACTGAAACGTATCGGAGCAGGCGACGGTCAAAGTGGGCTTACTTACCCAGAAAGTAACTGTCAATCCATTTAAAATCAACGTATTAGCTCCTGCTTGGGATGGCGGAGAAGGGAATATGAGGCTTGCCCCGGCTGATCCGGCACATCCGTCATCTCCGCCAAAGGCATCTTCATCCCAAACTTGAAATTCGTATGGTCCATTCTTTAAAGCGAAGCCTCCCGTGTTGATCGTGATCGGTACCACGGCATTGTTGATAGGGGTAGCCGTGGTGTTAATCAGCTCAGTAGCAAATGGATCGAATAATTTCCAATACAGGTCTGGGCCATCCAGCAAGTCGCTGCAATTCACCGTCTGAATCACGATCGAATCCATTTGCCAAGGGAAGGTATCCACCAGCGCCGAAAAATTCAGCACATACTCTCCTGCTTCCAGAAGTACAACAGGGAGCGGTTGAAGGTCTTTGGTTTGATAGGAAAAGCCATTGGAACTGACCAGACTCCAATCCACGTCGCAGTTACCATTGAGCACGGAATCCAACTCATTCTTCAGGGTCACTGTTGCGGGAGCGCATATTTCATCCACAGTGTAAGTGAAGCAATCTGTTCCAAAGGAACAAGCTCCCACTTTCAACTCTCGAACAAAGGTCGTAGGCTGATCGGAGGGGCTGCCCAGAATATCCAGATTGGCAGTCACGTTCACGATCAGGGTATAATTGCCGGGAATCGCCGGGGTGCCAAACACACGGATACAGCCTACGCTGTCGGGTAGCGGGTTGCCGGGAGCCAAATCATACAAACATCCCGGGCTCAGGTTGCAGGACCAAGACATACCAGGAGGAAGGCCCTGAATGGATTCGATCCGAAAAAAATTAAATGGCAACGTCAAAGTTTGTCCAAACACTTGTACAGTGGTGTCGCGCGGGAGCACGAAAGTTATGTCTGTTTCGCTGTATTGGCATCCGGGAATCGCAGCCAGGCTATCGGGGTACAAGCCCGGCGTGCCAGCTACCAGTGAATCGGGGATGCACTGGGCAGACGCAACTTGATAGGTCAAGCTAAATCCCAAAAGACAAACCAATCGAATAGCGAGCGTAGTAGCGTAGTTCATGCGAGTAAAAATTGGGGGATAACAAAAGCAGAGAGTAGAAACGACGCGTCAGGGAAAAACTTCGCTTCAACATAACTCCACGAATACCCTTTGTATTGCTTCGCGCATGACTGCTCAGCGCTAGCTGCACCTCGGACAATCGACGCAAATCATGCAGTCGGATGGTTTTCCTTGGCCCACAGCAGGCTCTTGAGGATCCGTTTTACAAACATGGGACCCTGATAGATAAACCCCGTGTAAATCTGGATCAAATCTGCCCCTCGGTCCAACCTCATGCGTGCATCAAGCGTCTCCATGATCCCTCCTACCCCGATAATGGGAAAATCGGGTCCGAGACGTTCCCGCAAATATCGCTTCGTCTCCCAGGCCATGTGCGTAAGCGGCAACCCACTAAGCCCTCCAGCGCCGATCGCGGCTACTTCCTGTGCGGGAGTGTGCAGGTTTTCCCGGCTAATGGTTGTGTTCGTTGCGATCAGGCCATCCAAGCCCGTAGCTTTGACCACTTCGATAATATCATCAAGCTGGTCGTGGCTCAAGTCAGGGGCAATTTTCAGTAACAAAGGTCGGGGCCGCGGCATCAACTGATTTTCCGCTTGCAGGGTATTGAGAATGGTCGAGAGCGGTCCTTTTTCCTGCAAGCTCCTCAATCCCGGGGTGTTGGGCGAACTCACATTCACCACAAAATAATCCACGTAGGGAAACAACGCCCGGAAACAGGTCAGATAATCTTCGGCTGCCGCTTCGTTGGGCGTGTCTTTATTTTTGCCAATGTTGGCCCCCAGCACGATCCCCTTGGAGCGCCCTTTGCGCAAGCGCTTCACCATCGCATCCAACCCTCGATTGTTGAATCCCATGCGATTGATGATGGCTTGATCGGCAGGAAGCCGAAAAAGCCTCGGCTTAGGATTGCCGCTTTGCGGGCGAGGAGTCACAGTGCCGACTTCGACAAAGCCAAAACCCAGTGCCTTCCAGCGGTGTGCGAGCAAGGCATCTTTGTCGAAACCTGCTGCCAGCCCCACAGGATTGGGAAAGGTCAACCCAAAGACGGTCCGCTCGAGTGCTGGTGAGTCGAGGCTAAACCATCGCTTCATCAGCCAAGGCATGCCGGGGAGTGCCAATGCCAGCCGGAGGATCCAAAAGGTGGCGTGGTGCACGGCCTCGGGGTCGTAGCGAAACAAAAGTGGACGAAGGTATCGCTGATACATAGGCAAGATGAGTCAAATGGGAAGTTTGCGCTACAAGAGCCCCCGAATGGCACTTCGATTGGATCCAGTGACGCGTTCGTTTCATTCAAAGTGACAAATCAACCAAAAGAATCCAGGCAAAGGGTCATTTGCAAAAAAAAACACAAGCAGTAAGTGATCATTCCTACTGCCTGTGCCTACATCGGAACCCGTTCCGAAAACAAGTGTTTACTCAGCTGCTTTGAGCTGGATTGTCCTCGTGACATTATTAAATGGCCCAGGAACAGCGTTCCCGGCAGCGTCCAGCAATTCCAGCTGAATGGTCACTTCGCCCATCGCCAATCCGTCGATCACGTAAGGTGCCCATTCGTCCAGCATGAACTCTTCTCCTTGGATGGTCGCCCTCACTTTGTACCCATCGGCAGAAAGGTCGGCATTGACCAAGAAAAAATCGAGCAGCAAGTGCTCCGCATCCGCACCTACGTATTCGCCTTTGGGTCGGCTATAAAATAAGTGTGGCGTCGAAAAATCAACTTCTTCGCTGCTCCCCTCCCCCACGTGATATTGCGCTAAAACATAAGATTGGGGATCGTTCATGTTTTTGATGCTCTCGTGATACGAGCGTGACAAAAAAGCTAGTACGACATGGCGGCCTGGGCCTCCGAGGTCATCTTTGGTGATGGTGGAGGTGTAATGTGCTTCATAAGGTCCATTGTCCACGATGAGATGAATGTGCTGACCGTGACCCGAATTGGAGAGGAAAGTGGATGGTTTGGGCTCCGTTTGATCGCCCAGCTTGTAGCCTTCTCCAGCTACTGCAAATTGAAAAGCATAGCTACCTGCTTCACCTGGCGTAGCCGACGTCAGTGACAGACTCGCCGTAGGGAATTCTGGAGAGTTTTGGAGCTTGGAAATGGTAATGGAGCCAGATGCCTCATCGGCTTTTTCCTGCTGCTTGCTTTCCTCACAGGAGGAAATCATCATTACAAAAAAAATAGAGAGGGCGAAAGAAAGGAGGTGTGGGTATTTCATAGGAAGGAATTATTTCATCAAAACAAAGGTAGCTAAAAATCGAGCGAAAAGACAATGGTAGGCCCAACCACTCCACTTCTTCTTTTGCTGCCCAAATCCCTTTCTTGGGTTACAATGAATAAAAATGCCGGGACCTGAAGGCCTCGGCATTCGTTAAAATGTATCGTTTGTAAGGCTGTGACGAAAGGCTAACTATGCTTTCAACAACCAGCTTGTTACTCTTCCATGCCCTTGATGGAGCAACCGCTCGGAGGAGTTTCGGCTACTTCCACTTTTTTACCCGAAAGCACCTGCTCCAATGCATTCTGAAGGTAGTTGTGCCGCACCATGGCCGCATCTAGCGGGTTGTCATCAATCTTTCCATGATAGACGACCTTGAAGTTTTGCCCTTGCGGGACGAGGAGAAACACCTCAGGGTTCTTGGATGCGCCGAGCTTGGTGGCCACAGCGCGATCGGTATCTTTAAGAAAAGGGAAAGCTGGTGGAGAAATTCGCACGATTTCTCCTTCTAATGCTGGATCGTTGCTATTAATCGCCAGGAAGACGACTCCTTTGGGGGTAAACTGCGTATGAAATTGAGCGAGTCGGTCCATGTATTTCACTGACCAAGAGCAGTGATAGCTCGTGAAAACGACCACAACTGCTTTCTTTCCCTGAAAGTCACGGAGGGAAACGCTGGTATTGTCAAATTCACTTTGCAGGGTGAAATTGTCGATGCTGGTCTGGCGCTGAGCCTGTAGTGTGCCTTGGGTAACCAAAAAGCCCACGAGGGTCGCGCCCGTCACATTCAACAGAAATTTGTTCATAGTGGTGGATTAGTCTCGGAAACTTTGATCGCGGTGGATGAGCATTTTCAGCTCTTGCGGATCGGTCATTCCGAGGGCATGAATCATGGTTCCATCTTGTCGAAAGATCAAGTTGAGGGGAATATCCCCACCCCAATCTTCATGATGACCTAGTATAAACGCCTCGGCCTCGCTGAGAGTATATTGGTAGGCTGGGAAAGACACCTTCATGCGAGAGAGCATGGTCTGGTATTTAGGCAGAAATCCTTCTACTTCATCTAGCGCAACAAAGATCATGGCGACTTCTGGGTGGCCACTTTCTACCATTCGCAGCAGTTCGGGAATTTCCATCTCACAGGGCTTGCAGTGAGTCGCATAGAAATTGACGACTGTATAAGGCTTTTCGGCCTCTTGCACGGCCTTCATCAGCGATGCTTGATCCAGCAGGATCGGCTCAGCGAGCTGGCTCTGCGACGGGTTGCTGCTTGTACACGCCGTGACCAGTATAAGTGAGCAAAAATTCAGCATGTATCGCATAGGCGATGTGGTACAGTTGGTGAAATCCGTCCTTGTTTACGGATACCTGAAGGATTCCGTTATTGGCCAAGGTGAAGTGATCCAGTTGCAAGGCGATGTTGTGCTTGAACGCGACACCTGAGCCAAAGAGCTTATAGACTGTCTCTTTGGCACTCCAAGCTAGTAAAAAAAAGGAGCTTTCAGGATCGCGATCATACCAGGCGAGTTCCTCCTCGTTCATCCACAAAAATCGTGTTTGGGGATTGCGTTTGCGGCCCAGATATTCGATATCCACCCCGACTTCTGCGGTGCGGGAAGCAATGGCAGCGGAATACCCGCTGGAATGGGTGTAGGAAATGTGGTGTGGGTCGTTGGACAGGTAGGGTTTGCCTGTGACCTCATTGAGCGACTCAGTGTGAGAAAAATCACTGATTTGGAGCAATTCCTTCAGGCACAAACGGCTTGAAAGCCACTCTAATCGCTTATGCGGATGCGAAATTCTGGCCAAGCGCGTCCACTCATTTTCGTATAACTTGACACGCTCCAAAAAGAAAAACTCTTCTTCTGTGATGTGCCAAGCACCTAGAACGATCCCGGGGAGCTCGCTTTCCAAGGAAATAAAGGGCATACCGACTTCTACTTTGTACCATGAAGATACAAAAAAGAGGTGGCAATGCCACCTCTTCATGGAATTATTTCCTTGCTGGTATGTGCTAATTGTTTTTGAAAACAGCCTGCCCTTGACTTTCGAGATGGTCTTTCGCTTCCTGAATGGTGATTCGTTCTCCCTCCAGATAAGGGACTACCCAAGCGTCAGAAATACCTAGTGCACGGATCTCATCGCGAAACATTTCGCAATCTTCGTAACTACGAAAGTTGCCAATGACATATTTGTTGAAGCCGTCGGCCTTCTCGGTAAGAATGTCAGTAGCGTCTCCTTTAACTTCCCCCGGCTCGCGAAAAACATAGGCTCCGATTTGGACACGGAAGACCAAACCCGGCTGGATTCCCTGGTTGCTCACCAAGCGAAGCGAGCGGTACTGTTCCTTGAGCTGATCATAGTTGCTTTGTAGTGCCTTGAGGTCACCTTCCGCTTGTATGGCTGCCCATCGAAGGCTATCGGTGAGTTGCGTATTTCCGCGTCCAGAGGAGTTCAGCAGTTCCTTGTGACGTTCTTTAAGGTCTTTGATTTGGTCTTGGTAGTTTTCAAATTCAGCCTTGAGTGCTAGTGGATTGTCCACATACATCTTGGCTTTTTTCTTCCAAAACTTCTTTTCCTCTTTAGAAACCTGCGCCAATGCGTCAGGCATGATGGCAGCCAGAACAAGGATCACTAAGCAGGAGCGGAACAGGAACTTCATCATAGATTTGTTTGGCGTGGAGAAAATCAAGCGTGCAGTATTCAAAACTACCATTCGACCTGCTAAGGAAAAATCAGAACCAGCTAGATTCCTACACAGTCCGCTTAGCAGAGGAATGTGAACCCTTCACAAACTTTTGGATAACTGGCAAGGATTGTGCCTGAAATACCTGACAAGCTACTCAACTGCAAATAAATTCTACGGAATGGAACATTTACCAGCTTGACATGCCAAAAATACACCTTGATATTCGCCATTGATCATCTGCCAAAAATGGACTCAAATCATCGTGTGAAATTGGAAAGCAGGTTCTCGGACTGTAACTTGCCCAGCGTAATTTCGCTAACAGCTTTACTCCACTAATCTCATTCTCATGTCAAAAGTGACTGTCGTAGGGGCCGGAAACGTGGGCGCTACTTGCGCTGAAAACGTCGCCCGCGCGCAGGTATGCAATGAGGTCGTCCTCATTGATATCAAAGAAAATTTCGCCGAGGGCAAGGCCCTTGATGAGTGGCAAACCGCTCCGATCAACTATTTCGATACGCGCCTGACCGGAGCGACCAATGACTACACAAAAACGGCTGGCTCGGATGTCGTCGTGATTACCTCGGGTCTGCCACGCAAGCCTGGTATGAGCCGCGACGACCTCATCAAGATCAATGCAGGAATCGTCAAATCAGTCACCGAGCAGGTCATTGCTCATTCTCCCGACTGCGTGATCGTGGTGGTATCCAATCCGCTCGACGTGATGACCTACCAAGCCTACGTCAGCTCGAAGTTTCCTTCTCACCGCGTAGTCGGTATGGCAGGAATTCTCGACACTGCCCGCTACCGGGCGTTCCTCGCTTCGGAACTAAATGTGTCTCCCAAAGACATTCAGGCTGTGTTGATGGGGGGGCACGGTGACACCATGGTGCCGCTGCCTCGCTACACCACCATCGCCGGAATTCCCGTGACTGAGTTCATCGACGCTGCCAAACTGGATGCCATCATTGAGCGCACAAAGACAGGCGGCGGTGAGATTGTGAATCTTCTTGGAACTTCCGCCTGGTATGCTCCCGGTGCCGCAGCAGCTCAAATGGTCGAAGCCATCTTGCGCGATTCCAAGCGGATTTTTCCTTGCTGCGCTTACCTCACTGGCCAGTATGGAATTGAGGACCTGTACTTGGGTGCTCCGGTAAAACTTGGCCGTAATGGCGTCGAGGAAATCATCGAACTTCATCTCAACGACGCGGAAATGGCGCTCCTCCATGAGTCCGCGAACGCTGTGAAATCCACCGTAGATGCCCTCAAAGCCATGGTTCTCTAAGGCAAGCCTCCAACGAACCCGATACAAAGAATTACCCCTGCACTCAAGGATCATGTCCATGATGTACAGGGGTAATTTTATTTGTGGAATGTCTGAGTTTGACGGGACCTAATTCTGGAAAGAGAAAAGTTCCATCACGTCTCTTCCCAGTGCAGTGTAGAGCACGACCACCAGCACCACAGACACCACCAGTCCCATCGCCGCCTTGCCCAGGTCGGAAAATAACATCAGGGACAAATTCCGGTCTGGCTTTGGTCCGATACGCATCCGAATGGCGATTTCGCGGCCTGCCAGCAATCCCAAAAATACCCACGTGGTGCTCATCGGGAGTTTGGCTTCCCATAGTCCCATCAAGTTCTGCTTGAATACCAAGAGGCAAATCCCGTAAAACACGTCGATAAAAGTAGCCGATCGTATGTCATCCGTGTTGATTTTGGCCTTGACAATGCCCTGAATCGCACCGCCTTTTTGGTAGAAAATATAGGCCAACATCGACATGACGATCACCAGAGATAGCAAGAACATCGGAAGGCTCAAATCTTGCGGCCTGCCTAGGTAAATGTAGATATTGGCTAGATCCTGCGTGAGCCACTGGGACCATAGGAAAGCGGTGGAAAACCACTGCGCGACGGTCCAAAAGGTTCGATTAGTCCAGAGAGATTTGTCGCTGCCGATGGGGCGTTCTTGAAACTTTTTCTCTAACACAGAGCTCATGAGGTAAAACATCACCCAAGCAAAGACGAAGGCGATGAAATAACCAAACAACGATTTATTGAGCATCCCGGTGAAGCTCTCTGCCGAAAAGAATGTAAGGATCAGAAAGGTCGTGCTGACTGGGATACCAAACCGCGTGATGAAAAGCAAGACGAGGGGTGGCATCAAATACCAGAATGAGAGGTTTTCAGGAATATTGATCTTGTCCAGCCGCCCAAATGCCACGTCATTGCCCCCTAGTAAATTATCCATGCCCATGGGAGTAACGAGACCAAAGTAGCCTAAGCACAGGGTAAGACCCAGGATGCCACCCGCAAAAAGGAAAAGTACCCACCAAGGCTTTTCGTGATTGGAAGTGAGGAAGGTTCCAAGGGTCTGGATCACATCGTTGCCGACCACGGAGTAGGAGGCGAGGGCAAAACCGAGGATCATCACTGCATTTTCCATACAGGGGGGTAATTGGGATTGCCCGAAAGTAGTACCAAAGCGCAATCTCACCAACTTTTTACCTCAGGAGTGAAACAGATTTTACATTCGCTTAACATAAAACCCCTTTCCTACTCCACTAATGAAAATTTTCCTACAAACTCTTTTACTTCGCCCTGCTCTGTAAAAACGCGATAGAGATAAATGCCAGGCTTGATGCGGAACCCGCCTTCGTCTCGCAGATCCCATTGCAGCCCTCCGTCGCCATCTCGCTCCTCTAGCCGCTGCACCAGCCTGCCAGACACAGAAAACACCTCTATGTGCGCTTGCTGAGTAAGATTGGCAAATCGCACTCCATCAAAATGGGCATGAGGTCGCGCTGGGTTGGGATAGACGAACACCTCTGACAAATCGTCTTTGTGGCTGGAAAAAGTCGCTGTGTTTCCGGTCTCTCCGATACAGATCTCAGCAATGGAACACACTTCCTCCACTGAGATGGAGAGAGGATATCCTAATGCACCAAAGCGGGCTTCCTCAATGGTGACATCTATGGCATCAAAATCCTCTGAGCCCCAAGCGACTCCTACGACACTCCCCACTGGATGAAGCAGGTAATGGGAACTGTCCAGCGCGGAAGCTTCGTCGAGTGGAAAATTGAAGAAAAGCCGGGCCGTTTTGTCATCCACAATTCGCCAGTGGGTGAGCAAAAGCTCATTGTCCACCTGAGGCTCGTAGTGAAAGTTTGCGATGGAGTAATTGGGGTCAAGCACCCCTTGCATCGCATCCATAAATGTGGTGTCTGCACGCAGGACATGCCATCCGGGGGCGATGGGCTTGGAGAGCGACAAAATGAGTTTCCTGCCCGGACTGCCGCTTGGCAAAATCGCCGTTGGGAGTATATCCTGATCTATCACAAAGCGACCTTTGTCGGCCTCGCGGTCCTGCACTGGCTGTGAAAAATACACTTCTATCTGCGTCGCAGTCAAGGCAATGACGCTATCGATCCTGGGGCGTTCGTGAGGGGTGAGCAGAATCGCATTGCCAAATCCGCTCGTATCAGGCGAAAGGGCGGGATTGAGGCTGCGAACCACGAAGAGGTGAGGGAGATCCTCTTGTAATCCTTGATCCAGAAACGAGGTCGGCCCTAGGGGTCCGATCAGTGCTGCAAGGTTGTTCTGCTCTGGATCGGGCAGTCGCAGGAGCTGATATCCCGTCGCATTGGGTGATGGAAGCCAAGTCAGCTCTACCCGATCGGGTCCCAGCACGCGTCCACTCAGCGAGGTCACCAGTTGCGGACCTCCGTAAAATACATTTCGCTCAAAGAAAAAAGCCGAATCTCCCCGCCCAAGCGAGAATTCTGCGATCCCATTGCCATTGAAGTCGCCTATTGCATGATGCGTCTGGATGTTCCCATCCTGATACCAGGAAGCGACATATTCTCCTTGCACATATTCTAGCAGGTAGGTGCGGGGAAAGGTGGAGAACAGAATTTCATCCGCAGGATCAAGGTCAAGATTGGCGGCGGTGGCAGCACTGTATGTCTTGGATTCGAAGCCAAAGACATACTGCTCCCACACTACTTCGATCTGCCCGGCTGCATTTCCATCAAAGATCCTCAAGCGCCAAAATGGCATATCGTATTCTCCGTCAGCATTCTCAAGATCGGCGGTGTGCACCGCCACAAACCATTCGTCATGGCCATCCCCATCAAAATCTCCCGTCGTGACCAATGTCTCGGCATTGG
The DNA here is from genome assembly GCA_036835375.1 of Bacteroidota bacterium. GTDB lineage: Bacteria > Bacteroidota > Bacteroidia > J057 > J057 > JANQTF01. The sequence continues at coordinate 17,479 of DAITMB010000011.1, forward strand.
CCTCTGCAAAGTCGGTCACATCGGTCAACAACAGCTCAAAGTTATTGCCGCCGCGGTGCTCATACACAATCAAATCCGCATCTGCATCGCCAAAAAGCAACTCCGATCTGCCATCGCCGTTCGCATCCGCTACCCAGAGTCGTGCAAAGCCCGGCGCGATGTTGCCGGGTGTAGGGTTAGTCAAGGTCGCAATTTGGTTGAATTCGCCATTCCAGCGATAAATGAAAAAGTCATTTTCATCGCGAGCCGCCAACTCAGCCTTCCCATCGCCGTCCATGTCAACCATTTCGGCACCATACCGGCCTTTTCCTTCCTCACGCCACAGTACTTCTTTAGGAAAATCTGCACCAGCCGCCTTCGTCAACACAAACATGCTGTCGTTCACCGACACGAGCAATTCCTTCGCGCCGTTCTGATTAAGATCTGCCACTCCTTTGGGGATCAAGATTCTGCGAAAATCTGAGGAATCCACTGCCCGAAAAAAACTTCCATTGAATTCGTACCACATTAATTTTCCAAAAGCCAGCGATTCGTTGTACTGACTCATGACCACCTCAAGTTGACCGTCGCCGTCCCAGTCCTGCGCTTCCTCCAAGTATCGGCCCATAGGGATGGGATTTCCGACGAAGTTGACACCCGTCCTAGGAATGGAGACGGGTTGCCAAACAAATGTCTGAATTGGCGTACTGCCGGAGATACCCGCCAGATTGACCGATTCGATGTACCATTCGTAGGTTCCCGGACTCAGCTCTCCCTGCTCCAGCAAAAAATCTTCGTTTCGAGTGAACCGATCGGCGGTCTCGCTGCGAAAGATTGATTGACCCTGCTGGCGATAGTGCAGGGTATGGCGACCTTGGTCGCTGCTGCGAAAGCGAATCATCCACGCATTGCGGTAGTCTTTCCAAGCCGAGACTGACTCGTACACCACGATCTCCGGTGGAGAGGTGTCCCGCACAAAGCGGATGCGATCTTCGACTGTGAATCCATCGGTCTTGTCCAGCCTCAGACGGAGGGTGTATTCTCCTTCCGCAAGGCTGCGCAAGTCCCACAACGCGAGGGTGTCATTCAACTGTTGATAAGATTGATCCATCAGGATGGGGATCCATGACCCAGCGCCCTCTGTCCCTTCCTGATACTCCAGGTGATAGGCCAGAAATTCTGGATGGAGCACTGTGCCTGTGATCCAAATCGAGTCGGCAGGGGTGCCGCTATCGTGCTGTGGCGTGAAGATGGAGACTTCGCTGTTGCCCACGGCGCTGAGCAATCGCTCCATGTTGAGGCGTCCAGCGCCCGTGAAGTGGTCCCATCCTTTCTCACTGACATCATCAGCGGTAGATCGCAGCAGTCCCCGGGCCTGCTCCGGGGTCACGGTCCCACGATGCGCCATGAGCAACCCGACGGCTGCCGACACCATCGGAGCGGAAAAACTTGTGCCTTGTGTTCGGGTGAATGCCTTGATTTCGCCGGATGACAGCGTGTCGAGGGGCTGTGTCGTGAGAATGCCAGCGGCAGGGCCACACAGGTCCACCGTGAGCCCATAACTGCTCAGTGGCCAAAAAAATTCACGTCCGGTGTTGGGGTCGTATGTCGTCCCCGAAACCGAGATCACTTCCGCAAATCCTGAAGGATAGTGAAGGTTGTCCCCTTTGCCGTTTCCGGCAGAACCTACCATCACCACGCCCCGCACATAAGCATACTGGATGGCTGCTTGCATCATCCGTGAGGGGTAAATGTCGCCAAAACTGAAGTTGAGGATGGAGACACCATTGTCGGTGGCGTAGATGATGGCGCGGGCAATGTCATCGTCCTTGCCAGTGCCATTTGGGCCAAAAGCCCGCAATATCACCAAGCGACAATCCGGGGCAATCCCCGCACCGCCATATCCATTGTCCATTTTGGCTCCAACCACGCCCGCCACTAGGGTACCATGTGCGTTGTCGTCGAAGGGATCGGGATCGCCACTCACAAATTCGCCGGTGAAGGGATCGAAGACCTCATCGGCGAAGTCATATCCTATCACATCGTCGATAAAGCCGTTGCCGTCATTGTCGATTCCATCAAAGTCCCCCGCTACGCCATTGCGCAATTCGCTGCTGGGCCAAGGGTCAATCCGCCCATTGCCATTGGCGTCTTCCGCAGTGTTGATCCAGATTTGCCCCTGAAATTCCGGATGGTGATAGTCGATGCCTGTGTCGAGAATTCCAATCCTCACCTGCGTGGATCCTTTGGTGAGATCCCAAGCAGCTTCTGAACGGATGTATTGGTGATACCATTGTCGGCCAATGGAGTCGTCGTTGGGTGTATATTCGATGCTGTGGACATTGTAGGACCGGGTCGGCTCCACCGATTCGAAGATCCCGAGCGACCACAAGTAGCTCTCGGGGCTACCTGATAGCAGGCTATCGAAGCGCAAGGTGTACCATCGCAGGGCTTCTTCCTCCATGCTGGGTGCTACCCCGCTCGCCGTGAGGGATTGCACTTCGCTCACATGCTCCCAGAGGTCTTCATTCCCCACCAGCGCAATAGGCCATATGAGGCTCTGCGGGCCATTTTCCTGGGCTTCGATGAATCGCGATGCCCACTGCGCTTGGCCGGGCTGTAGCAACACATTCCACTGGGATTGCCCGATGGCTAGGTGGCACCAAAATAGACCAGGTAGAAGACAGATACACCCCCGATGTAGGAAAGCTTTCATGGGTCGAAACTTACGACTTGAATCCACATTCCTCAAGGTCATTCTATCCCTCTTTGTTTCATGCAGAAGGAAAAATGAGCGCATTGATCATCGGCAGATGAGTTGACTACTTGTACCTTCGGAGGACATGGACCGCATCCGATACATGACCAAGTCACTCCGCTGGGATTTTTTCGATTTTCTTAACATTTTCTTGTATCGGCGACACGCTCACGGTGGTGGCCTTTTCTGTCACAAAGAATAAAAAGCTGCTGTTGCTCCCAATGATCTTCACCGGCACCTGCTCCCCATCGACGAATGTCAGGAGGTGATCCATCTTGAGCTCTCCTTTTTCGAGCCGATTCTGTAAGCTGCCTCCGCTCCCAAGGGCAAATCCGAGATAAGCGGAAAAGATCACCAAGGCCGGTAGCAAAACCCTCATAATCTGCATTTTATTCAAGCTGCTCTCGACTTTCTTTTGTCCATGCTTGGCGATGAAATCCGGATCGGTGCTCTGCTTCTTGTAGCGCTCCCTAAAAAAGTTGAATGACAGAAATGCGAAGAGGGGAATCGCAAAGATAATTATAGCAAAGACTAAACCTTTTTCCAAGTAAGTGACAGGACTTAGCAGAACATCCAGCAGGTTTGAATAGCTCAAAATAGTAATATCGAAAAAGCTATAATAGATCGAATCGCTGGCAACCCCCAAAAGGAGCAAGTACAAGTAGCCGATCGAAAAGAAGTCCTGGATGCTGTATTCTTTGCTCATTAGCTTCGAAATCCAGGAATTCGATGAAAAAGTAGATGAAGTTGTCATTTCAGGCATGAATGAAGGAGATAGATGAATATAGCAAACGGGAAAACAATCAATCAAATCGTGGATAACAAAGTAGTCTCATGATCACGAAAAAACAGTGATAACACAACCGAATGACTCAATTCCCGTCCGCTCAGATCAATAATCCAGCAGCGCTTGAACTTTCTGCGGGAGACGATCTTTTGACAAGAACGCCTTTTCTAGCGCAGGATGAAAGGGGATGGGTGTGTCAAGGGAAGCCAATCGCATCACTGGCGCGTCCAAGTGCTCAAAGCAATGCTCCGCCACTTCGGCGGCGACCTCCGCAGCAAAACTTCCTGTGTGGGTTGCCTCGGAGAGGACCAGACAACGACCTGTCTTGCGTACCGATGCAAACACCGTCTCCCGATCCCAAGGCAAGAGGCTCCGCAAATCGATGACCTCTATCTCGCCACGATGTTGCTGGGCGACTTCCAGCGCCCAATGTACGCCCAGGCCATAACTCACCAAGGTCAGCGACTCGCCTTCGCACAGCGTAGCAGCTTGCCCGATGGGCAGCTCGTAGTAGTTTTCCGGCACGGGACCAGACACGGAGCGATATAGTAATTTGTGTTCAAAAAACAGGACGGGATTGGGATCTGCGAATGCACTGGCCAGCAGGCCTTTGGCATCGTAGGGAAACGCGGGATACAGCACTTTGAGTCCCGGGACATGCGTAAACCATGCTTCATTGCTCTGGGAGTGAAAAGGTCCTGCGCCTGCGCCAGCACCTGTGGGCATTCGGATGACGACATTTGCCGCGTGACCCCAGCGATAGTGATTTTTGGCGAGATTGTTCACGATCTGATTGAAGCCGCAAGAGACAAAATCTGCGAACTGCATTTCTACCATCGCACGCTTACCCGCAAGAGAAAGCCCCATCGCAGCCCCGACGATCGCCGCCTCGCAGATGGGCGTGTTTCGCACCCTGTCTTTTCCAAATTGCTGGACAAATCCCTCGGTGATCTTGAACACACCGCCATATTCCGCGATGTCTTGCCCCATGAGAACCAGGTCAGGATATCGCTCCATGGCCTGTCGCATTCCTTCGGAGATGGCATCGATCAGGCGAACATGTCGTTCACCGGGAGCAGGCAATTCAACGCTGAACTTTTTCACTGGCGCATAGACGTCGTGGACTTCTTGCGCTGGATCTGCTTGCACATCTGGTGCCTCAAATGCAGATTCTACTGCCTGGTTGATTTCTAGCTTAAACTTTGCCCGAATTCGATCCATCTCCTCTTCCTTCAGAATCTGGCTGTCGCGGAGCCAGTCTTCGTAGCGACGAAGCGGATCTTTTTCTCGCCAGGTGTCCATCAGTTCTTGAGGCACATACTTCGTGCCCGACGCTTCTTCGTGGCCTCTCATCCGAAAGGTCACACATTCGAGCAGCGCAGGGGTGCGATCTTCCCGCATTTTCCGCAACAGCGCAGCAGTCACGTGATAGACTTCGAGCAGGTTGTTTCCATCAATGGTGTAGCCGGGAATGCCGTATCCATGCGCTTTGTCCGAAAGGCGCTCGGCCCGGTATTGCTCAGTGATAGGGGTCGAAAGGCCATAGCCATTTTGCTCCACGACAAAGAGCACGGGGAGATTCCAGACCGCTGCTACGTTGAGGGCTTCGTGAAATTCGCCTTCGCTGGTGCCGCCATCGCCCGAGAATGCGACAGCGACATACTGATCGTTGTCCAGGTTACTGGCCAGAGCCAAGCCATCCGCCACGGGGAGCATTGCCCCCAAGTGAGAAATCATCCCTATGACGCGATCTTCCATTGAGCCAAAGTGGAAGGATCGATCTCGCCCTTTGGTGTAGCCATCTGGCTTGCCGAGCCATTGGCGCATGAGGCGATCTAAAGGCATTTGGCGCGTGGTAAATACCCCCAAATTTCGATGAAGTGGCAAAATGTAATCTTTCTGAGAAAGTGCCGCAGTGATGCCCACCGAGACGGCTTCTTGCCCGATGCCCGAAAACCACTTCGATAATCTCCCCTGCCGCAGGAGAATCAGCATTTTTTCCTCAATCAGGCGTGGATACAGCAGCTTATTGTACAGGGCTAGCAGTTGGTCGTCGCTGAGGTCGCGACGGTCAAAAAGTGAAGAAGCAGGGGTAGCGGTTACGTTCATACCGGGCAAATATCAAGGCAGGAATAATCCGAGAAAGATAAAGAAAAGAGGCAGATCCTTTTCTGATTTTTCCGCCTTGAGGCGAAAGGCGATGGATTTGTTCGTCACGCGACCAGCGCCCTGTTCCACATTTGACCCACAATTAAAGCTTGCCTTGTGCCTGGAGCCACATCACTTTATACACAGCGGCCACCGTCAGCGAATCCGTGATTCGACCCGCTTCTACTTCTGCGGCCAATTCTTCGAGGGGGATTTTTCGCACGTGAAGCTGCTCCGTCTCTTCAGGTCGTGCCGCGTGCTGGGTAAATCCGCGGGCGAGGTACACAATGCCCCATTCATCCGACACAGAATTGGACAAGTGCAGTTCCAGCAGTTTTTCATAGTGCGCAGCCACAAGTCCAGTTTCTTCTAGGAGCTCGCGCCGGGCTGTCTCCAAGGGATCTTCGCCAGCTGGACCTCCCCCTTCCGGGATTTCCCAAGAATACTGATCCAGCACATAGCGATACTGGCCCACCATCCACACATGGCCATCTTCGTAGGGAAACACCCCAACAGCTACATTTTTGAAGTGCACCGCCCCATAAATACCGGGGTTGCCGCTTGGGTTGAGCACTTGATGCTCCTCCACACGTATCCAAGGATTGTCGTACACAATTCGCTTTTCGAGGGTGGTCCAGGGATTTTTCATACTATTTTCCTGTAAACGCTGCGAAATGAAATCGGGGAAATGGGTGAGCTAAAGGAAATTACTCACCCAAGAGACGACGGAAATTCGTCTTAGCATCATTTTAACTAAGGAAAATGAGCAGCCCGGGTATCAAAAAGTAGAGCAAGATCAGATATGCCAAGGGGACCAGGCGATTGTCACGCGATTTTTTGCCCAACTCTCTCGCCAACCGCATCAAAATTCCGCGAATCCAAGGGATTGGATACAGCATCAGACAACCTAAGCAATTAAACAGCAAGTGAAAAAATGCAATGGCGAGTCCGACTTCGCTGGAAGCATCCAGGAGAATGGCGGCTAGCAAGGCCGTGAAAGTGGTCCCAAGATTCGCACCGAGCAAAAACGCGAAGACCCTTGGCTGAGCAATGCTTGCGCTCGAACTCAAAGGAACCATGAGTGAGGTCGTGACAGAACTAGACTGGAGCAATGCAGTAGAGACCAAGCCCGTCAAAAATGCTTGTCTCGGATGGCCAAAGAGGTATTGGTTCATGCGAGCATTGATTTGGCCGATCACAACCCCTTCAAAACTAGAAATGAGCAGCCTGAGCGCCAATATCAAAGAAAACAAACCCAATGGCAGCACCCAGTAGGGATTGCCATCTGCAAAGGACGGCGAGGCAGTGAGATCCACCACCCATCGGGCAAGGGGCCGTGTACTGATATCCAAAAGCCCGCGCACCGAACTCACCGATTCTGAAGCTGTGTAAATCCAGCCAGCTAGCCCCTCAGACAGGCGTGACAGCCATTGGGTACTTGCTTCGATGGGAAATAGAATGAGCACCGTGAAGAGATTGAACAATCCGTGCAAACTGGCTGTCATGATGGCCCGACCGAACTCTTTGCGCTGTGTGATCAAGCCTAGAGCCACAATCAAGCAAGTGATGGATGTCCCGAGATTGGCGCCCATGATGAGTGGCACAGCGGCAGCCATCGGAAGGCTGCTGGTCGCGACCAATCCCACCACCATCGTAGTCACAGTAGAAGAACTTTGGATGATCGCCGTGATCAATATGCCTAAGAGCAATGACAAAAACGGGTTGCCAGTGAGGCTGATTAATTGGTCAATGGTTCCGCTACCGAAGAGCCGGAAACCCAAGCTCATCCATTCGAGTGCCAGCAAGAAAAGGAGCAGGGTGAAGCCAAATCTCAATCCCCAAACGACATGCCGCCATCTCGGCTTAGAAGGGCGGGGTTGCTCTTCTTCCTCTTCCTCTCCCACGGTGTAAGTGTGCCTTGTAGGTCTTGACATGAGCCGACAATATCGTCTTTTGAATGAATGTCTCGTGATAGAGTCAGGGTTGACAAGCCCCTGTTGCGAGGCTTTCTCTGCTTCTGGTTTCCCAGTTAATTCGGGGGCTGCAAATTATCTCCTCTCATGTTACCGAACCATTAAATCAGTAACCATCACCATTGTGCAAGGCTCCGCCATCTTGAAAAAAGATGATTGCGACACTTCAACCTGCCACTTCTTCAATATTTTTTGAGCATCGAATCTTGGTAGCACCATGCCCAGCGCTCGCCCGGCTCAGCAGATACCACCACCGGATGACCACTCGACCGGGCGTGGGCAGTCGCATGGCGATTCGGAGAAGAATCGCAACAACGCACCACGCCACACGTGAGACATTGCCTCAAATGAACCCATCGGTCGCCGATTTCGACACAAGCATCACACACGTAGGGGTGAGCTTTGGGCTGTTGCAACAAGGCGGATTCAAGGTGTTCACACATGGGATGAGAAGCGGACATAACCTAGGAGAAGATGAAAAATAGGTATCACAAAAAGAGCAACCAAAAGCTAAGCAGCTTTTTCCGATTTCGGTCGTCTCATAAATGACTTTTTAGCTTTTTCATCGCACGGATTCCCCTGAGCATAGAGAAAATCCTGATTGCTAGCGCACGAAAGGGTTGAGTTTTTGCCTTACGATACCTACGCTGCGGCGAAATGGCACCCATCTTAGAGATGCTATGATTTCCTCCCTGCTAAACTTGAATTAATCCCGTAGTAACTATTGGTAAAACTCCCGAAATCCTTCTATATTTGCCCCAGCATTTTCGGCGCGGTAGCTCAGACGGTTAGAGCGCAGGATTCATAACCCTGAGGTCGGGGGTTCGATTCCCCCTTGCGCCACAAGATTTGGATATCTTTCATGAAGCCAGCATTTTCCCGATGCTGGCTTTTTTTATTGCCTATGGTCGCTCAAGCGCGGTTGACACTCCATGCACTAGCGCAGCCGATAGCTGAGGGTGAGGTTCGCTTGTCGGCGCTGAAACTGAGATTCTAAGTCAGTCAAAAAGGTCTCTCCTTCGAACAGGGTTCGATTGATGCGACTGTTGAGCACATCAAGCACGCTCAGCGTGAGGCGTCCTTTGCCATTCCAAAGCTCCTTCTGCACCGAGACATCGAAAAATAAGATCGACTTTCTGCGACCTTGCGGCATGAGTTGGGGTGCTTCATAATTCGCCCGAAACTGAACTGTCCATTGCTTGGGGAGGGTAAATTGCGATGTCTTACGCAGAAACCAGCTGTATGTGTCGCTCGAAAAAGTCGCATCAAGATTCGTCCCGTCGATGATCGCCCGAAAAAAATTGGCATTCGCGTCCAGTTTCCACCATTTATATAATTGGAACCCAGTGGCAAATTCTGCCCCAAAAGAATGGCTTCCCACCAGATTAAAGGGCAAGCTCCTCGCAAAACCGCGCTCATCGACTTCGCGAATGCTCATGATCGTTCCGATGGCTTTGCGATAATAGATCGACGAGGAAAATGACCCTTTGTCCACATACTTGAGGTGGCCGATTTCGAAGGCGTCGGTGAACTCGGGATCGAGGTCGGGATTGCCACTGAAAAAATTGCGCCCGTCGGCGAGGGTCACAAAGGGGCTCAATTCGCGGTATTCTGGCCTACGCACCCGGCGGCTATAGCTGATTTGAAGGGCGTGTTGCTTGGGGAGTTCGTAGGAAATGTGAGCGCTTGGAAAAAGATTTTGATACACCCTCGGGTTCACTTCGTTGGTCTTTTCTAAGGTCGTTTTTACGTCTGTGGCCTCCACGCGCAGCCCTGCCTGATAGGATATTTTTCCGGTTTTGTTGCCGAGAATGCCGTAGGCAGCATGAATGTTTTCCTGATAAACAAAGATGTTGTCAAACTCTGGTACGACCACCCATTGCCCCTGATCGTCTCGCGTGGTGACGATGAAATCATTCGTCATGTCCCGAAAACTGCTCCGGACACCCGCCTCTGCTTTGCCTTCGGCACCAAATGGATGGACATAGTCCAGCTGAATCAGATATTGGTTTTCAAATTCGTCGTTGATCGCCCGCTCCAGGGTCACTCGCCCCGTTTCTGGGGTTTCCCAAGGAAAAAAAGTCTTTTCCTCGAAGAGCTGATCGGAATTTTCCCAGTAATTGAGGTAGCGGATGTCTGCGTTGAACTCGCGCCCCTTGCGCTCAAATAACTTTCGATAGCTCAGGACATATTCGGAATAAGGCTCGCTTTCTTGCTCATTTTGTGTGCGGAGGCTCGTGCTGACAAGTTGGTCGAGTGAAAAAAGGTAATCCTCGTATCGCAGATCCGTAAAGCGCTGTCCATCACTGCGCTGGAAGCGATAGGAGCCAGTGAGAATGTTGTGCTCATTGAAGTAGTAATCCAAGCCTCCCCGAATATTGTTGATCAATCCTTCATAAGTGCCTTCCCGATGTTGGCGCTGGACAAAGGTGGTATCGTTTGCATACACTTCCTGATAAAGAGAAGAGATATTGGGGCTGATCCGGTAGGAAATCCCATAATTGAGAAAAAAATTGAGCTTCCGAACGCGGTAATTCACATTGGCCGCCACGCCATAGTTGACAGGCTGTCCCGTGATGATTTCAAAAGAGCCATTCAGCCCATCCTTCTTTTCCTTTTTGAGGACAATGTTGATGATCCCGGCATTGCCTTCGGCTTCATAGCGCGCCGAGGGATTGGTGATGACCTCGATCGATTCGATGAGGTTGCCCTGAAGCTGGCGAAGACCTTTGGCCGTGGCCATGCTGGAGGGTCTCCCATCAATGAGGATGCGCACTTCTCCGCTCCCGCGTAGCTGAATATTGCCTTCCGTATCGACCGATACCGAGGGCACGTTCGAGAGAATTTCACTCGCCGTGGATCCTGCATTCGAAAGGTCTTGCCCCACATGAAAGACCCGCTTATCGAGCGAAAACTCCACCATGCTGCGCCGGGAAGCGATTTCGACTTCTTCCAGGGTCGCACCTGCACCTACCAGGCGGATCGTTCCAAGCGCTACAGTTGGCTTGCTTCCATCCAACTCGAGCGCTGCGGAAACATAGGGTTCATAGCCCAAGTAGGATACCCTCAACAAATAGGTCCCCGGCGCAACCGACAACGAAAATCGCCCTTCCGCATCGGTAAAGGCCCCTGCCAGGGTGCTGGAATCTGTGGGCGACAACCAAGCCACTTGGGCAAACTCCAAGGCCTGTGACCCCTCATCTTCGAGCACAGTGCCCGTGACGGTGAGTTGCGACCATGCCGGCAAGGCGGCGAGGCTGAACCATGTCCAACATATCAATCGGCGAATTAGCATAGGGAAGTAGCGATCAATCGGATTTTTGAGGAGGCCTCGAAGATACCCGAAGATAAAGATCTGAAAACTACAGCTTCCCTCCATCCTTTCATGACTGACCTTGGGTCAAATTCTGGATTGAGTTCGTCACATTTTTTCGTCACATTTTATTTCTACTCCTCTTCCAAAATCTCTACGACCAGCGATGCCAATGCCTCCTCGGGAATCTGGTGGCCCCCCGAAAACGTTCGAAAATGTGCCTGAGGAAAGCAGTTGGTGATTTTGTCCCGCTCCTGGATGAGCCGCTCCGGCGTGATCAATTCGTCCTGATCCCCAATGTAGCAAAACACACGTGTGGTGGAAGGCAAAAATGTCCAGTCCTCGGACTGGAGATCTTCTGGAAATCCGCCTGCCCACAGCGTGAGGGTATCTACTGGCTGCTTTCGACTCGCAATCCAGCGGGTGACGACACTCACGCCCTGCGAAAATCCAACAACATGAATCCGAAAGGGATTCACCCGATCCAATGCCAAGGTGGCCCAAACGGCGTCCAGGTAGGCTTGCTGGTTGGAGAGGTGCAGGTCTCGTTCTTCTCTGGTCGTCCAGCTTGCTCCTACTTTGCGGTAATGGTCGAAATAAAAGCGATCGGGACCCTGCGGAGCTACCACAACTTGGGTCGGGTGGTCGAGCACCTGAAATTTTTGAAGAAACCTGGCTGCCAGTTGACCAAATCCATGAAACACCACCCAGAGATCTGTGGTGGAGGCAGATATGCTGCCCTGAATCTCATAGGGAGCGAGAGCTTGATAGGAGACGTTGGGCATGGAGAATGTGATGTTTGCAGACAAGACTGTCAAAAGTGAATAAAAAGCCTCAAATGAACGCCTTGCCCATCGAATGAACAGGAAAAACCTGGACATCAACTTACTAGCTCATCACGTCATGGCAAGACAAAATAAAATATGGCAGCCAGCTATCTCCCGCCAAACAGCGCACTCCCGATCCTGACCATGGTGGATCCTTCTTCGATGGCGATCTCGAAATCTCCGCTCATGCCCATACTCAGCTCGGTCATCAAAAGTTGAGGGTGTGAAATAGTCGAGAATCGCTCTTTGGCTAGTCGAAGGCGTCGAAATTGCTGACGAATGACCGATTGATCGTCGGTGAGTGCAGCCATGCCCATCAGCCCCCGGATGCGAATGCCAGGAAACGACGCGATGTTGAGCAGCAATGCCTCGGTGGTGTCTTCTTCGAGTCCTGATTTGGTGTCTTCTTCAGAAATGTTGAGCTGAAGCAAACAGTCCACTACAATCCCTTGTCTGTTGGCCAGAAGATCAATCTCCTCCAAAAGCTTTGCGGAATCCACAGAATGGATCAAGTGTATCCAAGGCAGGAGATACTTGATTTTGTTGCGCTGAAGCGTTCCGATCATGTGCCACTTGGCATCAGGTAGCTGGGGTTGTTTGTCGCGTAGTTCCTGAGGTCGATTTTCCCCAAAATCTACTTGACCCGCTTCCCACGCCTCATGGATCAGCGCCATGGGCTTGGTCTTGGAGACAGCAATTAGGCGAACAGAAGACGGATCCCGACCAGCTTTCACAGCAGTAAGGTCCAGTTGTTGGCGAATGTCGAGAAGGTTGGTAGCAATGTTGGGCATAGCGGCAAGTCGTATCGAGGGGGCTTGGGAGACATTTGCTCCTGACAGATTGCCCCATTGACATACAAAGATACCGTCTTGCTCCTATGTTTCTCTCATGTCTATATTCTATTCACTTAAATCTGGAACAGACTGCTTCAGCGTGGAAATTGAGGTACGCCCATCCTGGGGCCTCATCTATTGAGGGCGCATATTGAAAAAACATGAAGTCTAGTTCGGAGCCGATCAACGAGAAGTTGGAAAGACAGATTCGGCTTGAGCAAATACATCTGCCACGACAAAGGTGCTTCCGCCCACAAATACGACAGCGCCCTCGGTCTGCAAAGCAACAGCTTGAGCCGCCTGAAGCCCTTCTCCGACCGTGTCATACGATTCGCCAGACAAGCCTGCATGTTGCGCTTTTTGCTGAAGCTGCGCTGCGGGAAGTCCTCTCGGGATCGAGGGACACACCCAGTAATAATGAGCATTCGCGGGCAAAAGCGACAATATTTTGTGGTGGTCTTTGTCGGAAACCATTCCCCAGACGATATGAAGATCCTCCGGCGCAAATGCCTGTAGGTGTTCCAGCACCCATTTGACACCAGCCTCATTGTGTCCCACGTCACAAAGGGTAAGGGGCGAATCACTGAGCTGCTCCATTCGTCCGCGCAGCCCCGTATTGCTCCGCACGTGCTGAAGCCCTTGACGAATATGTGTCTCGTCTATGTCCCAGCCATCTTCGACCATTGCCGAAATGATTCCAAACACGGTCTGAAGATTTTCCTGCTGATACAGCCCAGGCAAATCCACCTCCCACTCCGATATTTCCTCCTCTTGGAGGTCTTCTACCGCAATGCGCTGACGCTGCCAGTTCCTGTCCACAGTCTTTGCCCGAAATCGGTCTTGCGCAAAAATCAAAGGTGAATCAAGAGACGCAGCTTTCGCTTCAAAAACAGGATCTGTCTCCAGGCTTCGCTGCCCTACGACCAGGGGCGTGTAGGGCTTCACGATTCCGGCCTTTTCACCTGCAATCGCAGCCAGCGTGTCACCCAAAAATTCTTGATGGTCCCAGGAAATATTGGTAACAGCACACAGCTCTGGCCGAATGACATTGGTACTGTCGAGGCGCCCCCCCATGCCCGTCTCAACGATGGCAATGTCCACATCTTGCTCCGCAAAATATTGAAATGCCATCACGACCGTCAACTCAAAAAAGCTCGGACGAATACGTTCAATCGTCGGCTTCATTTGATCTACAAAGTCCACCACGGCTGCCTCGGTGATCGGCTCCCCATTGATTCGGATCCGCTCGGTGAAATTTACCAAATGGGGGGAAGTATATAGACCGACTTTGAAGCCTGCTTCCTGCATCACACTTGCCACCATTGAGGACACCGACCCTTTGCCATTGGTTCCGGCGATATGAATCGACTTGATTTTCCATTGAGGAAGTCCCAATACCCAACAAAGCTCACGGGTATTGGCCAGATCTTTTTTATAAGCGGAAGCGCCATCCCGCTGAAACATAGGGAGCAAACGGTACAGGTAGTCAAGGGTTTGGGGGAAATCAGTGTGGGGCATCGTAGTGATAAGTAGGGCAGGCAAACAACGCGAAGAAAGAGGATCTACAACGTCGATTATCTCTGTGATGTTACATAACTAACCGCATTGATTTTCCTACTTTCATTTTACAAAATGACTGCGTTTCTTGAAGGCTCGTCTTAGCCGACACACTTATGCGCATCCTCTACCAAGTAGGTATTTTTTGGTGTCTGTGGTTCTGGTCTCCGATGCTGCTGGCGCAGCCAGGTGTGTGGCAAAGTGCGGGCGCAGGCTCAGCAGCTACCGCTAGGGCACAAGCGGGCGTAACGGGTGACTTTTGGAATCTGTTTGGCAACCCCGCCGGATTGGCCGACCTGAAAGGCTTTCACGCAGGCACTCATGCTGAACAACGATTTGCCCTCAAGGAGCTTTCCAGTGGCCAGGTGGGCATGGCCCTTCCTTTTGCTGAAAACCAGGCACTCGGCCTCAAGGTATCCTGGTTTGGTGTGGGCGAATTTGGCGAAGGCAGATATGGCCTCGCCTATGCGATTTCTCCCCTTCCGGGATTTCGCATCGGCAGCTCTGTGAATTGGTATCAAACCGTGATTCCTACCCAAGGCAGCGGCACGAGCCTTTATTTAGATTTGGGCCTCCAAGTGGACCTAAGTCCTACTCTCACGGTCGGGTCCTTCGCTTCAAATGTCAACCGTGCTGAACTGAGCGATCTTGGCGAAAGCAACCCCCTGCCTACGCTTATTCAAGCGGGACTCGCCTTTCGGCCTACGCCTCAACTGGCGCTTCTCTTGGATGTGCTCCATGAAATAGACGGATCAATTTCTCCCCGCGCGGGAATCGATTACCAACCGGGAGAGGTACTCAGCCTTCGCATTGGGGTTCAAACGGGCCCTACGGCGCTGAGTGGTGGATTTGGGCTCGACTTTGAGTCCCTGCGCATTGATATTGCCGCCGGATACCAACCTTTGCTGGGCTTCACTCCTCATCTTGCCTTGACCTATGGCTGGAATCATCCCCAGAAATAACCTCTTTCTGCTAGGTCTGCTCTCCATGCCGCTTTGGCTTGTGGCACAGATCGACAGCAGTTCCATGCAAACAGCTCCCTTGGAAGAGGCGCTAGAAGATTTCATTCTCAATGCCGGGATTGATGAGCAGGTAGATTACAGTGATTATCTCGATCCATTGGAACGATTTGCCCGCCATCCGCTAGATCTCAATCGTGCCAGCTATCAGGATCTCCTCTTATTGCCCGGCATGAACAGCATCTCCGCCCAGCGGCTCCTGTACCACCGAGAGCGGTTTGGTGCGCTGACGAGCATTTATGAACTGCAAGCGGTGGAAGGATACACCGTCGCCCTGATTCGGGAATTTCTCCCCTACGTCACCGTCGAAAAAGCCGGCTCAAAGGACCTTGATCCCAATTTGCGGTTCCCGCGTGGCCCTTCCTTCGCTGAGGTGAAAAAGGGACTGGAGTTTGAGTGGCTCCAGCGATCATCCTTTGTCCTAGAAGAGCAGCGAGGCTACACTGCACCTGACACAACTTTCCGAAATATTTTGGATGACGAATCAAATGTCGTCGGGGTCGATACCCAACTGAGCACGCGCTATCAAGGCTCTCCATTTCGGCAATACACGCGGTTTCGTGGCAGGATGGGCAATCATGTGAGCTTCGGATTCACCGGAGAAAATGACCCGGGAGAGCGCTTTGTGTGGAATCCTTCGAATCGGCAATTTGGCTTCGACTACCTATCCGCGCACCTTGCGCTTCAGGACTTTGGCAGGCTCAAGCGACTGATCATTGGGGATTATACCCTCGCCGTGGGGCAAGGACTGGTGCTCTCGCGCGGGTTGGGATTTGGCAAAGGAGCTCAGGTAATTTCAGGACTCAAAATGCCCTCGTTTGGCGCACGACCTTATCTGTCGGTCAATGAAAACCAATTTTTCAGGGGAGGCGCGGCAACCATTGGCCTGGGCGACTGGGAGTTGACAGGATTTGTCTCTCGCGCTTTCCGGGATGCCTCCATTCAACAGGTAGATACCCTGGACGAGGAGGTGTTGGCAGTGGGCAATCTTCAAATCAGCGGGCTACACCGCACCCCCTCCGAGTTGCGAAATCGCAAAGCCATCGGGGAAACCATTGCTGGCGGAAGGGCCGCTTACGCCCACGGGGCCTTTCGAGGGGGAGTCACCCATTACCAACTTCGCTACGATGCGCCGCTGCAAGCAGGCAGCGCGAATTATCAGACGTTTGCTTTCAGCGGGGACCGCCATCATGTCACAGGGATGGACTGGGACTGGGTGAAGGGCAATGTGAATGTGTTCGGAGAGGTGGCCCTAGCCCGTGGACAATCCTTTGGTGGGACCGCGGGCATGATGAGCAGCCTCGCTCCGACCGTAGATTTTTCACTGGGAATCCGACATTTTGACAAGGACTTTCATTCACCTTTTGCCTATGCGTTCTCAGAACGTCCCCTCGCCGTACAAAACGAAAGCGGGGTGTATATGGGGCTTCGATACGCCCCCAACTACAACTGGGAGCTCCAGACCTATTTCGACCAATATCAATTTGCCTGGCAACGCTTCCGCGCGGGATATGCGACGCAGGGGTATGAGTGGATGTCCCAATTGCAGTATCGCCCGAGCCGCAATACAGCGGTTTTTCTGAGGGTGAGAACGGAGCAGAGCGAACGGAATCCATCAACTGAGTCGGGGCAAATCCTCGCTTCTCCTGTGGGCACGCGCCGGGA
Source organism: Bacteroidota bacterium (assembly GCA_036835375.1). GTDB lineage: Bacteria > Bacteroidota > Bacteroidia > J057 > J057 > JANQTF01. The sequence goes on from DAITMB010000011.1 coordinate 34,338, forward strand.
TCAGTTTCGCATTCATTTTCAGACCTCTATCGACCGTAATCTCAGCCTGCGCACCCGCCTGGAGGCCTCTCAATTTCAAGAAGAAGGGCAAGAGATCTCTAGAGGCTGGTTACTCTACCAAGACATCAGCTGGCGATTTGGCTACCGATGGAGAGTGACCGGCAGGTTTGCCGTGTTTGATACCGACGATTATGACTCGAGGATTTATGCCTACGAAAACGATATCCTCGGCTTTTTCTCCATTCCGCCCTACTACCGCCGTGGCACCCGCTGGTACCTCATGTTCAATGGCAAATTGGCGAAGGGTTGGGAATTTTGGGTGCGCGTGTCACAAACCAATCTTGCCAATAATTGCAGCTATAGCGCCGCAGCGCCTGCTGCTCGCGGCTTGCCCGCCGGGCAAGAATGGGTGGAGAGTTGCAGCTTCGGCACGGGCTTAGAATCCATTTCTGGATCTGCCCGAACCGAAGTCAAATTACAGCTACGCTGGAAATTTTGATCACGCCATGTCTTTCGTCCAGATCACAAGACGAATTTGCTCGTCATCGCAGCAGGGTGATCGTCCCTGATCGCGAAAGATTGGCACCGTTGTTCAGTCGCCCTTCGAGCCTGTACACATAGACACCTTCCGGTGCTACGCCACCACCGAGAAGTCGGCCATCCCAGCCCTCAGCTACCCCGTTGAGCAGAGCGATGAGTCTCCCCCAGCGGTCGTAGATGTTCACCTCAAATTCTTGAATTCCTTCTCCATAAAAATAGAAGACGTCATTCTGTCCGTCGCCATTGGGCGTAAAGGCATTCGGCACAAACAAGACCCCATCCGGTACAATCGTCAGGAGAAGAGAAGCTGTATCAGGGCACGCAAAATTTTCGTCCCACGCAGTCAGGATGACCCGGAAGGTACCTTCTCCAAACAGGTGAATGGGATTTTCCTCAATGGAGAATCGGCCATCGCCAAAGTCCCATTCGTAGCTCAGGGCGAATTGCGATTCGTTCAAAAAGCGAATGTCCGCCTGGCTCCCGAGAATTTCCTGCGTCGGGTCGAGATTTGCCGTGGTAAATGCTGCCACTGCCGGGGCTGCGTTGGGAATCCGAACGGTGTCGGCCAGGAGGCAGCCGTTGGCGTCGATGATGGTGACCACAGGGGTCATGCCAGCGGTACCGCCATAAATTCCCGTGGCACTAGGACCTATCTGGGGCGGATCTGTGTTCCAAATAAAAGCGTAGCCGCCAGTTCCCCCTGATCCGGAAACCGTAGCGCTGCCATTGGGAAGGTCACAAAATGCCCCTTCGAAGTCCTCAAGTGCTATCTCTAACGGTGCGGGTTGGTCGATCGACACATTTCCCGATACAAAACAACCCCTCGCATCTGTCACTGTGACCTGCCAAGTGCCTGCCGCCAAGTCAAGCGGATTGTCACTCGTGCTCCCACTCGACCATTGAAACCTGTAGGGGGCTGTGCCACCGCTTGGCACTGCCAAGCCTGTGCCGTCTCCCTGTTCGAAGCAAGTCAAGTCAGACCCGGTGACTTCCACCATAAGTTCTTCTGGCCCTGCAATGATCACTTCGCTCGCAGTTGTACATCCATTCTCATCGGTGACTTGGAGACCATACACCCCAATCCCCAAGTTACGCGCTGTGTCTCCAGTAGCCGTTGTTCCTGACCATAAGTAGGTGTAGGGCTGTGTGCCGCCGCTCACGGTGGCTATGGCTTCTCCAGTGGTTTCGCCGAAACAATTGACCGAATCCCCCTGCAAAATCAATGACAATGCCTCCGGTGCCACCAAGATCGCTGTCGTGGAATCGGTGCACCCGTTGAGATCAGTGACGATCACCACAAACGTTCCTTCAGGGAGATCCGTGGCGATGCTATCAACCTGTAGTGGAAGGGTATTCCAGCTGAATGTGTAGCCCGGCGTGCCACCAGAAACGATCGGGATCACCTCGCCATCACTCAATGCCTCGCAGCTCGGATTTATCGTTTGAAGAATGGAAACTGACAGCGCATTCGGCTCAGGGACCACAACGGTCAAGGTCGTTTGGCACTGGCCATCATCGACTGTTACGTCATAACTTCCTGCTGCCACATTGCTCAGGGCAGGTCCTACCTGGGCTGGAATGCTGTTCCATGTAAAATCATAGGTCCCCGTGCCACCCAATGCCGAGACCAGCGCCGAACCATCGGCACCACCAAAGCAACTCACCATTTCGATGTTGGCCGTCTGAAGGGTCGGGGCAGCTTCATCGAGGATGGTCACGGTCGCAGTGTCCGTACAATTGTTGATATCCACAGCTACCACCAAATAGGTCCCTGCAGCTACCCCAACGATCGTGTCTCCGATCTGAGGAATGGGAGTGTTCCACACATAACTAAATCCTCCTGCTCCTCCGGTTGCCAATGCGTAGAGTTCTCCATTGGCATCGGTACAAGTTTCATTGATCCCCGAGGCGACCAGATCGATGAGAGGCGGCTCGGTCACTTCTACCGTGTCGAATGCCTCGCAGCCATTGGCATCGGTAACAATCACTGTATATATCCCCGCTGGTACGTTGGCATAGCTGGAAGAAGTTTGAGTGGGCAAATTGTTCCATTCGAAGGTGTAGCCCCCTACACCACCATTGGCTGTGGCCGTGGCCACACCGTCGGATAACCCAAAGCAGGAAACATTGTCGGCTGTGAGCAAAGTACTGATCGAGTCAGGGGCTATCACGGTCACAGAATCTTGTCCCACACACCCAATGGCATCTGTGATGGTGAGAAAATGTGTTCCTGCTGGCAAATCACTGCTGATGTTTCCATTGGCAATGCCAGCTGACCAAATGTAAGTGTATCCACCGGCACCCCCTGTGGCATTCGATTGGGCAATCGCATCGCTCAAGCCAAAGCAAGAGATCCCCTGGACCAAGGTAATGTTGCCTTCGATCGGATCTGGTTGCACAATCGAAATGACCGTGGAAGTGACGCAGCCATTGCCATCGCTGACATCTACCAAATAACTCCCTGCGGCGAGATTCGCGACGGCAGGCGTATTTCCACCCACAGGGATCCAATTATAAGTGTAGCCGGGTGTGCCGCCAGCAGCAGTCACGGCGGCAGAACCATCATTTCCGCCCGGACAAGTCACATTCTGCACGGGTCCCGGCGTAACAACAAGCGGAGTCGGCTCGGTGATCGTGGCCGATACGGAATCCTGACATCCACCAGCATCGGTCACAACGACCTGATAGGTTCCCGCCACCAAGCCAGTGATCGTCGGTGATCCTTGGGCTGGCCCGTTATTCGTTGCGTAAGCATAAGGCCCAATGCCTCCACTAAGGCTCAGATAGAGAATGCCAGAGTTTCCAGCGTTACAAAGTACATTTTGGGTAGAGTCAATGGCCAATCCGATGGGAGCAGGCTGGGTGATTGTCACAGGCAAGGTATCTGTGCAACCAATGGCATCGCTCACAACGATGGGATAAATTCCGGCAGGAATGCCCGCGTAGGTATTGATCGGTACCAGCGGAAATCCGGCGACACCATACACATAGCCCGGTGTGCCGCCGCTGCCCTGCACCGTCAATGCTCCCGTGCTGTCACCAAAACAGGCCACGTTGACTTGATTGATGATTTGAAGAACCACTTCCGTGGGTTCGTTGATGGTCAGGGCCTGTGTGACCACACATCCATTCAGATCTTGGATGCTGATCGTCAGCGGTCCTGCATTCAGGCCAGGGAAAGTGCCATTTGCCTGAAAATTGACCCCATCTAGCGAAAACTGATACCCGGGCGTGCCTCCAACTCCGTCCAAAGCGAGGCTTCCATTGTTTCCGCCAAAGCAGGACACATCAACTTGCGTTAAGACGGTTATTCCCAACACTGGTGGTTCTGTGATGGTTTCTGTTTGTGAGAAGGTGCAACCGTTGTTGTCGCGGACGGTGACGAGGTAGGAGCCTGCCGGCAAATTGAGAAAGGAGCCTCCCACCTGGAACGGCCCGCCATTGATCGAAAATTCATAATCACCAGGCAAGACGACTGTTCCTCCTGTTCCGCTCAATGTGATTGCTCCATCGCTTCCACCAGGACAGGTCACAGGGCTGAGGGCGTTGACTGTCATGCCAAGCTGAGGAGGCTCAGCGACTGTGGCCGCCAACGTCGCCTCACATCCATTTTGATCTTGGACTGTGACCACGAAATTACCAGCCGATAAGCCGGACAGCGTCGCAGCTGCCTGAAAGTTGATACCGTCGGTGGAATATGTGTAGGGAGCGCCATTTCCGGCTGATGCGAGAACGGTGATACTGCCATCATTTGCCCCAAAGCAGGACAAATCAGTGACCCCCACCAGTGTCACCAGCAGCACCGCAGGTTCAGTCAAGGTCACAGAAACGGGTGTTTCGCAGTTATTTGCATCTCGCACGACCCCCGCGTAAGTCCCGGCTGAAAGTCCTGTGAAGGTCCCAGCCGGCTGAAAGGTCACGCCTCCATCAATCGAGAACGCGTAAGGAGGCGTGCCACCGCTTCCTGCGAGGGTCATCGAGCCATCGGTGAGGCCTTCACAAGAAACATTGCTGGAGGCAGCAACCAATGCATTGAGTACGGACGGGGAAGTGATTGTCGCAGCCACGGTTGATAGGCAACCATTCGCATCCCGAACTTGCAAAGCATAAGACCCGGGGAGAAGTCCAGTCAGGAGAGGATTAGCCGAAAAAACCACTCCGTCTAAAGAAAAAGTATAGCCGGGTGTGCCGCCCGAGGCGCTGAGCGTCAAGCTGCCGTTGGCGTCGCCCGCACAACTGACATTCACCTGTGTCTGAATGCTTCCTACCAGGGGCGCAGGTTGAGTCACTGTCACAGGGAGAGAGCCTTGGCAGTTGAGGACATCACGAATGAATACAGTATAGTTTCCAGCGGGCAAATTGGCAAAGGTCCCCGAAGCTTGAAAAGTGATGTTGTCCAGCGAATAGGTATAAGTCCCATTGGCTCCGATCCCTTGCACGGTGAAACTACCAGTGCTTGCGCCCGGACAATCAACATTGGTCTGAGCCACGACAGTCCCGGTCAGGGGAGTAGGTTCTGCCAAGGCGACGGGTACCACGACTTCGCAAAGGGCTGCATCCCGAATCGTGACATTGTATGTGCCAGCAGCGAGGTTGTTGAATTGGTTGACAGTAGAAAAGATGACGCCGTTGATAGAGTAGGTGTAGCCGGGTGTGCCGCCATTGCCTAAGATGATCAAAGACCCATCATTCCCGCCAGGACAAGTGATGTCCACCTGCGCATTGATCAAACCCACAATCGGAGCTGGCTCAGAAATGGTGATCGTCAGGAATCCCGGACATCCATTCACGTCATTGATCTCCACAGTATAGATGCCCGCAGCGAGATTGGGGAAATTGCCTGTGGGCTGAAAATTGATGCCATCAATGGAGAACTGATAAGGAGCCAATCCGCCTGTGGCCGAAACGAACGCCGAGCCATTGCTCCCACCCGCACAGGTCACATTGGTCTGCCCCGTGAGCGTTCCTGTGGGGGAGTTCAGGGCCGAGACGCTCACCGTGATGGTCCCCTGACATCCGTTGTTGTCTTGAACAGTCAAGGGATAAATGCCGGGAGCAAGTCCGGTGAAAGTCCCATTTAGTTGAAATGGACCTCCATTTAGGCTATACTGGTAGCCCCCGCTTCCGCCATTGCCCGTGGCCGTGAAAGAGCCATTGGCAATCACGCAATCAGAAGGATTGAGCGCACTCACCACCGCGCTGACCGCCGCAGGATTAGTCAGGGTGACAGGCACCGTGCTGACACAAAGATTCGCGTCGCGAACTTGCACATTGTAGTTCCCTGCCCCGAGACCTGCCAATAGCCCGCCCGGTTGAAAATTAATCCCATCAGCAGAAAAAGTATAAGGAACGGTACCACCCGTAGCATTTACCTGAATGCTGCCATCCAGGCCGCCAGCACAGAGTGGATTGGTGCTGCCGATGAGGTTCAGGGCGAGCGGAGCGGGTTGAGTGATGGTAGCAGAAGCTGTGGCCGTGCACCCGCTTGCATCGGTGACGGTGAGTGCATAGGTGCCCGGAGCCAGATTTGCGACTGTCGGGGTGATTCCTACGGCTGGGGTCCAAGCATAGGTATAGCCGGGACTGCCACCCGTCGCGGTGGCCGTGATGCTTCCATCGTTGGCACCTGCGCATGAGACATTGGTCGCGGCCAGGGTCACGGCGGGAGATGGGGATAGGGTCACATTGATCGACTGAGTCGAACTCCCACAAGCATTCGTGACGGTGAGGGTGTAGAGGGTGGTGGCTGCTGGTGAGGCCCGTGGACTGAGCACAGTCGGATCACTGAGTCCCTGAGCGGGTGTCCAAAGGAAAGTTCCTGTGAGATCAGTTCCTGTGGGAACCAAATCCACGCTATCTCCCAGACAGAGAGCCACTGGTGTGAAGGGATTGAGCACAGGCGGTGCTGCCAATTCTATGGAAGCAGTGTCAGTGAAAATACAGCCAGGCGTGGTGATCGTGAGCACATAGTCTTGCGTTCCGTTGACCGTGGCAGTGGGGTTCGGATCGGTGGTGCTGCTCAGCCCGGCGCCTGGCGTCCATGCATAGACAGGAGTCACAGCCAACGGACAAGAAGTGAAACTCACATTGGGCCGTTGGGTTGTGGCAAATCCATTCGCGAGGGTACATCCCGGATTGGTGTTACTAAAACCAAAAAACACTGAATTGTAGCTCGTGTTGCTGTATTGCACGTGGTCGTAGCCCGTAGCAACCGCATTGGTGAAGCAGAATTCCACAATCAAATTCGAAGCACCATCCCACTCGTAGGGCGTAGCCAAGAGAAAGGTATTCGCGCCAGCAACGGGCGTCACCAAGCCATTGAAAACTTGTGTGAGACCAGGTTCGAATGCCGTGAGTTCGCTCACGCCAGTACATCCCATGCGAATGGTGAAGCCACTGTAGCCACCAGCGCTAAACAAACTACTCACTTGCAGCGAGATTTCGGAGATGATCCCCGGGATGACTCCCGCTGCATTGAGATCATTGGCACGAAACAAGAGCTGGGTCCGCCCGTTTTGCCAAGCCCCGAGAAAAGGACTTCCAGCACCTCCAGCCGTAGCCAAGGTCCCAGAAGTGAGGGCACCGCTACCGACCGTTGCGGTGTTGGCAGGTCCGCCACAGGTATTGGTACTGACCCCACAGATGGAGGGGGGAGGAGGAAAATTCAGGATAAAATTACTTTGAAGATTCACAGGTCCGGGCGCACATAAGCTGAGGTCTGGCCCCACGGTCAGGTCGCCCACCGACTCTATGTCCACCGTGGCAGTGGTGGTGCACACCCCCTCGGTGAAGGTCACGGTATAGCTGCTAGCCTGTGATACGGTCGCCATCGGCGCAGCAATCGTAGGATCATTGAGTCCGGTAGTTGGGGTCCAGGCATAGGTTCCATTGCCAGGAGAACCCGGAGTTCGCGCCCCAAGTTGAATGCTTTTGGGGGTGCCCGGACACACCGTTTGGTCGGAGGCAGTGACCTCTACAGGGCCTTGCACATACACCTGAAATCCCACCGTTTGCCGTCCAAAAATCGGGCATGCATCGTCCACCACGGTGAGGGTAAAGGAGTGAATACCGACATCAGCAAGGGTTGTGGCCCAGGAAAATGTGTTGTTCGAAGGGTTAAGGCCAGCAGTAGTGAGGTTCGCCCCTGGGATCGAGGTCATCAGGTTGGTAGAGACCGCGAGGGTGTTGGCTAGGTCGGCATCTGTGGCAGCAATGGCGAAAGAGAGAGTGTTTCCAGCGCAGACCGTGAAGACATTTCCATTGAGTGTCCCACCATTTACAGCCGTCGGATCTCCCCAAATGGGAAGGGTATTGGTACAATTTGTCACCACGATCTGAATATCGCGCATGGTGGTCCCAATGAGCTTGCCTCCACGGTATTCTTTGACCAAAATGGCTGTCACGCCGATTTGGGACACGTCCGGGGTGAAATTGAGCTGGCCAGTAGCCGGATCGAATCCAAAGCTATTGGCTGGCGTGGTGCTCACGGGATAAGTGGCCGAAAAGGGAGCGATATAGTTGATCGGTGTCGGAAAGCCCAGGGTCAATTCGAGGGGCGTGATTAACTCAAACGCTAGGGAATCGCCGTCCGGATCGGATGCGCCGTGGTTGTACTGAAAATCTTGTCCCTCACACACGTAGGCGGTGGGCAGATTGGTGAAAGACGGAGAGCTGTTACAGCTCGTGGTGAGATTGTCAAGGGTAGCCTCAATGTAGGTCTCGGTGCCATTGGCGATGGAAATGATGGTCGCGTTGGTAATGGCATTGTTACGACAGCAATCGGCCCATCCAATGACCCAATCGGTACACTGCGCAGGAAAGGTGTAGGTCCCTTTGTAAATGTATTGCTGCACGCCGGGAAAAGGACCGCCACTACATGAGGAATTGGTCACCAAGGCCGCGCAGACTGGAGAAATCTCCAGCATGGACACTTGGCTGACCACAGCGACCGCAGAAATACCACAAGAAGCAGAGTTGATGTTGATGTTGAAAGCCGTTAGGGGCAACACCCCGTCGCAGTCTCGATAGAGTGTAAGTGTAAACTCATACTCATTGCCGCCAATACACACATAGGTAAGATCTGCTCCCATCACGTGAGTCGCCCGGAGGGAGGAAGCTCCGCCCAGGAACATCAGGAAAAATAAGAACAAGACCTGGGGGCGCAGGTTGGAGGTGGAGTGTTGAAATAGATTCATGGACTGAATAGCAGGGTTAGCTACTGGAGCACTGAGGAAACGAAACGTTCCCAGTTTTCGCATATTCTTACAAGGCAAAAGCTCCCTTTTTGAAAGAGCGGTCACATGGGGCGATTGTGCCGCTCAGCAGGCTAATCTACGAAAAGAATGCCCGTGAACCACAGCGGCAAGTGCTGGGAATTTTTCAATCCGTGATGCAGTCCAGTGTTCCTATCGGCAAAGGCAGCTGATGACCTCCAAATCCTGACCCTCGTCTCCGACTGCCACGCTCTTCATTTCATCCTTATAATAGCTTGTCTTTAGTGGCTCACCTCCATTGCCTGCGCTTGATTTCACCTTCAGTTTCATTCGGTCTCCTTCGTACACCACGCGGTCCACAAATATCTTGTGCCATACCGAAGGCTCTTTGACTAATTCAATATCGACGACGGTGCGCTTGACAGCTGCAATCTCTAATATGCTTTCAAAGCGAAAATCTGTAACGGGAATGATGAGCTGTGACATGTGTAGAGGTTGATAAGCGAGAGATTGAGAGGAGAGAGGTCAGAAGTCAGATAGGAAATGGAAACTTTGTACTGTGGAACATACGTGTTTTGAGTCGTCCTAGCTGTGGCTGGTTACTGCGATTGAAAATTACTGCGAATAGGATTTCATTTAGCTGTTTTTATCAAACATTCGACGGCCTTTCTTCCTGCTCGGTGTTGAAAACCAAGTAGAGAAAGGCCGTCGTCTAATGTGTGGGTGAATTACCTGATCAATTACCAGATAAAAAAAATGTCCTCCTCAAGATTTGATAAAGCGAATAGGGTTGGACTCGTCCAACTGAAGGAGATACACTCCCGAAGGTAGATCCGCGACGGACAAAGTAATTCGGTCAGGGCCAACGGTCTGAAAAGGAAGTTGCCATGAGCGGCCATCCATGCCAATGATCTTCACATTTGCAGGCACCATGCGCCATTGCCCTTCAACTTGTAGAATGTCGGTGGCTGGGTTGGGATAGGTTTTTAAGCTCAATGCCCCAAATCCATCTTCGACACTCACCTTTGTGCTGCCGCTGATGAGATAGGACCAAGCGTCCAAAAAGCTGGGTTCTCCCCCAGTTCTTGGCGTGAAAGCAGAGACCACAACAGCATCATTAAAAGCTCCAGGAGACTGAGCAGGCGTAGCATTCGTCACAAGGCGGTGAGAATTGCTGTAAGGGTGCGCAACTGAAAGGACGTTTTGCACCGCGCCAAAGGTATTCAAGCCCAAAGCCTCCCAAGTAGCCGTTTGGCGTTCAAGGGCGACGCGCTCGTCCTGTTCGTGGGCAAAGCCATACCAGCGGCTGCCGGGTGTTGCTTTCGCGGTAGCCAGCCAAGCCGCAGCGGAATTTGAGTTGGTGTTCCAGTCGGCCCAACCCATCATGACGACACGGGCGACCTCATACTCCTTGCCGATCGCAGCAGCATATCCAGCACCTTCCTCATGACCGATGACGCGAAACTGACTCCAGGAAAGGGTGCTATCACCAGTCCAAAACTTATTCCAGCCATTGCCAGGAAAGGTTTGGTTGAGGTATTTGAGCGCAACAATGAGCCGATGCTCGATGCTGTTGATCCGGCTAATGTTGACTTGGCTGGAGAGATCTTCTCCTGTGAGACCTTCCAACCTTGCGTTCACGAAGCAATCAGGATCAGCGCTCGCGCCGCAAGCAGCTTGGATTTCCAGCGGCTCATTGTCCACATACTTCAACGCAATGGCATGATAGCCGAGTTTACCGGCTTGAACAATGAAATCTGCGTAAAAATTGGGCTGATAGTTTTTCCCAGGTAAGAACAAAACCAATTCTTGGTGATGGTAAATCGGCTCCCGATGGACGTAGCAAGGTCCGCGAAAATCGGTAATTCGCGAATCCGCGAGGTTGAGTGCAAAGGTGAAAGAGTTTTGGGCACGGACAGGCACAAAGATCAACAGGACCAAGCCGAGGAGAAATAAAAATAGACGCATTCTCATGTCGTAATAAAGGTAATGGCCATGCTCTTTGCAAAAAAACGCAATCAGGGCGCTGGAAACTGAGCTCGTGTGAATAGGCAATAACGCTTGATGTTGTGAGATCACCCACGAACGAATCAGTTTTCATTTCCCAAATCTGTGTCTTTTCGAATCGGCATTCACGTGGATGAAAGGAAAAATATGCAATGAAAAAGAGCGGACCAGAGATAATCTCTCGTGAGAAGGAAATCAAAGTTAGTCCTTTGAATTCTAATTAGGACATCCAAACATAGGAAAGGGTGAATCTTAAAACAAAAAAAACTAGTGTTCAAAATTCATGAAGAGAAGAGGCTAGCGAGTCCAAAATGAAATCACTTTTGAGGGCATCTGCTGGAAAATAACACTCCGGATCCAACTTAAAAGACGATGAAGACTGGCGCTTTGTGAGTAAAAATCAGGGGATAAATTAACGCGTCCTAAAAAAAAACCGTAATTCAGGGCATGAAAGCAGATATTCCGATTCGAAGGGTTGAAGACATTGCGATTGCGATCCTTCCGCCCTTGATCCAGCCAGACGCAAGCCTATGGGAAGTGTATCTGATCAATCTCAAGGGCGACGCCATTCAAAATGTGTTGATCAGCTCTCGCGGCTACGGCTTGAAGGATGGAAAAGACATTGAGACCTCGGTCTTGAGACACTTTATTGAGCAGATGAACCCACTTTCTTATCAGATGATTGAGCAGATCCAAACTTCTCTATTTGACCTCCACCACGAGTACTGGGTGAGTTTCAGCTATGAAGATTTTCTGTACGACAAAAAATATACCTTTGAAAAAGGATCCATTTCTACAGATTCCTTCCACTACGTTCCCTTCCTGAATCGCGAAGGGGTCATGCTAGATTGATATGCAAAGAAAAAAGCAGGAAGCGGTAGCAAATAAAAGGCACGACACAGATTCATGAATCCAAAACCCAAAAGTCTTGTCTGAATCTATTATCAATGCCCGACGATTGACCACCACTTCCTGCTTGACAGTTGGCTGTTAATGCTGCTTCACGACCTTCTGTACTCTTACTCCTTGAGCGCTCATGATGCGCGCCATGTAGGTGCCATCTGGTAAGTGATTAATGTCAATTACTTCGCGGCTGGCTTGGAGCGTCTGCGTTAAAACGATTCGTCCCTGCAAGTCCATCAGATCCATCTGAACCGGCAACAAAGAAGATTCAAGCTCCACCATGATCTGCTGTGAAGCAGGAGTAGGATACATGCGTACTTGACGCTCCTGAAGCTGGGCCAGGCCCGTATTGGCACCAAAAATCTGATACCCTTTCCAAGATCCCTCACTGTACAGAAAGAAGAGGCCGTTGGCATAAGATGCCCCAAACGAAGACCGATTGGGCGCATCGACCGGGAGCTGGATGGAGCTTACATAGGCACCTGTCGACTTGTTGATCAGGAGCAGTCGCAGATTTGCGTGGTCATAAATTCCGATTTCGGCGCCGGGACAGCCCACATACACGACCGTATTGGAGTTGATGGAGGATTCCGGTACAGGAAGGCCTGTGATCAGATATTGCCCCAGAAAGCTGTTATCCGCTCGGCTATACCGATGGATAAATCCTTCGAAATAGTAGATGATCTCGTTTGCGTCCGTGTCCAAGGCACCGATGGACTGAGAATTGGGCTGATTGGTGGTAAACACTACACTGCCCGTCCCTGTAGGAAAGCTCGTGCCAGCGGTGAGGGTATGAACAAAGATTCCCAAACTTCCGAATCCATTTCCTTCAAATTGATTGGTCTGAGGATTCCACCAGGCACCGCGGTAATCAAATCCTTGAGCAACTGTATCCACAAGGTCGCCAGCCATGTTGTAGGTATTTACGGGATAATTAGCAGATCCCGCATTCACCGAGTAGTAGAGATTCGCTAAGGGATTATACACGACAGCAGACCGATTATTGGTCCCCCCCGCGGAGGCGACAAGCCGGATCACCTCCTGCGCAGGGTCTAACAACGTGCACTGAGCATGAGCACTCGTTGAAAAAAGCAGCATCGTCAATAAGGAAAAATTTACGAAGTAAAAAAGTTTTTTCATTTTCGATTGGATTAGTGTTGAAAATTGGCAGTTCACAATTGCTGACAAAAACTAAGCCCGCCGTCCAAATTCACGGAAAATCCAGATAGCACTTAGCTCTTGATCTCCAAAAGCTAAGAAAAAAATATTTTACGGACAACAAACATTCCCCGGTTAAAGAATTTCCAGTATTAGTCCCGCCTTTGCGGGTACGGTGATGCTGCCCTTGGTAAGTTCGTAGATTTGCCCGCTCAGAACATCTTTCGCCTCAGCATGCCCCAGCAGCATTTCGGAAAACGTCTCCAAAGACAGTTCTCGTGCCGTATCTGCCTGATTGAGCAGGACCATCACTTTCTGGCCATCGGTGTATCGAAAATAAGGATACACGCCTTGCTGGGGGGCAAAGTGAACGAGTCCACCGCCGTGCAATGCCGGGGCAGATTTGCGCCACAAAAGTAGCTGGCGCATAAACGCCTGCGCTTCGCGCGCCGCATCGCTCAAGCCTTCTCCTGTGACAGCATTGACTTTATCCCCCGGCCATCCACCAGGAAAGTCGCTCCGAATGATGCCATGGTCTTCGGTCCCAGGATTTTTCATCAGCACTTCCGTCCCATAAAATATCTGAGGAATGCCCCGGGTAGTGAGCAGATAAATGATCCCCAGACGAAAGCGGGCCTCATCTTCCCCCACCTGTGTGAAGAAGCGACTCATGTCATGATTGTCTGGAAACACGACCAGATTGTCCGGTTCTGGATACAAGAAATCGAGCGCGAGGGTCTCATACAGCTTCACCCAAGGATCCGACCAAGGCTGGTACTCCTCCACGAGGCTGCTACGAAGGGCCTCTTGCAGCGGAAAATCCATGAGGCCAGGCAGACAAGAAGTATAGCCATTGGGATTTTGTTTCCCCCGCTGCCAATAGGACACGACTGCTGGATTCACGTGCCACTCCTCCCCTACAATGTTGAAATTCGGATACTCGTTCATGACCTGACAAGTCCAGTCGCTCATGAAATCCATGTCGGGATAGGGATAGGTGTCCATTCGAATCCCCGCGAGCCCCGCATATTCGATCCACCAGATACTGTTTTGGATCAAATACTTCGCCAGCAGGGGTTGGCGCTGGTTGAGGTCGGGCATCGACTCGACAAACCAGCCGTCGGTGAACAGCTTGCGGTCCCAGGCTGCGGCATAAGGATCTTGGACGGTCGTGTGCCGGTGATTCGTTTGGCGAAAGGTCCCACCAAAGTTGATCCAGTCCGGTGTAGGCAGATCATCCATCCACCAGTGGCCAGAGCCACAGTGATTGAGGATCATGTCCATGATGAGCTTGATGCCTTTTTGCTTCGCTAAAGCACTCATTTGCTGGTAGGCTTCATTCGTGCCGAAACGAGCATCCACGGCGTAGAAATCCGTCGTGGAATACCCGTGATAAGAATAGCGAGCTTGGTCGTTTTCCAGCACTGGATTGAGCCAAATGGCTGAGAACCCCATGTCAGCGATATAGTCGAGATGATTGACAATGCCTTGAATGTCTCCGCCATGCCGACCACCGGGGAGCATTCGATTAGGCTTCTCCTTCAAATGCGCAACCTGATCATTGCTGGGGTCTCCATTCGCAAATCGGTCTGGCGTGATGAGGTACAGCACATCGCTGGCAACATATCCTTGGCCAGCGCTGGGGTCTCTCGGCAGCAGTTCATACGCATAGGACTGCTGCTTTCTGCCATCACTCCAAAATTCAATGTCAAAAGTGCCTGGGGCGACCGTAGGATCCAATTCGAGGTCGAGAAAGAGATAGTTCGGATTTTCTACCCGAATGACCTGCGCTAGACGCACGCCTGGATACGCAAGCTGAGGGCGGAGCGCGGAAATGTCGGGACCGTGCACGAGGAGCTGTAGGCGCGAGTCCTTCATGCCAGCCCACCAAAAAGCAGGTTCGAGATGAAGAATCTCATAGGCAGGCTGTGCCGGAGCATGGCTATAGGGAAGCCATAGCGCGAGGAGGAGACAAAGGGAGAGTCGCATCTGGAGGGGAGGATGTGTTGGTAAATGAATGACTAACGCTGATCGCATCGGGGTTGCGCAGCAAGGTGGAAGACTAATTTGCAGCAATTTTGGGAATTGAGCCGAATGAACCTTGTGAAAAGTAAGTCGATCTTGCTCTGGAGGGTGTAATACTGAAAACAGGGCAAGGTGACGCAAACAGCCAATTCACCTGCTGATAGTCGTCTCCTTGCCCTGCGTCTTTCCTTGATGATTACCACAACCCTGTTTGGTAACCCTACGGCATGCCTCAATCGAGGGTAAATGTAGATGCTAATAATTCGGCACTGTGAGGCCCCACCATCACCCGAAACTGGCCAGGCTCTGCTTTGATCTCTCCGCTAGCGGTGTAAAATGCCAAATCTTTGGCTTTCAACTGGATCGTGACCCGCTTTTCTTCCCCTGGATTCAGGCTCACCCGGCTGTATCCTTTGAGCTCTTTCACCGGACGGGTACGGCTCCCTACCAAGTCGCGGACATACAATTGCACTACTTCAGAGCCGGCTACTTTACCGGTGTTTTTCACCGTGACACTCACCGCGATCGAATCCTGCATTCCCATTCGATTGGCACTGAGGCCCAGGTTACTGAAAGAAAATTGGGTGTAGCTCAGCCCATAGCCGAAGGGATATAGTGGGTCGTTTTTCTCATCTGAATAATGCGACCAAAATACCAAATCGTCGTCTCGGTAGGGGCGGCCTGTGGACTTCTGGCTGTAATACAGCGGCACTTGACCCGTCGCACGAGGAAAACTCACTGGGAGCTTGCCCGAAGGATTGTAATCGCCAAAAAGCACATCCGCAAGGGCGTGTCCTGACTGACTTCCGAGAAACCATGCTTCCACGAGGGCAGGCACTTGCGGCGCAACGTCCGTCAATACGAGCGGACGACCATTCATAAGCACCAAGACGATGTTGGGATTGACAGCACGCACCGCAGCAAGGAGTTCGACTTGCAGTCCGGGCAAATCAAGCTCTACCCGGCTTCGGCCCTCTCCCGACTGAAAACAGTCTTCACCCAAGGCCATGATTACCACATCGGCTCCTCTGGCCACTCGAACAGCCTCCCCGATGCCAGCGGTATCGGTCTCATTGATGCGAAGCTCTGTCACAAAGCTTCGGGTTCCATCCACCAGACGCAGTCCGGGTGCATGGCGCACGGTCGCATTGGCTCCGACAGCCGCTTGAATCCCTTCCAACAGCGAGACAGCTGTGTTCGTTTGCGCATTGGCTCGCCAGCTTCCGAGCGGATTGTCCTTATCCGCAGCCAGTGGCCCGATCACGGCAATGGTTCCGCGACGTTGAAGCGGCAAAAGTTGCCCTTCGTTTTTGAGCAGGACGATAGACTTGCGGGCTACATCGCGGGCAGCTTCGAGGTGTGCAGGTGCAGAGAGGGTGGCTTTTTCGCGTGCCTCATCGCTGTAGCGGTAGGGATCGTCAAACAAGCCCAGCCGAAACTTGACGCGCAAAATGCGGCGGACCGCATCGTCAATGAGTGCCTCTTGAACCACGCCTTCCCTCACGAGTCCCGGCAAAAATGGCTGATAGCTGTAGCCCTCCATGTCCATGTCACTTCCAGCAACGATTGCTAGCTTCGCTGCATCTTGGAGGTTCGCGGCGACACCATGGGGGATCATTTCTGCGATAGAAGCCCAGTCTGACACCACAAATCCGTCCCAATCCCAAGCACCTTTGAGGATATTGCGCTGAAGTGCTACGCTGCCCGTGGCAGGAATTCCGCCAATCTCATTGAAGGAATTCATGAAGGTGGCAACTCCGGCTTGGGCTGCTGCATAAAACGGCGGAAGCACGACATCGTGCAGGGTGGCATCGCCGATGTCCACGGTGTTATAATCTCTGCCAGATTCGGCATAGCCATAGGCAGCAAAATGTTTGGCGCAGGCGGCAATGGTGTTGGTGGCGGAGAGGTCGTTCCCCTGAAATCCCCGCACGCGGGCAGCGGCAACCAAGGCGCCCAAGTAGGGATCTTCGCCTGCACTTTCCATGATCCGGCCCCACCGAGCGTCTCGGGCGATGTCCACCATGGGCGCAAAGGTCCAATGAACTCCGGCAGCGGCTGTTTCGGTAGCAGCTACACGAGCAGAGGTTTCAATGGCGGCTAAGTCCCAGCTGGCGGCTTCGCCCAGTGGCACTGGAAACATGGTGCGGTACCCGTGGATCACGTCATATCCAAAAATCAAAGGGATCCCCAATCGGCTGTTTTCAACAGCCATGCGCTGCGCGGCACGGGTCTGCTCGGCTGAGAGCACATTGAGCAAAGAACCCACACCACCGTCTCGGATCAGTCCGTACTTGAGCGAATCTGAGCTTCCGGTAGGCACAGGTCCTGTGACATCCCAGCTGCTGCTATATTGATTCATTTGCCCGACTTTCTCTTCCAATGTCATGAGTGCGAGGAGAGAGTCAATGCGCGATTCGATCCGAAGATCTGCCGGAGATGCTTGTGCAAGAGCAGAAGAGGGCGTAAACCAGGCTATACAGCCCAGCATCCATGTCAACAATCTTGTAAAGCGTAGGGGTGAGTGAAGAAGAAAATTCATTTGTATGGAAAATTAAGGAGTCCGGGTGTGCAGGAAACGTTAGTTGAAAAGAACCAACTAAGCATATTAGCTGGTCGGGGGCAATATACTTTGCAAATTTTATTAAGACACTTCTATAGCCCTTCGGACAAGCACAGCTAGCTCATGGCTTTTCCAGAGAGTCGATGAACATCGTCGCAAACAATTGGCCTTGAACTGCATGATTTCCCGAACATATTCCAAGGGGTATTCACGGTGAAAATTCTAAGAAGAAACTTGTACCTTTCCTCAGTTAGGATCATGCTACTACCGACAAGAACCCGATCACCCACATCATTTGAAGATGGGTTCCATGCAGAAATTGGCCTCTACGATTATTTCCGCGCTTTTCTGTTTATCCTATCCTACTTCGCTCCGGAAACCTCCTTAGTACTCCATTTTATCTACTGTGGCTTTCCATGCCACGAATGGCTCCGTTGCTTTTTGCTCACAGCCTTGCTGCATGTCGAGTGTTCGCTCATGCATCGGAAGGGCGAGCTCCCGATAAATAAATGCGTCGTCAAAGCCCGCATCGGCAGCTAGCTCCTTGCCTGCTGCATAAAATACCCGATCGGGCCTCGCCCAGTAAATCGCCCCCAGGCACATAGGGCAAGGTTCACAACTGGTGTACAGCTCGCAGCCACTGAGCTGAAAGGTGCCAAGGAATTCGCAGGCTGCACGAATGGCCACCACTTCGGCATGCGCCGTAGGGTCGTGGCTGGCGGTCACCCGATTCGCTCCCCGCGCGATGATCTTGCTGTCTTTCACCACCAGCGCGCCGAAAGGTCCGCCGCCTTGCTTCACATTCTCACAAGCAATTCGTATGGCTTCTTGCAGAAATGACGTTGTCTCTTCGGTCATGCAGAATATCTTCGTGAAAGGAACCCCAAAAATGAGTTTTGTGAAGCCCCCGAGCAACCCCCATCATGTGAAATTTTTCGACTCGACTCTCTATTGGTTCGCCTGCATTTTAGTCATCATCAACCCCTCGCCTACCCTGGCCCAGCCAGGACCTGCCCGATTTGATACCCTGATCTCCCTTGTGGAGAGACAGCTTCATGCAGAGGTCCTTCATGAAATGGGTTTGACAGGCAAAGGAGTTCGCATTGCAATCTTGGATGCAGGCTTTCGCCACGCCGATACCCACCCTGCGCTCGCGCATTTGATGAAGAAAGGAAGCATCGTAGGCACTTGGGACTTTGTGGATGATCGAGCAAATGTTTACCGACATTCCGACCACGGCACGCAAGTCTTGAGCAGCCTTGCCGGAGCTTATGGGGAGCGAGCCTTGGGACTGGCTCCTGATGCAGAATTTCTGCTTTTCAGGACAGAACACGAACGAAAGGAAGACTTTTCAGAAGAGGAAAATTGGATCAAGGCGCTCCACTGGGCTGATTCGCTGGAAGCGGACATTCTCGTGTCTAGCGTTAATTTCACCTATGCCCGCTATACCCCTGCCGATCTCGACGGTGAACAAATTCCTGTGAGCCGGGCAGCAGCAGCAGCGGTCGAAAAAGGCATGCTCCTTGTCGTCGCCATGGGCAACGAAGGAGATGCCGAATGGCACTACATGGGCGCTCCTGCGGATGTGCCAGGTGTGCTTTCTGTCGGTGGCACCATGCCGAGCCTTCCGATGCGGATCCAGTTTTCATCCTTCGGACCTAATGCCCGGGGCGTGAGCAAGCCCGAAATCGCCGCTCCCGGTTATCTGCTGGCCCCCAAAGGCCGACGTAAATACAAGGAGGCCGCAGGTACCTCTTTCGCTGCTCCCATCATCGCGGCCATCGCAGCCTGCCTATTGGAACAAGATTCTACGAGAAGCAACAAAGATCTATACCGCGAAATCTGTCAGTTGGGCCACTTGTATCCTTATTTCGATTATGGCATCGGATACGGCATTCCAGATTTGCGCAAGCTGGATCCTGACTTTCATCCCGTGGACACGAGCACCTTCCGCGTATATTTTGTTGATGACACGGTGTTTATTGCCTTTGACGCTGCCCTCATCGCTGACAGCAGTGACTTTCCTTATGGCAGAATGCTGCATTACCATTTACAGAGCGCCGACAGCACCCTGGCTGCCCAAGAAGTCGTGAGAATTCCCAATGTAGCCAATGCCTATTATTTTATCCGTCGCAGGCTCTCTCGCGGCATCCTTAGAATCTGGTTTGCTGGCTATCTCTGGGAAGAGCGCATCGAAATGCTTGAGTGAAGAAGCACAAACCTCCAACTCCTTGAGTCTCGCTGAAATCAGCAGCATGCGAGTCAATCGACCGAATTTCAGCTGAATCCTAAAGGGATCGAATGTTTAGGCCTTACCCGAGATGGGCTTTCAATGCTTTCACCAGCTCCAGGGAAGTTTGATACTGCGGCAACAGCCTTTCCAGTGAGCTGCCCGGCAGCATCAGCGCCTCAGCATCACAAAACGAACGAATCGCGGCAGAAGCGTGGACCTCCGTCACCCCCGTGTAGGCAACCAACTGCGCGACGTTGGTGGGAAGAATACCCGCTCCTGCCACGAGGGTGATTTTACCCTGAGCTATCGCCACCAATATTTGAAGAAGCTCCCGACCTTCCCAAGCTGTAGTTGCCTGGCCTGAGCTCAAGATGCGTTCCACCCGCAGCGCCACCAATGTTTCGAGCGCCTGTAACGGATCCTCCACAACATCAAAGGCACGGTGAAAAGTGAATGCCATGCCATCTGCAAGTTCGCGAAACATGACCATCAACTCGCGATCGATTCGCCCATCCGACTGTAAACAACCCAGCACAACCCCTTCGAGCCCTTGCGCCTTGGCCCAGCAAATCTCTTCTTTCATCAGTAGAATCTCCGATTCAGTGTAACAAAAATTGCCGGGCCGCGGTCGAATCATCATCATGCAGGGCAAAGTCCATTGGCTGCGAATGGCTTGAATCAACCCAGGGCTGGGGGTCAATCCGCCTAGCGCGAGACTGGCACAGACTTCCAGCCGATCTGCACCCCCGAGGACGGCAGCTTCTGCGGAAGCGAGGGTATCCACACAAATTTCTAAGGTCATGGCAGCTTCATGCGACTCTTGGCGGGAATCAATTGGTTTCCGGATTCAAGCGAATAGACCGCATAGTCAAATCCCGGCTGGATGCAATAGCCACCTACTCTGCCTTGCTTGTCGAGAGCGATGAATCCCACTTGAATTTCCTTCCAATCAGGATTTTTGCTGATCACGCGGTCCACTGCCAGGCGACAAGCTGCCTCGGGATCATGACCTTGCCGCATGAATTCTACCACCAAAAAACTTCCTACAGCCCTGATCACGGCTTCGCCCCATCCAGTCGCTGCTGCACCTCCTACCTCATTGTCCACATAGAGTCCCGCCCCGATGATCGGCGAATCGCCTACGCGACCGGGGAGCTTCCAAGCTGCGCCGCTAGTGGTGCAAGCGCCAGATAGATTTCCGGCTTGATCCAAGGCAATCATTCCGATGGTGTCATGATTTTCAGAGTTGATGGTCGCGCGGGGTGGCGTGGCGTCCGTCCCATGTTCAGTGAGCCATTTTTGCCAAGCCGCTTCCCCCTCCGCTGTGAGGAGGGTTTCTTCGCCAAAACCCTTTTTAATCGCAAATTCCTTGGCACCATCTCCCACGAGCATCACATGTGGACTTTCCTCCATGACCTTCCTTGCCACTGAGATCGGATGAAGAATACCCTGCAAATAAGCGACTGATCCACAATCGCCTCGCTCATCCATGATGCAAGCGTCCAAGGTCACGCGACCGGCCTGATCTGGCCAACCGCCTTTCCCCACTGAAGTGACTTGGGGATCTGCTTCACTCACACGCACCCCAGCCTCTACCGCATCCAACGCCCTTCCGCCTTGTGAGAGAATGGTCCATGCAGCATCGTTCGCGGCCAGGCCGTGTCGCCAGGTAGAAAGGACCACCGGTGAGCGGTGAGCAAGCGAGCTGCCTGTCGTTTCACACCCTGCTTGTCCCAGCGCCGATCCTGCGGCTGCTAAGCTGCTGAACTTGAGAAAGGTTCTTCGATCTAGCATGAAAAAAGGATCTGATGAATGAATGGGAAGATAGCCGAAAACTCCGAATCTGGTCGCCAGGCCCACAGATTTCCTTGATGTGCCACGGAGCGTCATGGTTTTCGCCAAAAATCCGCACATCTTTCCCTCTCTGAGGCATGCAATTGTTGCAGGGGGCACGCTGCTTTGGTAATTTCAGCGCGTTACTATCCCTACTACCTATTTCTACTACCTGTTTCATGAAAGACGTTACCATCGGAATAGACATCGGCGGTACGAATACCAAATATGGATTCGTCGATCGAGAAGGCCAATTGCTGGGAGAATCCTCCATGTCATCGAGAGACCACGCCCAAGTCGAAGACTATGTACACGCTGTGTATGTTGCCATCTCCGAACTGCAAAGCCAGATCGGGGAAGATCTCCACGTGGTGGGGATTGGCATCGGAGCTCCCAATGCGAATTACTATTCCGGCACGATAGAGCAAGCACCTAACCTGCGCTGGAGAGGCGTGATTCCCTTGGCGGATCTATTCCACAGACACTTCTCTGTACCTGTAGCGGTGACCAATGATGCCAATGCCGCAGCCATCGGCGAGATGATGTATGGCGGTGCCAAGGGCATGAAAAACTTCGTGGTGATCACCCTCGGCACAGGTGTGGGAAGTGGGTTCGTGGTCAATGGAGAATTGATCTACGGCCATGATGGGTTTGCAGGGGAGTTTGGCCACGTCACAGCTGTGCGGGGCGGAAGGTTGTGTACCTGTGGGCGGCGAGGATGTGTGGAGACCTATGCGGCAGCTCGAGGATTGGTTCTTACTGTTCAAGAGGAGCTATCAGGCAACCCCCTGGAGTGCGAACTGCGGCATATTTTACCCGAAGATCTGACCCCGAAGCACATTTTTGATGCGGCAGAATCGGGCGATGACATTGCCCAAAAATCCTTTGAATACACCGGAAAAATCCTCGGAGAATCCCTTTCTGATCTGGTGGCATACCTCAGCCCGGAAGCCATTTTCTTTTTCGGTGGCGTCGCCAAGGCTGGCAATTGGATCATGGATCCCACCCATCGCCACATGGAGGCAAATCTCTTGAACATTTATAAAAATAAAGTCAAACTCATCCCTTCTCAACTTCCCGACAGCGATGCTGCGATTTTGGGGGCCAGCGCTTTGGCGTGGAAAGAGCTCGCAGCTGAAAGTCAGCGTTAACAATATGGGCTCATCTCGACAAGTAAAATCCAACGACCCATGAAAAGGCAGTTGCGATTTTAAAACTAATGCATTAGTTTTAAGGAATTATTATTGACCCACGCATGAATCCATCCCTTCTTACCCCGCAAGAACTCAAGATCATGAACATCTTGTGGTCCGTCCATCAGGGATTTGTGGGAGAAGTGCTGGAGCACTGGCCAGACCAACCCAAGCCTGCTTACAACACGGTGTCCACCTTGGTCCGCATTTTGGAGACAAAGGGATTTGTGAGCCACGAGGCATTAGGCCGAAGCCATCGCTACTTTCCGACCATCACGAAGCGGCAGTACCAATTTCGGGCGCTGCGTCACATGGTGGAGCAGGTGTTCAATGGCTCCTCCAAGGTCTTGGTCGCCCGCTTGCTGGAAGACGAGCAGCTGAGCGATGTGGAGCGGTCCGAGCTCATGTCCTTACTTCAGGACCGAGAACCCTCATGATGGGCTATGCACTCTCCGCCTTGGCGCTGCACTCCGTGGGAATGGTAGCCTACTTGGTCCTCAAGCCCAATCTTGCTCCCTTGTCTCGTCGTCTGTTGCTCCATCTTGCCTTGGGTTCAAGCCTGCTCTTGCCACTCTTGGTGCCCACTTCCGTTCCGACTGCCGTCCCCATGGGTCGCGCATGGTTTCAGCCCTTGCCACAGCATCATCTTCAGGCTTTTTGTCGATGTGAATCACCCATGCTGAGCCACCGGATGTTGTACCGAACGCATGCACTCGGAAAATGGCTGGTAGGGATGGGCCCCTTATGGTTGGGAATGAGCCTACTATTGGCATGTATCGCCTTATTTCAGCTGATTCGCGAGGGAATGACTTTGCACAAGCGGGTGAGTTCCGGGCGTAGCACACTCCTCAGCGATGGCATATGGGAGCTGCATTTGCCACAACCTCACCCCAGTGCCGCCTTTTGGTGGGGAAAGTCATATCTCATCTTGGGCCCCGAAGTGCAGGCCTTGTCCGTGAAAGATCGAGAGGCTGTGTTAGCGCATGAGCTTTCGCACGTACGGCAGCGAAATACGTGGGAGCAGTTCCTACTACACTTGCTCGCCATTGCCTGGTGCTGGAATCCTGTGCTCTGGTGGATGAAGCGCGAGCTTCGGTGGCTCGCGGAGTGCCAAGCAGACGATGCTGCCGCGGCACAGCTCGGGAGCCGCAAAGCGTATGCGCAATTGCTCCTTTCCATTATAGATCCGCCCCTTGAAGGAGAGCTGCTAAGTCAACATCTTGGCGGGAGTGTCATGTATCGACGACTCCGAAGGCTGCTCGATACTAGTCCATCACCACGCAAATATGCAGCTTTTACCCGGGGCGCAGGACTTATTTGCTTGCAACTACTTTTGCTTTTTCCGGTACATCAGGCAGTAGGAAAGACCCTTCAGAGCTGGGATGTGTACAATCAGACCATTCATTCAACCCAGCAGGCTGCGGAGATCGTTTTGTACTGTCCCGACTGCGAGACCGTCTGCTTGCCTTGAGGAATGGCCCTAAGCCTTCGAAGGATTCTTTATTTTTATTTGACCGAATAGCTTCCCTCGTAATTTCCTAAGAATTCCAATCCAGCAGGTCGGCCCAGTTGCCGACGATACTTGGGTGGGCCAGTGCTTGTTCAAGCCAAGCGAGAAAGGCTGCACGATCCATATTAGCAGCACCCAAGCTCGCCAAATGATTCGAATAGATTTGACAATCTATGAGTTCAAACCCAAGTTCGCGCAACTTGAGGACCATTGTCAGAAAGGCTGCTTTGGAGGCATTGCTCACCCGGCTGAACATGGATTCCCCAAAAAAGGCTTTTCCCAAAGAAACGCCATAGAGACCGCCCACGAGCTTTTGCCCCTGCCAAGCTTCTATCGAATGCGCGTATCCCGACTGATGAAGTTGTACATACGCCTTTTTCATCTCACTGGTGATCCAGGTTCCCCTCTGGCCCGGGCGGTACACTTCGCCACATGCTTGAATGACTGCTTCAAATGCGGAATCTACTGTGATAGAAAAGGAGCTGAGCGCCAATACTTTCTTCATGCTCTTACTCACCCGAAGTTGACTGGCCTTGAGGACGAAGCGCGGATCTGGGGACCACCACTGAATGGGTTCTCCGGGATTGTACCACGGAAAAATGCCCATAGCGTAGGCAAGCAGCAACCTTTCTTGCCGAAGGTCGCCGCCAATGGCGAGAAGCCCATCGGGCTCGGAATAAGAAATGGGCGGAAAGACGAAATCGGAAGTAAGTTCAAAGACTGGCATCAGTGGCTACACCGAGACTTGCTCAAGGGTGGCGCCAATGCCTCTGTCCACCAAGGCTTCGCGCATAGGTGCGAGCTTCTTGAGGGTACCTTTTTTGACCGAATACTTCCCTTTATGATGGATAATCGTGGCACATTGCTCTGCCTGCTCTCTGCTGTGTCCGCACACGTCAATCAATGATTCGATCACCCAATCGAAGGTATTGACCTCATCGTTCCAAACAATCAGGTTCATCGGATGATCCACCAACACTTTGTTTGAAACAACTTCGAGTTCTTTGGTCAAATTCGCATAAATCGTGGTCATATCCAGAGGTATCAATTGCCTTTTTAAATGAGTATTTATAAGATCAAATATAAAGGTTTTTTTTCGATAATTCGATAGCCTGGTCCCAAGGATTTGCAGATAAAATTGTCTCATTCACCGACATTCGGTATGTTAGCTGTACATGAAAAGGGATACGAACTTGCGATGGAATGGTCGTGATTCCTCCCGATAAATCGCCACAGATAGGACATTCCTTCCCCTCTGCACATTCATCAACAACCTTGTATATCTTCCTTTGAGGATAATTGCTACGTGAGACATTGAAAATACTCCCCTAGGTCCAGCCTGAATCATAAGGTTTACGCACAGAGACCGACAGTTCCCTTCACTGCAAGAATACAAAGATGCAACTCATACGAATTACGCTATTTGCGCTGGCCCTCAGCTATTGTCTCCCAGCTTCCGCCTGGGGGTTCTGGGCGCACCAGCGAATCAATCGACTGGCCGTGTTTACCCTGCCACCGGAGATGCTCGTCCTTTACAAAATTCACCTCGAATACCTCACAGAACACGCCGTGGATCCCGACAAACGGCGCTATGCTGTGGACGGCGAGGCGGCCAGGCACTACATCGACATCGACCACTATGGGACTTATCCTTTTGCGGACTTGCCCCGCGACTGGGACGAGGCCAAAGCCAAGTATTCCGAAGATTCATTGGAGGCCTATGGAATCATTCCCTATCAGCTTCCCTGGCGCGTATGGCAACTCAAAGGGGCTTTTGAGGAAATGAATTTGACCAAAATCCTCAAGTATTCTGCTGACCTGGGGCATTACATCGGTGATGCGCACGTGCCTCTTCACACGACCGAGAATTACAATGGCCAGATGACCGGCCAGCGTGGAATTCACGGATTCTGGGAATCTCGGCTCCCTGAGCTTTTTGCCAAAGACTACGACTTTTTTGTGGGAAGGGCCTTTTTGATTGAGGATCTCTCTGCGGAAGGCTGGAACATCGTGTTGAGTAGTCACGCTATGCTGGATTCGGTGCTGCGATTGGAGCGAGAGCTTCACCAACGATTTCCTTTGGATAAAAAATATGGCTACGAATCCCGCAACAATGTCGTGGTACGAACTTATTCCAGGGAGTACTCCCAAGCATATCATGCGTTGCTCAACGGCATGGTAGAGCGCCGAATGCGGCAATCGATTCGCTTAGTAGGGTCTTATTGGTACACTGCTTGGCAAATGGCGGGTTCGCCGGACCTCAGACCGCTGCTGCAATCGCCTCTGATCGAAGAACCACTTCGCTTTGAGGATCGGCTCAAAATCAAAGACAGAGAGGCATTTGACGTGGGCATGTGGTGGCGAAAGCCATCCGAAGACATCTGTTGTCCTACCCCTCGACGCGCGCTGGCATTTGGAACATTTCGCACCCTCAGTTGTGTAGAACCGCCTGCGAGATCATGGTGGCAATCGTGGTGGCAGTCGCTCCGAGACTGGTGGATGTCATAAAAAAACGCAGCCTGCATGAAATGCAGGCTGCAACACAATGGAAAGATCGTAGTCGCTTCTCACGAAAGCGTATGATATCTCCTAGACTGTCTCGACTGCCGCTTGTGCAAAGCCTTTCCAGTCATGGAGCAGGTCGTCGGCTCTAGATAAGCTGACAACGCGGAACTCTTCGCACCAAATATCACAGTCGGCATTCGGATAGGCAATCGGGAGCAGATCAGAGAGAATGTCTTCTGCGATGGAGGAAACTTCTCGATCTTTGCTATGAAGAGCCAAAATAAAGGCAATCACAGCATCCTGGGGTTCGCATTCGCGCAAGCTGAGGCCCAGCAACAACCAAGTAAATGGTTGCGGGCATAGGAAGAGATCGCGAAGAATGTAGCGCATTGCTCGGTGCTCTTCGCCAGCTAGAATTAAGACTTCTAACCCAAGTCGTTGAAGTTGTGGACATGAGGGATGATTAAGAAAGGCCCTCATGGCTTCTGCACAGTACCGACTGGCACTGTCTGTGTTGTTTCCTTCGAGGATTACCTCTAAGAGAGACTGCAAGGTAGGACCGGAGCTACCGAATCTCGGATCGGAAAAGGGGGGAACCGTGCTCATGGTTGGGGGAGTGTTTTCTTGTGTACTTGAAATGCAGACTGGAAAAAAAATTACAGAATTTTCTTTCCATCTTTAGCAAATTACTTTAGCAAATTACTTTAGCAAATTATGAAAAAACATTGAAAAGTTGTAAAAAGCCTGGAAAAATTCACAGTCTGTTCAGTGAACTTAAATTTGACTGCACTATTCTCCTTCTTAGGCTATTATCCGTCGCGCTTATGTTATCGATGGAGGTCTTTTGCCTAATACTTGGTAGGCTTGCGGTAGGTAAAAAGGAGCCGTTAGTCTGTGAAATGCTTCGCTGAAGCGATCTCCTCCCACGCTGAGAATCGACATGGAACTCCACTCAGGATCCACTTGGTTTCTACCCCATGACACATAGAATCGCTTGGGCGGATGGCCTGCGTGGTGGCTCACCCTCAAGCCTACGTGTGGATATAGTTCTTGCTGCGACATGGCCTCTCGAAAGCGCGAAAAATAATCGCTTGGTAGCACAAGAAAGACTTTGCCCTCTTCAGACAGAAAGCGCTGGAGCTGATACGCAAGGCTGGCTAAGTTCAAGCCTTGGCCTTGCCTCGCTTGCCGCCTCTGTGGATCTGCTGAGGCAAGGGATCCCTCAAAAAATGGAGGGTTCGCGATAATGGCTTCGTAGGGCATTGCCTGCCAGTCCTGTATGGCCGCATGAATCACGCTGATTCGCAAAGAAAAGGGAGAAGCTGCCACGTTCTGTTGAGCCTGCGCTGCCGCGCTGCTATCGATTTCCACAGCATCAAAAACCGCATCGGGATTTGCTTGTGCCAGCATGAGCGACAAAAGACCTGTGCCACAACCGACATCCAGCACCCGCCGGGCCGATCCAATGTCTGCCCAAGCTCCCAGCAACACGCTGTCGCTACCTACCTTCATCGCGCATTGCCCCTGCTCAATTCGGAACTGCTGAAAGTCAAAATGGTGGCTGGAAGACATGTCTTTTTGTTTTTCTTGCTAAAGTTTAGCGTTTTTCGAGGAATAGAGCCGGAAAAAGTTAGCAGGCTCCCTACGAAAATTCCAATTTTACAGAATCCACCTACTTTCTTCATCGGCAGCGAATAAGTGGCTAGAAGAGAAACCCGGATGAGAACCGAATCTAATGAGCAAGAAAGCATGAGCAAGAAGAAAACCATTGCCCTCGTGGCGCACGACAATCGCAAGGCCGAACTCATCGACTGGGTAGGTTGGAACTGGGAAAAACTATTGCCTCACCGCTTGATCTGCACTGGCACCACCGGAAAAATGGTAGGTGAAGCGCTACGAGACAAGCTTCCTGATGACATAGAGGCAGAAATGGACCTTCTGCTGCTCAAGTCTGGACCGCTTGGCGGCGACCAGCAACTCGGGGCAAGAATCGCGGAGGGAATGGTGGATCTTTTTATTTTCCTGTGGGATCCCATGACCGCACAACCTCACGATGTAGATGTCAAAGCCCTCCTGCGCATCTCGACAATGTATAATCTTCCCACCGCTTGCAATCGCGCTACAGCTGACTACCTGATTTCTTCCCCGCTCTTTTCGTCATCCTACGAGCCAAAGTCCAATGATTATTCTGGATACTTGGATCGATCAATCTGAACGTCAATTCAAGGACTTTCTATGGAATGAAATATTGGCGGCCCACTCGTCTGAACGTCAAGCGGGTTGCCGGGTCTGTTCTTACATTATGAGAGTTGAAAGAGGAATGGTATTTTTGAAAAAGGGAGAAATTTTGTAGGTAGTGAACTGAAATTTTTTCCGCCCCCCAGCGACCAATGACAAACGGATAATTTGAGCTTGCAACCTTGTTTACGGTTTTCTCCTCTGTACAACTTCACATCCCTCTCAATTACCCTGGACATATGAAATCGATTATCGCTACGCTCCCTTTGGCCCGGATATGGATTCTTTTCGTGATCATCCTCGGCTTTGCTTTGCCAGTCCAAGCAACCGTCAACCCTGAGCAAGTCGAACCAGAACGCAAGGTCGCAGCGCCTCAATTACAATCTCAAGAACCAACCAAAAAGGTTGTGGAAACGGTGGCACTCCGTACGCCTGCCCCTATTCATCGCGGTGAATTTCCGCTACAAGAGATGTGGGAGGGAGTCCTGGATTTTCTATACGGAACTACAGAAAGCGATAGCACCAAGACCCGCTGAGGCACCGATTGTGCCTGGCATTCTTTCGTCTGGCATTCACAAACTATCACCACCGAAATCAGCCATCACGGCATGATTCCTACCCTTCCCGGGTTGCCATTCACTTCCCGCTTCGCGCCCACGCCGAGCGGATTTCTGCATCAAGGCAATGCCTTTCACTTTCTCATGACTTGGCTACTGGTCAGGCGCTCCGGCGGCACGATCTGGCTCCGCATCGACGACATGGACGAGTCCAGGTGTCGACCCGAATATGTGGAAGATGTTTTTCGGACCCTTGACTGGCTCGGGCTGGATTGGGATCAAGGTCCCAGTGGGGTCGAAGATCACCTGAAGCACTTTCGCCAGCGGCTCCGCATGGAGATCTATGAAGCTGCTCTCCAGCAACTATGGCAATCGGAAATGCTCTTTGCCTGCACTTGCTCGCGCAAGGACATAATTTCCATTGACCCAGAAGGTGCCTACCCCGGCACTTGTCGCAATTTACAGCTCCCCCCTGCTCAGCCCGACCTTGCTTGGCGCATTCGCACGCCTTGGCCCGTCCACGAAACTTGGCACGATGCGCTTCTTGGACGCGTAGAAATCCCCTTTGGCCCTTCCCTCAAAGATGTCGTCCTCCGCAAAAAAGATGGCTGGCCCGCCTATCAGCTCAGTTCTCTCCTGGACGATCAGTGGATGGGCAGCACACTCATCGTTCGGGGGGAAGACCTACTCGACTCTACTGCCTGCCAGATTTGGCTCTCACGCCAACTCGGCATCCAGACTTTTCCCCAACTCAGCTTTGTGCATCATCCACTTTTGGTCGATCCTGCCGGACAAAAGCTGTCCAAATCTGCAGGATCGCAAGCCAATCGCCCACTTCAAGCGTCAGGAGTGGCGGCCAGCGATGTGATTCGATCCTTTGCCCGGTGGATTGGATGGCAGCGCTATGATGGGAACTCTGCTCAAGACCTGCTTGTGCACCAAGAATAATCTATCACCAACCATTCCGTTACAACGACGCACCTCCCAAACAAGCGGAGAAACCGACGATCAGCACAGCCAGCCCGCTGAGTGCCCAAGCCTTTCCAAGTTCCTTCCCCTTCTTGTCCAAAAAATAAAAAATAGCCAGTCCGCCAACAATCAGTACATGAAGCCCCTGAATCATTGAAGCAATGATCATAAAAGACATTGACGAGTATGAACCATCTCCCCTGCTGATCAACAGTGCAATGATCATGTAGCCCAGTAAAATCTACCTACAGCTTCCCTTCCTCGCGAAGCGTCTGTGCGGTTTTTCGGACCAAAACGATATTCACTTCCAGCATTTCGGACACTTCTGCTTCCGAAAGCCCTCTCAAAAGAAGCTTTGTGATGTGAAGCAGGAGCGTACGCTGTGCACCTTGTTCCATGCCTTGTTCCATGCCTTGCTCTAAGCCTTGCTCTATTCCCTTCT